>NZ_JADCBG010000203.1 GCF_020253645.1 Phenylobacterium sp.
ATCCTGGTCATCCAGGGCCGGGAAGACATCCTCGCTCCCCCAGCAAACGCCCGGATCCTCAAGGAGGAGCTCGGCGCCCAGGTCTCCGTAATCGAGGCGCCCAACGCCGGTCACGCCATGCTTCCAGAACAGCCCCAGCTGATCGCGGACACAGTGATCACGTATGCGAAGAGCCTGGGATGAGGTCAGATCCGACCCGGGCGGCATGTGGGACTTCGCTTCCCTCCACTCACACGCCCGCGGCGCCGACCGTCGAAATCCCATGGGGGCCGCCATGGTCGAGGGGCGCTGGAGGGTGAGGGCGCGCAGACGTGCAACGCCCGTCATTGGAGGTTGAAGGATGGAGCTCAGTCCCTTTGTGGGTCGCAATGCGCCGGACCTTCTCGACAGGCAGGCCTTGCGCTTCGGTGACAAGCCGTTGCTGATCTGGAGCCCCGCCGAGGGTGAGACCAAGGCCTACAGCTATGCGGGATTCGCAGACGAGACCCGCGCCTACGCCGCAGGTCTGGCCGGCATGGGCGTGAAGCCTGGCGACGCCGTCATCATCCATCTCGACAATCATCCAGCCCTGCTGCTGGCCTGGTTCGCCTGCGCTCGGATCGGCGCGGTCGCGGTGACGACGAATACCCGGGCGACCCGGGACGAACTCGCCTATTTTGTCGAACACTCACGGGCCGTAGGTGCGATCACCAGTTCGGCCTATGCCGGCCTGCTCAAGAAGAGGGCGGCAAACTGTCGCTGGATTGTCTCCATCGATCCGACAGACCTGCCGGACGCCCAATCCCTGGACACATTGAGGGCTCCACTCGAGGCCTGCCCGACCTGGGAGGCGACGTCGGAGGCGCCCTGCAGCGTTATGTATACCTCCGGGACAACGGCGCGCCCGAAGGGTGTGGTCTGGACCCACGCGAATGTGCTGTGGGCGGCCAGGGCCAACGCCGCGCACTTCGGCCTCACGCCGGAGGACCGCTGCCTCGTCTTCCTGCCGCTATTCCACGCCGTTGCCCTGAGCTGGAACTTCCTCGGGACCCTGAATTCGGGAGGGAGCGTCGTCCTGATGCCGCGCTTCTCCGCGACCCGGTTCTGGGATGTAGCGGTGGCCCATGGATGCACGTGGGCCAACATGGTCGGCTTCACCCTGCAGGCGGTCTCTGGGCTGCCGGATCCGCCCTCTCACCGGTTCAGGACCTGGGTCTGCGCGGGAGACCTGAAGGCGGTCAGCTCCCGCTGGGGCATCCGGACGCTAGGCGCCTTCGGGATGACGGAGATGATCAGCCAGCCACTGAGCTCGGATCTGCATCACCCTGGGCCAGAGGGCGCAATGGGGCGGGTCAATCCCGGCTACCGGGTGGACCTGAGGCGTGAGGACGGACTTCCGCCTTCAGCGGGCGAGGTGGCCAGCCTCTGGATCAAGGGCCAGCCCGGCGTGACTATCTTCCAAGGCTATCTCCATGATTCTCAGGCCACTTCCGAGGCCTTCGACCCCGACGGGTGGTTCTGCACCGGCGATCAGGTCATCGCCGCCCCCGACGGTCACGCCTTCTACGCGGGGCGTACCAAGGACATCCTGAAGGTAGGAGCCGAGAACGTCGCCGCCGTCGAGATCGAGCAGGTCATCCTCGAGGTCGCGGGTGTCAGGGAAGCCGCAGTCGTCGGACTACCGGATCGAATGCTGGACGAGGTCCCTGTCGCCTTCGTCGTGATCCAGGGACGACCCGACGAGACGCTCGCCGCCATCCGGGCGCGGTGCCTGGAGCGTCTGGCCGACTTCAAGAGGCCGCGGAGCCTTCATGTGGTCGACGAGTTGCCAAAGGGGCTCCTGGACAAGGTCCTGAAACGTGAGCTCAGGGAACTGGCGGTGAGGCTCGCGGTTCCCGTGAACGATCCTGCCGAACGCCGGGGGTGATTGGCGTGGCCGAAGCGGACCCTTTCGCCGACATCCTGGGCCGGCTTTCGCTGCCGGTGATTGCCGCACCCATGCTTCGGGTCTCCGGTCTGCCGCTTGTCGAGGCCTGTTGCAAGGCGGGAGTGATTGGCGCTTTTCCGACGGCCAACTGTCGATCGCCGAACGAGCTGGACGACTGGCTGGGCCAGCTCCGAAGCCGACTCTCTCCTCGCGCGGCGCCCTTCTGCCCGAACCTGATCATGCGCAGCCCGACTCTCGGCGCAGATCTCGATCGCCTGATCGCCCATGGCGTGGAGATGGTGATCACCAGCGTCGGGTCGCCAGAGCCCGTCGTGGCGCCGCTTCACGCTGCAGGTTGCCTCGTTTTCGCGGACGTTGCTTCAGTACAACACGCCCGCAGGGCCATTGGGGCAGGTGCGGACGGACTCGTCCTCCTGACAGCCGGCGCCGGCGGCCAGACGGGTTGGGCCAATCCGTTCGCTTTCGTCCGAGCTGTCCGCACATTCTTTGATGGCCCACTGATACTTGCGGGTGGCCTGTCGGATGGCGCCTCCCTGCAGGCGGCGCAGGTCCTGGGGTGTGATCTCGGCTATATGGGAACGCGCTTCATCGCGACCCAGGAGAGCGCCGCGCCGGAGGCCTATAAGCAAATGCTGGTCGACAGCGGCATGGATGACGTGATCCTCACGCCCGCCTTCACAGGTCTACCAACGAGCATTCTACGCCCGTCAGTCCGGGCGGCGGGACTTGATCCTGAGGCCCTCGACCGCAATCCCGACCCGGACGTCGCCCGCGCCCTCTACGGCCCTGAGGGTGACGGTCCGAGGCGATGGCGAGACATCTGGAGTGCAGGGCACTCAGTCTCGGGTGTCCTGGGCGTTCCTAGTGTCGAGGAACTCGTGGGTCGCCTTTCCTCGGAGTACGCCGCGGAGCGCTCAATTCCTGACCGCCCTCCGACCACTCGGCCGGGTTGATCCTGGCGCCCCACCCTCAATCGCCATTAGGTCGCGGCACGTAAGCCCGAGAGGCGACCTAGTCCGGCCACCAGGCTTCGCCTTGATGAGTTCCCGCAGGTCTTCAAATCTAGGTCACCTGCCTGAGAAGCCATTGCCCCATGACGGAGATCAATTGTCTGCAGACTGCCCCCACCGCCACCCACCCTCCCGACATCCCTGCCTGAGCAGAGCGGTTCCGACATGTCGCGGAACCTGCGGGCCTATTCGCGCCTGAACCGTCTGCGGAGACGTCCCTTGGGGCGGGGTTCGAGGGCCGGTTCAGGCCCGGAACGAGGCGCGTCTCCGGGGCGGCTCAAGTCTGAACCCACTTGTAGTGATGCCAGCCGGCGTCGAGGTCGAAGCGCCCCGAACGTCTCAGGAGTCGATGAAAACCCGATCGACGACGATGTCGTCGGCCCGGGCCCTGGCCTGCGCCATGTCATAGGCGGTCTGCATGCGCATCAAGGTATCGGCCCTGACGCCGAACGCCTTCTCGAACCGGATCGCCATGTCGGCGGACGGCGCGGTGTGGCCATTGAAGAGGTTGCTGAGGGTCTGGCGGGTCACATGGAAGGCGGCGGCGAGGCGATTGATGCTCACGCCGTGAGGGTCGACGATCTCGCTTTTCAGCCAGTCACCGGGGTGAACCGCGAGGGAAGGATGCAGGGTCATGGCCATCAGTGATCATCCTCCAGGTCCAGGTCGGCCATTTTCGTTTCATCGATCCTGATGAAGGTCAGGCGCCAGTTCTTCGTCACGGTCATCGCCCGGCGACACCTGTTCCGCAGCCTGTGCGCTCTATTGCCAGAGGCTGAATCTTTCGGTCTCTAGTGAACAACAGCATCGGCTGTAGTTCTGAGGGCGTCACAAGGCTCACGTCGAGGGGCTCGAGCAAGACTCGCGACCTCCGCCGGTTTGGCCCAGTCTCACTTCTGGGTTGGGGGTGGTTATGTCAGGAACCGTGGTGGACCCTCAGGATGGTGGTCCTGAGCCATCGGTCGCGTCGGAACAGAAAGGCGACAATAGTCTCCTTTCCGACACGATGCAGACGGCATTGGAGCTTGCGCGAGACCGACTTCTCGACCGGTCTTTGCGGAACAGGCTCATCAATACCCCCTTGAAATCGGGCAAGGCGCGGCAGGTCCGCATCTTCGACGAACTGAGCGATCAAGTCTTTGCCCGCCTCCGCAGCAGAGGTGCGTTTACGTTTGCACACGGCCGCGGCGAGGATGCCGAAGATCAAGGCCAGACCGGGCTGGCCGAAGCGAGCGCGGACTCAGATCGCCACTCGAACACCAGGCTTCAAACACAGATGACCTTGGATGGGCTGCAGAAGCGCCTTCTGAGCCTCTACCATGAAGGCCGTACGCTTGAGGAGGAGCAGGGGGTCAACGTCCTGTTCCTTGCGCTGGGATTCCTGGAGTGGCGTGAGGACGCCAGATCCGAGGTCGAGCGGTTCGCCCCTCTCCTGCTGCTGCCGGTCGAATTGATCCGGGAGGGAGCGCGCGATCGGTTCAGGCTCCAGGTTCGTGATGAGGATCTCATCACGAACCTGAGCCTGCAGGCCTGGCTGAAGGAAGAGTTCCGGGTCGAGCTTCCCGAGATTCCGGAGCGTGAGGATTGGAGCCCGAGTCAATACTTCGACGACGTTGCAAGTGCTGTTGAAGGCCTGGAAGGCTGGCGGGTCCACCAGAATGAGATGCTCCTCGGGTTTTTCTCCTTCTCGAAGTTCCTGCTTTGGCGGGACCTGAAGCCGGACAGCTGGGGCGATGGCGTCCTGCTGGAAAACGGCCTCCTCAGGCAGCTATTGCTGCGTGATTTTGATGACGACGAGATCGCAGATACCCCTCTGATCGCCGAGGATGATCGGCTTGATCAGGTTTTTACGCCTGCCGAACTGATCCATGTCACGGACGCGGACAGTTCCCAGGCCATCGCGATCCAGGAGGTTCTGGCCGGCAAGAACCTCGTGATCCAGGGACCGCCCGGCACGGGCAAGTCGCAGACAATTACCAACATCGTCGCCGGCGCCGTGGCCAGCGGGAAATCCGTTCTCTTCGTGGCTGAGAAGATGGCGGCGCTGGAAGTCGTGCACGAGCGGTTGGCGGCGGCGAAGCTGGGACCCATCTGCCTCGAACTTCACAGCCGAAAGTCGTCAAAGAGCTCTGTGCTCGAACAGCTTCGGAAGGGCCAGAACACCGCACCCCCGCCGATGTGGGCTGAGTCCGCTTTCGCCGCGCTCGGTGAGACGCAGACACGGCTTCGCAGCCATTCCGACCTGCTTCACACGCCCGATCCGCTCGGATTCACTCCTTTCAGGCTCATGGGTGAGATTTCGTTTCTGAGGGGCGCCGGAGCGCCAACGCCGGACTTCCAACTTCCGAACGCCGCAGAATGGACTCCGGCCCGCGTGGAGGACGTCCGGCGCGAGGCGTCGCTGGTCGCCGGTCGCCTTCTGACGTCCGGGACTCCGGCGCTTCACCCCTGGCGGGGCGTTGGCGTTCCATCGCCAGATCCGCTGGCCCGTGACCGCCTGAGACCACGGATCGCGGGCTGCAGAGAAGCCGCAACAGCGCTTGTTGAAGAGGTCAATGCAGTCCGGCGACGACTTACCGTTCCTGGTGAATTTCCACTCCGTCGAATGCCGGATTGGCTGGATGCGCTCAATCTGATTGCAACTCGCCCTGCCGGATTCGAGGAGATCATCGCCGATGGTCGTTGGCGCAACGTCCTCGCGGAGATTGGTGTCGCTGTCCAGAACGGGCTCCGGCTCGCGAGTCTTGAGGCCGTCGTAACCCAGGCCTTCCGTCCAGACGCCCTTGAGCGGGACTGGTCGCAGGTCCGCGTTGTCATTGCGGGCCGCGGCGACTCCATCTTCAGGTTCCTCTCGAAGTCCTACCGGGACGCCGTCGCAGAGGTGCGCGGACACTGGAGTGGCGTCTGGCCGAAACAAGGCCGGATCCGGCTGGAAAAGCTCGACGCCCTGATTGAACTCAAGCAGGTCCGAGCCACAATCCTTTCCCTTGGTGAGAGGGTGGAACCGGTGCTGGGGTCGCACTGGCGCGGCCTCCATTCGGACTGGGAGCGACTGGCGGAACTGGCCGCCTGGTTGCCGAGGCTGGTTCATGCCGAGGAGATCCTCGGCATCCGCCTTCCGATGCTCCCTTCCAAAGAGGCTCAGGACCTCGCGGATCGCCTTGGGCGTGCAGGCGAGGCTGCGGAGGCTGCGTTTGGCGATGCAGTCGAAGCCCTGAAACTGGACCTGAATCTGGCCTTCGAGGAAGCCGACCTGCGGGAGGTTCCGTGCGAGCTGCTGCTTGCGACGGCGATCCAGTGGTCCGAGAATTTCGCTTCCCTAGTCGACTGGACTGCGGCGCGGGACGGCTTGGCCTGGATTCGGCAGCTTGGCTGTCCACGGCTTGCCGAAGGCGCCTACGCCGGTCGCGTGGCGCCCGCTCAGCTCGAGCCGATTCTTGCCCTTGCGATCTTCGAGGCGAAGTGGAACCGGCTTCGCTCGCAAAATCCGGAGCTTGGCGAAGTGCTCGGGGATGAACTCGATCGTCTCCTCAAGCGGTTCAGGACTGCGGATAAAGACCGGATACGGCTGGCTTCGGACCAGGTCTCCCGAGCCCATATCGACCGGCGTCCGACGGGGTCGACGGGCGCGATGGGCATCCTTGCCGATGAGCTCAGAAAGCAACGCAATCATATGCCCGTGCGAAAGCTTATGCTGAAGGCTGGCGAAGCTGTGCAGCGCATCAAGCCCGTCTTCCTCATGAGCCCGCTCTCGGTGGCCCAGTATCTGCAGCCGATGGCCCTGGAATTTGATCTGCTTGTCATCGACGAGGCGAGCCAGGTGCGTCCCGAGGACGCTCTCGGCGCAATTGCGCGCTGCCGGCAGTTCGTGGTCGTGGGTGATGATCGGCAGTTGCCTCCGACCAACTTCTTTAACCGCCTCATCAATGATGAGGGGGCGGATGACGAGGAGGATGACCTTCCTGCCGGCTCACCCCGAAAGGCGGCCATCAAGGATGTGGAAAGCATCCTGAACCTCTGCGCGCCGCGATTTCCGGAGCGGATGCTGAAGTGGCACTACCGCAGCGAGCATCCGGCTCTGATCGCGACCTCGAACCGGAATTTTTATCGCGGCGAACTCATGCTGCCTCCCTCAATCGTCGCCAGAACGACGGACGGGGATACGGGCCTCGTCTTCCGGCCTGTACCCGAGGGCGGCTATGAGCGTGGCAAGACGGCACGAAATGAAGTTGAGGCGGGTCTCATCGCAAGGGCGGCGCTCGAGCATGCGCGGCGCAGCCCGGAGCTATCCCTCGGCATCGGCGCCTTTTCGGTCGCGCAGCGTGACTGCATACGCGACCAGGTCGACGAGCTTGCCCGGAAGCACCCGGAGCTAGAGGCTCTGATGAAGCCCTCCGGCGACCGGAAGGAGCTCTTCATCAAGAACCTGGAGAATATCCAGGGCGACGAGCGGGACGTCATCTTCATTTCCGTGGGTTACGGTCGGGACGCCAACGGAAAACTCACCCAGAACTTCGGACCTGTGGGGCGTGATGGCGGCGAGCGCCGCCTGAACGTGTTGATCACCCGCGCCCGGAAGCGATGCGAAGTGTTCTCCTCGATCGTGGCGGAGGACATTCGCCTCGACGGCGCTGGCAAGCCGGGCGTCCGGGCCCTGCAGGAATTCCTGAAGCTCGCCAAAGACGGTTATGCAGCAGTCGCCACAGAGACCGAACGGGGGTTCGACTCGCCATTCGAGGAAGACGTGGCGCAGGCTGTTCGCGGCCTTGGCTATGAAGTGCGGCCGCAGGTTGGCATGGCTGGCTTCTTCGTCGATCTGGCGGTGATCGATCCCTGCGACGAGGGTCGCTACCTGCTCGGCATCGAATGTGACGGGGCGGCCTACCATTCATCCCGCTACGCACGGGACCGGGATCGTTTGCGGCAGATGATCCTTGAGAACCGCGGTTGGCGGCTGCATCGCATCTGGTCCACAGACTGGTTCTACAAGCGCGAGCGCGAGATCGAGAGAATCGGGAACTCGATCCGGGCGGCGCTTGCAGGTGAACGGCCGGCCAGGTCCGATGATCCAAAGCCGTCGGATCCAGACGAGGATCACCACGATCAGGTGGGCGACGAGGTCGGGGACGGAGGGTTCCTGCCGTCTTCCGGGCCTAATCGGCTTGATCCCTACCTGAAGGCCGAATTCCGTGTGTCCGACGGCGCCGCCAAACCGCAGGACTTCGGTCTCGCTCAAGTCGCCTCCTGGATGCTCCGCATCGTGGAGCAGGAACAACCCATCCATTCGGAGGAGGCGGGTCGACGGCTTGCCGCGATTTGCGGCCTGCAGCGCGCCGGAAACGTCGTCCAACAGACGGCCCTTCGGGCGCTCCAGTACTGCGAACGGTCAGGGGAGATATCGCCTGAAGGCGACTTCTGGAGTCGGCCCGGCGCCACGATTTTCGGCAGGGACCGTGGGCAACTTTCAGCACAGGACACGGTGCGCAAACCCGCGATGATCGCGCCAGTCGAGTTCGAGGCCGCAGCCCGCCACGCCTTGCAGGAAAACCTCTCCATGACCGAGGAAGAGCTCATCACGGAGACCGCCCGGCTTTTGGGGTTTGCTCGCACCGGGCCGGACATTCGTTCGGCAATCGAGGAGGCGATCACCGAACGTCTGCTTCCAAACCTTGCGCGCGACCATCTCGGCAGGATCAAAGCCCCAGCCTGATTTGGCCGGCGTATGGACCGTATTGCGGCGGTTCGAGTGGCAGACCGCCTCGCTCACGACCGCCCACACCGCCCCCAACCCTCCCGACATCCCTGCCTGAGCAGACCGGTTCCGCCATGTCGCGGAACCTGTCGAACGTCTGTGCCTCCTGGATATCGAGCGGGATGCGGGCGCGAACCATCTTGGTCATGAGAATCGATTCTCCCCTGCGGCATTCAAGGCAATGCTCCAAAATTGGAGCCTGCTTGGGACACGCTCGGATGCATGCCCCTTCCGCTCAGGCCTTTCGGGCTGAGGGGCAGAGGAGCGTTGGGCGGCGACTACGGCATGCTATGGGCGGTCCGCTCCGGTCGCCGCCGGATGACTGCCATTCCAAATGTCGCCCGTTAGTCAGGACCTGAAATCCCTATCGCCTGTCATCCTTGCCTGAGGCTCAAGCCCCGCAGCCGCTTCGCCTTAAGCTCCGGCGCCGCCGAGGTGGGACGAGGCGAGATCGTAACCGCGACGCGTCGGCCCGGGTCCGGATCATGTCGCAGAGCGTTTGACATGGCCGCGATTGCGACTTATTCGCAATTTCATCATGCGTACCCTGTCTTTTCGTTCCGCCCTATGCCTCGCTGGCGCCATGGCTCTGGTCGGCGCCCCTGCAGCTCTTTCGGCCGAGGCCGCCGACGAGGCGCCGCTGCTCGACACCGTGATCGTCATCGGAGACCGAAGGGAGTTGCCCAACATCCCTGGCGCCGGCGCCACGATCGAGGCCGAAGACCTGCGCCGCATGCGACCCCTGACGGTCAACGAGGCGCTGCGTCAGGCGCCCGGCGTTTTCGCCCGCGACGAAGAAGGCATGGGGATGCGGCCCAATATCGGCATCCGGGGGCTCAATCCTACGCGATCCACCAAGGTCTTGTTGCTGGAAGACGGCCTGCCGCTCAGCTTCGCCCCCTACGGCGACAACGCCAGCTATTATCACCCGCCGATCCGCCGCTTCGAACGGATCGAGGTGCTGAAAGGGGCGAGTCAGATCCGGTTCGGCCCCCAGACCATCGGCGGGGTCATCAACTACGTCACGCCCGACGCCCGCACCGAGCCGGGCGGCCGGCTCACCTTCGCCGCCGGCGACAATGGGTATCTGGAGACCGACGCCAGCGTGGGCGGCGAGGTGCTGGGTTTCGCCACCCTGGCCCACATCAACACCACCCGTTCCGACAGCGCGCGCGACAACCAGCGCCTGCGGTTCGAGGACATTTATTTCAAGGCCGAGCGCGACCTGTCAGACGCCCATCGGCTGTCCCTGCGCCTATCGACGTTCGCCGAGGACAGTCAGCTCACCTATTCCGGCCTGACGGCGGCAGAGTTCTCCGCCAATCCGCGCGCCAATCCCTTCGCAAACGACTCCTTCACGAGCGACCACGTGGGAGCCTCCGCGACACATGGCTGGCGGGTCTCCGAGTCTCTCCAACTGAAGACGTCGATCCATTACGCTTGGTTCGATCGGGACTGGTGGCGCCAGTCTTCCAGCTCCAGTCAACGGCCCAACGACGCCAGCGATCCAGCCTGCGGCGGCATGGCCAATCTCGACACCACATGCGGCAACGAGGGCCGCCTGCGAGAGTATATTACCTGGGGCGCCGAGAGCCGCCTGACCTGGAAGGGCCCCGCCCTGGGCGCAGACGTGTCGGCGGAAGCTGGCCTGCGCTGGGCCAATGAGCGCCAGGCGCGCCTGCAGGTCAACGGCGACACGCCCCGCGCCCGTCGCGCCGGCGTCGGCCGTAATGCAGGCCTGATCGAAGACAATCTGCGCTATGCGAAGGCGATCGCCGGCTTCGCCACCGCCCGTCTGGCCTGGGGGCCGCTGTCGGTCAGTCCCGGTCTGCGAATTGAGAGCATCGAGTACGATCGGGTGAACCGGCTGACCGGCGTGCGCGGGTCCGCCTCGCTCAACGAGGTGATCCCCGGGCTTGGCGCCGCCTACGAGATGAACGACCGCTGGACCCTTTTCGGCGGCGTGCATCGCGGCTTCGCCCCGCCGCGCGTCGAGGACATCATCAACAACACCACTGGCGGTGCGGTCGACCTCGACGCGGAGATCTCCACCGCCTGGGAAGCCGGCTTGCGCGGTCAGCCGGTAGATGGTGTTCGCCTTGACGTGGCGGCGTTCCGGATGGACTTCGAGAACCAGATCGTCCCTGCCTCGGTCGCCGGGGGGCTCGGCGCGACCCTGACCAGCGCCGGCGAGACCCGACACTCGGGATTCGAAGCCAGCCTGCAGGCCTCGGCCCGGGAATTGGGCCTGTTGAACGGCGACGACCTCTTCGTTCGCGCCGCCCTGACTGTAGTGTCAGACGCCAAGTTCGTTGGCCGACGGCTCTCCAACGTGAGTGGCTTCACCAATGTGGTCGTCACCGGCAATCGTCTGCCATATGCGCCCAAGACGCTGTTTTCCGGAGCCGTCGGCTACGCCCGGGGTGACTGGTTCGAGGGGCAGATCGAGATCGTCCACACCGGCGAAATGTTCACCGATGATCTCAACACCCTCGCCCCGACCGCCAATGGCCAGCGCGGACGTATCCGACCCGCCACCATCTGGAACGCGACGATCAATCTCACCGCGCCGGACGGCCGCCTGGGCGGCTATCTGGCGGTGAAGAACCTGTTCGACGAGCTGACGATCGTGGATCGTTCTCGCGGGATCCTGCCCGGACCTCAGCGGACCTTTCAGGCGGGCCTGAGCTACGCCTTCTGATCCCGCACCATAGCCCAAGAGCCGTCGCGGGCGTTTTTCGGGCGTCGTCAAGTCAACCTGAGGCGGATGCTGCGGCCGCTGTCAGCCCAGCCTCAGCGCCCGGCGGCCGAGGCGCCTGAGATCGCCGTTCATGGCGAAGTTCCACAACCCGAACCGCGGCTTCGACATCCGCCACGAGACGGTCCGAAAGAGGGTGAACCGCTTGGACCCGATGGCCGCAGGAAGATCCGGTCAAGGTGCGTGGCGGCCCTCCGGAATCCGGGATTGCAGGTCCGGGGGGAGCCGGCCGGCCAATGGCGCTTACCCGGCCGTCCTGACCGCGTTGAGGGACCAGTCGTAGGTGGTGCGGGCGATCCGGCGGCTGGCCTTCAGCCGCGCCGCGAGCGGCGGCCGTGCAAAGCGCGCCAGATGCGCGATCACGGCGGCATCCGACGATCCGAAGTCCTCGGCGTACCACCTGTAGATCGAGGACACGACCAGGGCGTCGCCCTCGAAACGCACCGCCCGCGGATGATTGACATAGGTGCGGGCCGCCTCGTCGAGAGCGGCCTGGAGACTGGCCCCTCGCCAGGCCCGGCGCGGCAGGTCCGGACAGCTGAAGGAGGCGCAGTTGACCGCATAGTGAACGCGGGGGTCCCGCCAGGCCCTTCGAAGAATGTCATGCTCGATTGCATCGAGGGACAGGCTGGCGCTGCTGACCGTGATGCGCTCCTGGCGCCAGGGACCGGCGGCCAGCAGCGAGGGCCGGATGTCGCGGATCGATCGCACGGGGAAGGCGGCCAGCACCACATCGAGCGTGAGCGCATTGTAGAGGTTGGCCCAGTAGGCGAATTGCTCGGCCCGGGTCAGCGAGAGCGGATCGGCCCGGCTCAGTTCAGAAAGATACCGCTTCAGACGCCGGAGGTCGTTCGGCGAGGCCGCCCAGCCGGCGTAATCGACGCGAACGACGCCATCAGCCGCCAGACGCGCATAGGTCTCCAGCAAGGCGTCGAAGGCCGAGTGGTCGAGGACCTTCGATCCATGGGCGCCGGAGGTGAAGCGGTCGGTCGGCGCCGCCCGGGCGGGCCCCGCGGCAAGGCCGGCGAGCCCTCCGGCGATCAGCAGGCGTCGCCGGCTGAAGGTCTTTAAGCCCGGCTCCATGCCTTACTCCGTGGCGGACTTCGGCCTGAGGCCGAGCCGGTCGGCGATCACCCCGTCGATCAGGCGCTTCGGCAAGAGCCGCGGCAGCCACCAGTTCACCAGCGGCTGCGGCACGGGCGCATAGCGGGGCTTCGGACGGGCGGCGGTCAGCGCCTCCAGCACCACATCGGCGACGACGGAGGCCTCCAGCCCCTCCTCATCCATCGCGGCCAGGCTCTCCTCCAGCCGGGTGAGCGGGGCGGCCCAGCCCGTGCCTTCATAGCGCGACCGGTCGACGGCGGCGCCCTTGTCCCAGATCGGCGTCTTCACCGCGCCGGGCCCGACCACGATCACATCGACGCCCGTGAGCATGAGTTCGCGGCGCAGGCTTTCGGAATAGCCTTCCAGCCCATGCTTGGACGCGGCGTAGGCGGCGGTGAAGGGATAGCCGAACTTGCCCGACACCGAGGTGATGTTGACGATCCGGCCCTTGGGGCCCGCCGCGCCCGGTACGGCGCCGAGCAGGGGGCCGAAGGCCTGCACTGCCCGCATGGCGCCGACCAGATTGGTGTCGATCACGCGCTGGATCTCGTCGAGGGGCTGGCTCAATGCAGGACCCGGCAAGGCGACGCCGGCGTTGTTCACCAGGCCGCCAAGACGGCTCCCCGCAAGACGGGTCTCGATCTCGGCCGCAGCGCGGGCCAGGCTCGCGGCGTCCGTCACATCCGCCAGCACCGGCTCGACAAGCGCGCCGAAGGCCTCCGTCAGGGAGAGGGCGTCGGCCTCCTTGCGCACGGTCGGGAAGGTCCGCACGCCGGCCTTCGCCAGCCGCTCGACGCAGGCCCGTCCGATGCCGCTCGACGCGCCCGTCACCACCACCGGTCCGATCACGCTCATGCTCCTTCACCGCAGCGATCATTGTGGGCGGCCGGGGCCGCCTTGGCGCTCGCGCGCATCAGTCCGCCGACACGTTCCGAGCGCTCGCCGTATTGAGACATCCTCAGGCCCGCCGGATCTCGAACCGGACCGAGCCCAGCGGCAGCCCGTTCCAGGACACGACCGCCTCGTTCACGATCACGTCGGGGCCTGTCCGATAGATCAGATCGCGAAAGCCCAGGCGGGTCACGCTGCCGCGCGAACTTACATCGGCCAGGTACTCCAGCCGGATCAGCCCGTTGTCTTCCGTCACGGCGGCCACGCCGACCGTATCTTCCCGCCTGCCCGTCCAGCGGCCTGGCCCGGCCCGGTCAAACACCCAGGTCAGCCGGTTCGTCTCGCCATCCTCGTAGAAGAAGTCCTCCACCACGGTCAGGCGGTCTCCCTCCAGACGCCCGTCAAGGTCGGCGCGGAAGCGGCGATTGACCCGCGCAATGGGAAAGCTGAACACCCCCTCGCCCACCGTGCGCCCCAGGAAGGCCTCTTCCAGGGTCAGGGCGGCGGGCCGGGTCCGCGGCGCGGGCGGGCGGGTGGCGCATCCGGCGACCATCGCACCCGCGGTCAGGACCAGCGCACCCCGCCGCGTCGTCCTCGATGTCTCGATCATGGGCTTTCTCCTCGGGGGAAATTTAGACGAAACTCGCCTGAGAGAACAGGGGGAAGAAACGGTGGCGGGTGGTTCAGCCCCCGGGGGGCGAATGACGCCTTAAGGACCTGCCCGCAGGCCCGCCTCTGGGACAGGCTGCACTGCGCCATCAGACAAAGTCCGGATTGCCGTTCCCGCAGCACCCCTACGGTCTTCGCTCAGCTGAACCGCTTTGCTTCGGTCCGTCCTGAAGACGATGCCGTGAGGCGCCGCCGTCGTCCCATCCAGGCCACGGAAGTTACGGTGAGTTTCGCTGTTTACCGATAGCGCGTAGGTCAGGTCAGGTTGAAGCGACAGGGGTAACTCGAACGTCCGCCCATCCGCCGAAAATCGCGGCGGGCCAGCCACCGGCGGCGGCGCCCCGCCGGGCGCGTTTGTTATCGAGTAGCTGTCCTGTCGCATGGGTCTGTCGAACTCGACCCGCAAAATCGTCGGCCCCGGCGGGACCAGAGACCCGCTCGACGGCAAGGCGCTGACCACGCAGGCGGTCTTCGCTCCAGCGCAAGGACCCTGCGCCTCCGCCGATGAGGGCGCGCCGGACAGCGCTGCAACGAGGACAAGGCTGGCAAGGGCCCCGCCCATGGCGGTCGGCCGGGCGCCCGGGCGGGTGGCGCACCCTGCGACCATCGCACCCGCGGTCAGGACCAGCGCACCGCGACGCATCGCACTCGATGTCTCGGTCATGGGCTTTCTCCTCGGGGGAGGTCTTAAAGCGAATTCATCCGGGAGAACAAGGACAGGTTGCGTCGGCAAGAGGCTCGGCCAGACGCGTTGAACACCGCGCTCCGGGTCCGCTCATCGGCCGCCTTCTCGCAGCGCGGCGTAGCCTTCGGGCGTGACCGTGGGGCGCACGTGCGCCTCCACGGCGGTCCGTCGTGCGACTAGAACCGCTTCTGCAGGATGACGCCGTAGGTCCGGGGCTCCAGCAGGCGCGCGTTGCGGTAGCGGCCGATCAGGGCGTCCTCGATGATGATGTTGGTGATGTTGTCATCGTCGGTGAGGTTCTTCACGAAAAGCCGCGCGCTGAGGCCCATGGGGTCGTTCTCGAGGCGGAACTGCAGGTCGATCACGCCCCAAGCGTCGATGCGGTCGGTAGGCGTATTGTACTCCCGGGCGTAGTAGGCGTCCTGCCAGGTAGCGTCGACCCGGAAGGTCGCGGTCCAGTCGCCGGACCCGACTGCGGTCTGGTACTGGGCCCCCGCCCTGGCCTTGAAGCCTGGCGAGTGCGGCAGTTCGTTGCCTTCGAGGTTGATCTGCACCGTGGGCGTGGTGGCCGTCAGGCTCTGAGCCGGATTGGCGGCGTCCTCGCTCAGGAAGGTCCCGATGCGGGTGTTCAGGTGCGAGAGATTGGCATCGAACAGCCAGTTCTGTCCCAGGGAGTAAATGAACTCGCCCTCTAGCCCGAAGATGTCGGCGTCGGCGTTTCGGGTGACCACGCCGCCATTGATCCGCTGGCCCAGTTGCAGCCCTGTGTAGTCATAGTAGAAAGCCGTGAGGTTGGCCTGCAGGGCGCCGTCACCAAGCAGGTTCTTGGTTCCCACCTCATAGGCGGTCACGGTCTCGGGACCGAAGGTCGGGGCCGTGGCGTTGGAGTTCTGCCCTCCGCCCTTGTAGCCCGTCGCCACGGAGCCATAGACAAGGGTCTTGTCCGTGAAGGACAGGTCGGGCGACCAGTCGGCTGCGACCTTGTAGGTGGTCTTCTGGCCCTGGAACTTTGCGTAGGCCCAGGGGTTGAGACCGGACAGCACGATGGAACGGCTCTCGCCGGAGCGTTCCTCCTCGGTGTAGCGCAGGCCCAACGTCAGGCGGAGGTCCGACGTCACCTCGTAGTACCCTTCACCGAAGAGCGCCCAGGTCTCGTTCTTCCCATTACGGGTCAGGGCCGAGATCCGCCAGGTCTCCGCCGGGCGGCCCTGGGCTTTCTGGAAGAGCTCGATGGACGGATGCCAGGTCTCGAAGCCACCAGAGCTGGTCCCCTGGGCGCCGAAGTAGCCCAGGAGGAAATTGAAGCGGCCTTCGAACTGTGAGGCGAGGCGAAGCTCGCCGGTCTTGGTGTCCCCACGCGAGGTGAAGCTGTCTGTCGTCAGAAGGCGATTGGTCGTGACCTGGGTGTCGCGATCCTTGAAGTAGGTGATCGACTGGGTGAAGCGGAACGGCAGGTCGGCGTTGTCCCAGTCGGTATTCTGCTCGGTGGAGAACTTCGAATAGCCGAGGACGGCTGAAAGCGTGAGCTGCCCGAAGTCGTGGTTGAACTCAAGCGAGGCGGCGGTCTGCTCAGCCGTATAGGTCGGGTCCGTATCGGCCGCGATCCGTCGCAGGTCGGTGGGGTTTGGCGCACCGGCATAGATGTTCCCGCCCGCCGGGAAGGGGGTGAAGATCCGCGACAGGGTCTGCAGGATCGTCGTATTCGCATCAGGGGAGTCGAAGCCAAGGAACCTCGGGTCGCAGCCCAGAACCGGGTGGGCCTTGCAGAGTCTCTTGCCTTCCCGGGCGCGCGAACTGTCCTCCTCGAACCGGCTGAGCACCAAGGTCGCATCGGTCCGATCTCCGAGGTCCAGAACCAGAGAACCCCTGGCGCCCCACTGGCTCCGGCCATCGACGTCATTGCCGGTCGCCTCGTTGCGGGTGTAGCCGCTGCGGTCGAGGGAGTAGCCCGCCAGCCGAACGGCGGCGACCTCGCCCAGGGGCAGGTCGACGGCGCCGCCCACCCGGAGGCTCTCGTAGTTGCCAGCCTGGACATTGACCTCCCCGCCGAACTCGGAGCCCGGCTTGCGGGTGATGATGTTGATCGCCCCGCCGGTGGTGTTGCGGCCATAGAGGGTGCCCTGTGGCCCCCTCAGCACCTCGATCCGGGCAACATCAAAGTACTCGTTCTGCGGCGGATAGCCGACGGCCGCGCCGTTGACGAAGGTCGGTACGCCCGGATCGACCCCGGCCAGGGCGTTGTTGCCGACCCCCCGCAGGGTGAAGCGGTCATTTCCGGTGAGGACGGCGTTGGGGATCGAAAGCTGGATGTCCGTCGCGTCCTCGATCTGCACCCTGTCCAGGGCGACGGCCGAGAAGGCGCTGACGGCGATCGGGACATCCTGGAGGTTCTGTTCCCGCTTCTGGGCGGTGACGACCAGTTCCTCGATCTGATTGGCGGACTCGGCTGCCGTGGATGCGCTGGCCATCAGGGCGATCGTTGATGCCGCAGCGACGGCGGCGGAACGGTAGTTTCGCATCTCGCACTCCCCTCCGGCGGCAGGAAGCTCTCCCTTGACCGCCAGCGTGTTGATTATAGTAGCCGTCAATAGCTAGAGGGGCGGGCGGGGAACCGTCAAGCCCAATTGAATATTCCGTCAATAACAAGAGGGGCGGCATGGAGCGGTCCGAATTTCCCGCCGAGCGAGCCGAGGCGACCCGTCCGGCCTCCCCGACGAGGGTGCAGAAGGTCTTCTACAGCCTTGGCCAGGCAGCGCAGTCCGGCGGCTTCGACACCGCAGTGGGCTTCGTTTTCTTCTACTATTCCGCGGTCCTCGGCCTTTCAGGCGCCTTGGTGGGCGCAGCCCTTGCTATCGGGCTGGCCTTCGATGCGGTGGTGGACCCCTTCATCGGATCGTTCTCGGACAATCTCAAGTCCCGGCTCGGTCGCCGCCTGCCGCTGATGATGGCGGCGATCCTGCCGACCGTGATCAGTGTCGGCCTGCTGTTCTCGCCACCGCCGGATCTGTCCCCACCGCTCCTGTTCGCCTGGCTCGTCGCGTTCTCGGTGGCGGGCCGCACCGCCATCTCTCTATTCCACGTGCCATACGTGGCCCTCGGGGCGGAGCTGACGACGGACTATGCGGAGAGGACGAGCGTCGTGGTCTACCGGTCCGCCGCAGGGGTCCTGGCCGGCCTTGCGATCATAGCAGTAGGATACAGCACCTTCTTCGCGAACGGGGGCTTGCAGCGCGCCGAGGGTTATCCCGGCTTTGGGTGGGTGGCCGGCGCCATCCTGTTCGTCTGCATGACGGCCTGCTGCCTGGGCCTCCTCAGGTACGCAGCGGTCCTGCCACAGCCTGACCAGGTTCCGCAGCCCATGTGGCGGCGGCTCCCCTCCGAGGTGAAGGAGATCTTCGCCAACCGATCGTTCCGGCTGCTCTTCATCTCGGCGCTGGTGACCTACCTGGCCCAGGGGCTGAACGCGACCCTGAACAGCCATTCCTTCGTCTTCGTCTGGCTGCTCAAGAGCGAGTCGATCCAGTTCATCTCCTACGCCTTCGTCGTCGGCCTGCTGCTTGGGGTTGGATCAGCCCCCCGCGTCCAGGCGCGTCTCGAGAAGAAAACCGTGGTGTTGGTGGGGCTCTCCCTTCTGATCTGCAACTGGCTGGTGATGCAGGGCGCATGGCTCGCAGGCGTCTATGCGCCCGTGGGGCAGGCCGCCCTGGCGCCCATGCAGATCAACTCCTTCGTCGCCGGCATCGGGATCGGACTGGTGAGTGTCGCCTATCCCTCGATGATGGCGGACGCCGCCGATGAGCACGAACACCTCTTCGGGCGACGTCGGGAGGGTATCTACTTTGCAGGCCTGGGCTTCGCCAACAAGGCGGCCGTTGGCATCGGAGTCCTCCTTGCGGGAGTGGCCCTTGACCTCATCAGGTTCCCTCGCGAGATCGGCCAGACCATAGGCGCGGTCTTGCCGCATGAGGTCCAGGTGAGGCTCGTTCTGGTCTGGGGACCGATCCCCGCCATCATCGCCGTGGCGTCGATGGTCATCTTCGCGTCCTACGGGATCACAAGGGCCCGTCATGCGGAGATCGCCGCCGCCCTTCGAAGGCAGGGCGCCACGCCGAGTCCGGGCGTCTGAGCTTCAGGATCCGTGGGACTGACCCAGGCTTTGGAGGCCGCCGGTGATCAGGGCCACGCACATCCCTGTCGCTGTCTCCACGTCGAGCTGTCCGTCCGCCACCAGGCGTCCCGCCTGGTCCGTAATCGCTGAAACCATCTCCACGGCCGAGATGGCCACAGGCAGGGGCAGACCATACTCACGCCGCGCGGCCCGCACGAAGTAGCGGACGGTCCGCTCCCTGTCCGCCCGGTTCTCCGCCTCCATAAGGAGAGCGACGGAGGGGTCGGAGAGCAGGGCGGCGATCAGTGCGCCGCGGTCGCGTGTCTGCTCCAGGTAGAGCCGGGTAGTCTGGCGGATCAGGTCTTCAAAGCTCTCGGCCTCCAGGGCGCTGGCCATGCCCCGGTCGCGCAACTCCGCCTGTTCCCGGTTGAGAAGCGCCGTCAACAGGGCGTCCCGCGTGGGAAAGTAGTTGTAGACCAGGCCCTTGCTGATCCCGATGTCGCGCGCGAGCCGCTCCATGCTGACCGCATAGAGGCCCTCAGCCAGGATCAGGTGCGCTGCCTGGTCCAGGATCTGTTCCCGGCGGACCTCGGGCGCCAGCCGGATGCGCTTGCGCTTCAAGGAGGCGTTCGGACTCATGTTGCGGCCTTGCGGTCTGCAGAGCTGACAAAGGGATCTGGCAAGGACTCCTCCGGCAAGAGGGGCTAAGTGTGCCACGATTTCCCAGGATCCAAAGCCACCGGATTCCCGGCGTGCAGTCGCCCCGACCTCGCGACTAGGCCCAATGCGTCGAAGACGCCTTCAGCAGGCGGCTCATCATCACAAGTCGCGCCACTGGACGTCCATCCTTCGCCTCCCGCAGCGTGCTTTCGTACCAGGCGACTTCGGTCTTCGGGGATTCCCCCAGGGCCAGCACCCGGCCATCGGCCAGATAGTCGCGATCCAGGAAGACCGGTCCGTCCAGAAATTCCAGCTCGATCGCGCCGAACATGCCGACAAAGTCGCCGTCGGTGGGGAACAGGGGCTTTTCGACGGCGCGGAGGGCGTCGATGGCCACGGCGGGCGCCGCCACCAGACCTCCGAAGAGCGCCGCGTCGCGGTACTCCGGGAGGGGCTCGGTCACGCCCTCCAGCCGCCTCAGGGCTGTCTTGCTGTCGAGCCGGCTCGGGACATCGTGGACCCTGTCTCCGACGTGCGAGGCCCTGAGGATTCGCAGCTCCGTCGCTGGCCGCTGCTGGGCGACCCTCTGCCGGAGGGCGGAGTCGGGATCCGCGCCGCCGGCCCAGGCCGTGCCCTCGCAGACCCGCACGCCCTCAGGAGTCTCCATCCAGACCGGCGCCCGGCGAACGCCGTCGGCGAGGGTCTCGGCGGCGCCGACAAACGCCTGGACAGGTTCTCCATCCGTGGTGGCGTTCAGGAAGTGCAGGGAAAGTCCCCCTCTCTGTCTCCAGCCATCACCGAACCGCGCGAGCAGAAGCGGCGGGAACTGCTCGCAGTGAATGTTTCCCGCCACGGTCCCGCCCCGGAACCCCAGCGTCTGCGCCGTTGCATCGTCATGGATGGATCCGGCCGCATCTCGTGAGAGATTGACCGGGCGACGGATTGGTCCCGCCAGGACGCCGTTTTGCTCTTCGGCGGTAAAGGGTTCTGTTGTCACTCCCGGCCTCCCTTGACCGCCGCTTGAGGGGCGGATTTATTGACGGCAAGTATAATACAAGACGAGCAACTGTCCATGAAGCTCAGCCTGTCGGACGACGAGATGCGTTTCCGGGATGAGGTCCGCGCCCTCGTTTCTGCGATCTTCCCCGCACCCGAGCACTACGATGGCGGCGAGGTCCACGAGCAGCGCTGGCGCATGGCCCTGCTGGAAAAGGGATGGGCCGCCAACCGATGGCCCGTCGAGTTCGGGGGACCGGGATGGACCCCCACCCAGAACTTCATCTGGGAGCGCGAAGTCACCGCAGCCGGCCTGCCAGCCCAGATCGGGGGCATGGGCATGGGCATGCTCGCGCCCATCCTCTTCGCCTATGGCTCGCCCGAGCAGCAGGCCAGGTTCCTGCCCGATATCTTCCATGACCGGGTCCGATGGTGTCAGGGCTATTCTGAGCCGGAGGCTGGCTCCGACCTCGCCTCGCTCCGGACGCGGGCGGCGCTGCGGGGGGATCATTATGTGGTGGACGGCGAGAAGGTCTGGACCAGCGGCGCCCATCGCGCCGACTGGATGTTCTGCCTGACACGAACCTCGGATGAGCCGAAGCGACAGGCCGGGATCACCTTCCTCCTCCTCGACATGCGCGCGCCGGGGGTCACCGTCCACCCGATCATCTCCATCGACGGGCGGCATATGTTCAACCGGGTGACTCTCGACGGTGTCCGTGTCCCGGTTGCGAACCGTGTGGGCAGGGAAGGGGAGGGTTGGACTGTGGCCAAGGGCCTGCTGACGCATGAGCGGACCGGGCAGGCTTACGTTTCCCTTTCCACCGACCTGTCGCGCCGGATCCGCGAGGTCGGCAGGGAGACCGTCGGATCGGAGGGTGACGACCTGCTTGGCGACGCGGGCTTTGCGGGTCGCCTCGCCTGGGCCGAGATCGAGCTACAGGCCCTCGCCATCACCGAGCTCCGGACCCTGTCCGAGGTTGCCGCAGGCGGCGCACCCGGGGCGCAGTCTTCGACACTGAAGCTGAAGGGAACGGACATCGTCCAGCGCATGACGGAACTCTTCGTCGAGTGCGCCGGGCCCTATGCCGCACCCTGGTTCCCGGAGGTCTCAGGCGCGGAGCCCCCTGAAGTCGGTCCGCCCTGGGTCAGGAGGGAAGTCGCGCGCTACCTCGAAGGCCGGGCGGCGAGCATTGCCGGCGGGTCCGACGAGGTCCAGAGGAACATCATCGCCAAGCAGGTTCTGAAACTCTAGGGCGCGCCAGCGCTCGGCGCAGCTTGAGACCAGACGGATGCGGTCCTCGACTCGGTCTCGCCCTGGGCTTAGCGTCGCCCAAGCGGGAGGAGAGGTGTTGCGAGGGCCAGGTGCACACGCCCCAAACAAGTCAGGCGATGTCTTCCGTCAAGGGGGCTCCGTGGAGCCGTCAGAAGCCTTGCTTGGGCGCCCAATTATTGAAATAAAAGTCAATAAGAGGATCGGGCCGGATGGCCGCGGGGAGAAACTGACATGAACCCGTATTCAACAGTCGGGAGCACAGAGGGTCTCGACGCCCAGCGCGCCTATCTCGAAGCCAACAACGGGATCCGGGGACTTGAAATCCTGGAGCCTGGGGATGTCGCACACGCTGCGGAGCTCTTCCGCCGGGACGGCTTCGTCGTCATCGCACGGGCCCTCGACAGCGCCCAGGTCGAATTTCTGGCGAAGGGCTGCCGGGAGGTGGCGGACGAGATCCTCGCCCTCGACACCGATCGCCGGGGAAACCGGGGCTCCCACCGCTACTCCTTTGGCGGCTCCAGCCTGACCCGCAGCCAGCTCCATCGGCCTGAATGGCGCATGCTGCTGGAGAACACCCTCGTCAACGAGGTGGTGACGACCATCTTCCAGTCGCCCGACTTCGTCCTTCGGGCGGCCAGCGGCGACTTCTGCCTTCCGGGGGCGACAGGCTACCAGCCCCTGCATTCCGATATCCGGGACTGGAAGGACAACACCACGACGCCCTTCAGCGCCTTCCACGATCCGAGGGGCCAGCTGACCATCAGGGACCTGCCCTGTCCCTATGTCTGCGCCAACTTCCTGCCGCAGGACGTGACCCGGCTGAACGGTCCCACGCGCCAGATTCCCGGAACCCAGAACTCGCGGCATCCGATCCCGACCCTGGAGCAGGAGCCCGAGTGGATGCGGCTCAGCACGGTCTGCCCGGCGCCCGCCGGGGCCGTCATGATCCGCGACGTCCGGGCCTGGCACGGTGGGACGCCCAACCTGTCCGACGCCATGCGGGCCATTCCCAACCTGGAGTTCTACGCCCCCTGGTTCCGGGAACCGATCGTCCCGGGGATCAGCTACTCGGACTACCGGACGCTGTCCGAAACCGCCCAGAAGCGGGTCCGCCACTGCGTCCTGGACTCCAGCGAGACCCTGATCACCGGTCCCACCCTGAGGGCGCCATGAAGCACCGACGCCTCGGGCGAACGGCCCTTCAGGTCAGCGAGCTTTGCCTGGGCACCATGAATTTCGGGCCCCTGACGACCCGGGAGGAGAGCTTCGACATCCTCAACGACGCCATCGGGGCGGGGGTGAACTTCGTCGACACCGCCGACCAGTACGGCGGCCGCCTTGGCGTGGGGGCCACGGAGAGCCTCCTCGGCGAATGGCTGGCGGAGGACCGCTCCCGGCGGGACCGGATCGTCCTGGCGACCAAGGTCCATGAACCGATGTCCGAGGACATCAACGACCGTGGCCTCTCCGCCCGGCATATCCAACGAGCCTGTGACGCCAGCCTGAAGCGCCTCGGCGTCGACCACATCGACCTTTACCAGATGCACCACATCGACCGCGCGGCGCCACCTGAGGAGATCTGGCAGGCGATGGACCGGCTCATCGCCCAGGGCAAGATCACCTATGTGGGCTCCAGCAATTTCCCGGGCTGGGCCATCGCCCGGTTCAACGAGAGGGCCGCCGCCTCCCACCGCCTCGGTCTGGTCTGTGAACAGAGCCTCTACAATCTCCTCGAACGTCGCGCCGAGCTGGAGGTGCTTCCTGCCTGCAGGGCCTACGGCGTCGGGGTGATCGCCTGGAGCCCTCTCGCGGGGGGGCGTCTTGCGGGGGCCTCGACGGAGCCCTCCGGTCGCCGCGCAAGCCTCTCCGCAGATGGCAGCGCCGGACGCCTGTCCGACTTCGATGCCCTCTGCGACAGCCTCGGACAGCCTCCGGGCGTCGTGGCCGTCGCATGGCTTCTTCACCAGCCCGGCATGACGTCGGCCATTGTCGGGCCAAGGCGCCGGGAGCAGTTCGCCTCTCTCCTCAAGGCCCCTGACCTGGTCCTTGAGGATGCGGTCCTCTCGCGGCTCGATGCGATCTTCCCGCCCTGCGGTCCAGCGCCTGAGGCCTACGCATGGTGACCCAACCCCCTGCGGGCTGGACCTATGGCGAGGCCGCTGTCACCAGCGGCAGGCTGGCCTACCACCGAACCGGCGGCGGCGGGCCGCCCCTGGTCCTGTCCCACGGACTGACCGACAATGGTCTTTGCTGGGCCCGTCTTGCCGAGGACCTGGCGCCGGATTTCGACGTGATCATGCTTGACGCCCGTGGGCATGGCCTGAGTTCCAGGGTTGGCCCCGGTGAGATCGTCGACCCCGTCGGGGATCTGGCCGAGGCGGTCGAGGCCCTCGGCCTGGACCAGGTCCTGGTCATGGGCCACTCCGTCGGCGCCCGGGCGAGCGCCGGTTTCGCCGCCGCCCATCCGGACCGGGTCCGGGCCCTGGTTCTTGAGGATCCTCCCCTTGTTCCCCCGATGGCCCCCGACGCGAGGAGGAAGAGGCTTGAGAAGTTCCAGGAACAGGTGACCCGATTCAGGTCCATGACCGAGGCCGAGCTCTACACCCTCGGCAAACAGCAGGCTCCGTCATGGGATCCCCGCGAGTTTCCGGCCTGGGTCGCATCGAAGCTGCAGGTGGATGCCGGCGCTCTGCCTCTCCTGAACTCGGACTGGCGCGAGGATGTCCGCGGCCTCCGGTCGCCGACCCTCCTCATCCATGGAGAGTCGGAGCGGGGAAGCATGATTTCGGCCGAGCAGGTCCTTGAGGCCAGCGACCTCAATCCAAATCTCAAGGCGATCCGGATCCCCGGGGCCGGGCACAATGTCCGGCGGGAGAACTTCACGCAGGTCGTCATCGCGGTCCGGGGTTTTCTGGCCGGGGTTTGATCCCTGACGCCCGTCTTTTCAGGGCTGGACCTCTAGCTCCCGGGTCGCTCCGCGGAAGGTCCTGTCTCAGGCCCCGGGCGGCCGAAGCCCCAGGGCGTCGATCTCCGCCATCTCCGCCGTTGAGTAGGGGCCGTCCGCCTCCGCCCGGAGGCAAAGGTCCAGTTCCGACCGGTTCTTGACCCCCAGCACAATCACGTCGAAATCCGGCAGGGAGAGGGCGTAGCGGTGGGCGGCATAGGCGGGGTCCACGCCCCAGCGGGCGCAGAGGGCCCGGAAGGGGGCGGCGCGCTCGAAGTCGCGCCGGTCCGGGCTGTTGGGCGACAGCTCCCGGTCCACCGCCGCCGTCAGGGCGCCGGCCTGCACCGCCCGTATGCCCATCACGCCCAGGCCCGCCGCCTTGGCCGCCCGGGCGATCTCGCGCGGGCGGGCCGGCTCGGCGTAGCGCTTCAGCGCGCCGGGGCTGTCCAGCAGGTTGGCGATCACCTGCACCACCGCCGGGCGGACCGGGTGGGCGAGGGCGTCCAGCACAGCTTCAGGAACGCCGATCCCGGTGATCCCCCACTGACCGATCTTGCCCTTCGCCTTCAGCGCCTCCATGGCCGGGACAACCTCCTCGGCATAGATCGACAGGGCGGTGGAGAACCGGGCCTTGGCGCTCTCGCCGAAGTCGTAGGCGTAGCCGTCGCGGTGCAGGTTGGAATGCAGGAAGAAGAGGTCGATGCGCTCCAGGCGCATGGCGGACAGGCTGGCCTCCACCGAGGCCGCAAGGGCTGCGGCCGTCGCCCCGGGCTCCGGCGTGCCCAGCTGGTGCTTTGTGGTGAACCTCACCCCCGCCGGCGGGCGGCCCGCGAAGGCCTCGCCAATGAATCTTTCGGCGTTGTTGTACATGGGGGCGCAGTCGATCAGGGTGATCCCGGCGTCGACGGCGGCGTGCAGTGTGGCCAGGGCTTCCTCGTGCGGGGTCTCGCCCCAGATCTGCCCGATCCCGCCGCCCAGGCTCAGCCGGCTGACCTCTCCCAGGCCGTTCAGATTCGCCGTCCGCATGTTGCGCCCTCCCGCTTCGATCCGGTCCTCAGCGTTCAGGGATTTCGGCGACCGATGCAATGCACGATAACCGGTCGCCCCTGAAAGGATGGCGGGCCGGCGCCCTTGGACGCCCCACCTTCCGAGGCTCGGATTCTCCGCATTGGCGTTCGCGCCCTACCGCAAAGCAGTCACTCGCCGTCCCGCCATGCCGCCTCACCTCCGGATCGCCCGCCCGGTGTCGGACCTCGACCGCACCCTCTGCATGTATCTCGAGGGGCTGGGTCTGCGGGAACTCGGCGGCTTCCGGGACCATGACGGTTTTGATGGGGTCATGCTCGGAGAGCCTGGCGCCGGCCACCACTTCGAGTTCACGGTTTGCCGCCATCATCCGGTTCAGCCGGCGCGGACTCCTTAGGATCTCCTGGTGGTCTACATCCCGGATTCGGCCGCCTGGGAGCGCAGGTGCGAGGCCGTCCTTTCGGCGGGCTTCCAGGAGGTCTCGTCCTTCAACCCCTACTGGAGCGAGCGCGGACGCACCTTCGTCTATGCCGACGGCTACCGCCTTGTGGTCGAGAGAGACTCCTGGGGCCCGCCAGAGAACCCCTAGGCACGGCCAGGCCGGGCCCCGGCTGATCACCCCCTGGGCGCCATGCCCAAATCCTGTGCGATCGGTTCAGAGATGCAGGGGCGATTATTACGCTGATGGCCAATCGTAATAACTGCGGATAGGGTGCCTGCATGCTGGAACCTGTCTCCCACCTCGCGCGCCTCAGCGTCAGTCTTCCCGCGGAGCTTCTCGCCCAACTGGACGAGATGGTCGCCCAACGTGGCTTGCCCAGCCGCTCCCAGATGATCGCCGAACTGATCCGGCATGAGCTGGCCGGGCACAGGGAGGAGATCGTCGGGGCCCTCGTGGCCGGTACGATCACGCTGATCTACAGGGCGGAGTCAGGCCGGGTGCGTCAGGCGCTGGCGCAGACCCAGAGCGCCTACGTGAAGGAGGTGATCTCCTCGCAGCACGTCTTCCTCGAAGGAGATCAGTCGCTTGAGGTCCTTCTCGTGCAGGGCCCGTCCGAACGACTTCAGCAGTTGTGCGACGAGATCCGTCGCATCCGCGGCGTTCAGCAGGTGCGGCTCGTCACGACAACGGCCCTGCTTCCCCAGCTTCACGAGGCGGGCGAGACTTCGACCAAGGGCGGAAGGGCGGCGTCGTGAGCACCGCGGACCCCTATGGCGCCCAGGCCCATGCCCGGGCCATGGCGGGGACCAGGGTGGAGTCCATGCCCACCCTCCCCGCCCCCGAAGGCTTCCTGTGGGAGGAGACCGTCGCGCCAGGGGGTTACACC
>NZ_JADCBG010000204.1 GCF_020253645.1 Phenylobacterium sp.
AGCGGCCGAAAACGACCAGGTCGATCAGGCTGTTGGAGCCCAACCGGTTGGCGCCATGGACCGAGACGCAGGCGGCCTCGCCCACGGACATCAGTCCGGGCACGACCCGGTCGGGATCGTCGCCAACCCGGGTGACGACCTCCGAATAGAAGTTCGTCGGGATGCCGCCCATGTTGTAGTGGACCGTCGGCAGGACCGGGATCGGCTCCTTGGTGACGTCAACGCCGGCGAAGACCCGTGCGCTCTCCGAGATCCCCGGCAGGCGCTCCGCCAGCACCTTGGGATCGAGGTGATCGAGGTGCAGGAAGATGTGGTCCTTGTTCGGGCCCACGCCGCGGCCTTCGCGGATCTCGATGGTCATGGCCCGGCTGACCATGTCGCGGGGCGCCAGGTCCTTCACGGTGGGCGCATAGCGCTCCATGAAGCGTTCGCCCTCGGAGTTGGTCAGGTAGCCGCCCTCGCCCCGGGCGCCCTCGGTGATCAGGCAGCCGGCGCCATAGATGCCGGTGGGGTGGAACTGGACGAATTCCATGTCCTGCAGGGGCAGGCCGGCGCGCAGGGTCATGCCGCCGCCGTCGCCGGTGCAGGTGTGGGCGCTGGTGGCCGAGAAGTAGGCCCGGCCGTAGCCGCCCGTGGCCAGGATGACCATCTGCCCCTGGAAGCGGTGCAGGGTGCCGTCGTCCAGCTTCCAGGCGGTCACGCCGCGGCAGACGCCCTCGTCCATGATCAGGTCGAGGGCGAAGTACTCGATGAAGAACTGGGTGTCGTGGGCCAGGGACTGGCCGTACATGGTGTGCAGCATGGCGTGACCGGTTCGGTCCGCCGCGGCGCAGGTCCGCTGGATCGGGGCCTCGCCGAAGTTGCGGGTCATGCCGCCGAAGGCGCGCTGGTAGATCTTGCCGTCCGGGGTGCGCGAGAAGGGCACGCCCCAGTGCTCCAGCTCGTAGACCGCCGCCGGCGCATTCCGGCACAGGTATTCGATGGCGTCCTGGTCGCCCAGCCAGTCCGACCCCTTGACGGTGTCGTACATGTGCCAGCGCCAGTCGTCCTCGCCCATGTTGCCGAGGCTGGCCGAGATGCCGCCCTGGGCCGCCACGGTGTGCGAGCGGGTCGGGAAGACCTTGGTTATGCAGGCCGTCTTCAGGCCGGCCTGGGCGCAGCCCAAGGCCGCCCGGAGGCCGGAGCCGCCGGCGCCAACGACGACGACGTCGAACTTGTGATCGGTGAATTCGTATGCGGCCATGACGTCAGAGAGCGCCTCCGAGCGCGACCTTGAGGACGGAGAACACCGCGAGGGCGGTGGCGAGAACGGCGACGAAGAGGTTCAGGACGAGCAGGGCGGAGCGGCCCAGGATCCTGTGCATGTAGTCCTCGATGATCACCCGGGCGCCGGCGTGCATGTGCCAGCCGGACACCACAAGGACCAGGACCACCAGGACTGCATTCACGGGGTTGGCGAGGAAGGCGACCGCCCCGGAATAGCCGGTCCTGGAAACGACCAGGGCGGCGTAGACCATCCACAGGCTCAGGGGGATCAGGGCGATGGCGCTGACCCGTTCGGCCACCCAGTGGGCTGCGCCATGACCTGCAGCGCCGCTGCCGCGGGCCCTCGACAGGGGTGTTCTGAAGTCGGTCATCATGAACCTCCCGATCCGAGTCCGATGGCCCAGACCAGGACGGTGGCGACCACGGAGAAGGCCATGGCCATGACGCCGGACCGGAACGAGCTGGTCACCGACAGACCCAGTCCGACGTCCCAGAACAGGTGCCGGACGCCATTGGCCAGGTGATAGAAGAGCGAGAGCGTGAGCCCGACCAGAACCAGCCGACCAAGCGGCGAGGCCATGAGATCCAGGAAGCCCTGGTAGACGTCAGGCCCCGCGCCGAGGGCCAGGGCCCAGGCTGTGACGATCAGCGCGCCCCCGTACAGCGCCATCCCCGTGGCGCGGTGCAGGATGGACGTCAGCATGGTGAGGTGCCAGCGCCACACCTGAAGGTGCGGCGACATCGGTCGTTCTCGAACGGGTGCGGTCATGGACATGTCCTGGCCAACCCCGGCGGACGCCCCCGCGCCCCGGGCCGGCTGCTTGCATTTAAGCCTCAGGAACAGGGTGTCAACGAAGGCTTTTCAATCTGATAGGGCGCCGTGGCGGAAGCTCAGGACCGGTCGGCGAGCCAATCGGCGGAACGCATCTCCTGCAGCCGCGACGCCGTACGTTCGAACTCGAAGGCGCCGTCCCCGGCCGGATAAAGGCGAATCGGCTCTGCCTCCGCCAGCACGATCAGCCGGGTCCTGGCCTCATAGAGCGCATCGATCAGGGTGACGAACCGGCGCGCCGCCTCCCGGCGGTCCGGGGTCAGCCGGGGCAGGTCCTCCAGGAAGACCGTGTGGAACCGCTCGGCGAGGGCCAGATAGTCGTTGGGGCCAAGGGCGGCGTCGCACAGACGGGAGAACCCCGCCCGTACCAGGCCGCCCGCGGCGGCGGGAAAGTCGAGCCGGCGGCCCATGACCTCGATCGATTCGCCCTCGGCGGCCTCCGGACCCAGCATGTCGCGCCAGAGAGCGTCGAAGGTCCTTCGGTTGTCCGGATCGATGGGCGAGAACCAGGTCCCTGCAGCGCGCAGCCGGTCGAGCCGGTAGTCGTGCGGACCCGCCACCGACACCACCTCGACCCGCGACTTCAGGAGGGCGATGAAGGGCAGGAAAAGCTGGCGGTTGATCCCGTCCCGGTAAAGATCGTCCGGCTGCCGGTTGGAAGTGGCGGTCAGGGTCACGCCGCGTGCAAACAGGGCCTCGAAGAGGCGACCCAGGATCATGGCGTCGGCGATGTCGGTGACCTGGAACTCGTCAAAGCAGATAAGGCTGGCCCCTCGCGCAACGAGATCGGCCACAGGCGGGACAGGATCATCCCCCTGCGCCTGGCCGAACCGCGCCCGGCGGGCCGCCGCATCCCCGGAGCGCCAGGCCCCGATCAGCTCGTGGACCTCGCGCATGAAGACATGGAAGTGGGTGCGGCGCTTGCGCTCGACCGGAGCGATCTCGAAGAACAGGTCCATCAGCATGGACTTGCCCCGGCCCACGGGACCCCAGAGATAGACCCCGCGGGCCGCAGCGGGCCGCCGCCGCAACAGGCGCGCCAGCGGTCCGGGACTTGCGGCCGCGAGATCCGCCTCCAGCCGCACCAGGCTGGCGAGGCCCGCAGCCTGGGCGGGGTCCGGGCGGATTCGTCCGTCGCGGACGCGTTCCTCATAGACGGTCTGGAGGGCCGAAGACATGCGCCTCGCCTAGAGCCTCTGCGGCCTGGAGGAAACCCACCAGGCGCGAAAATGGAGACTCCGGTCGCCAGCCCTGACCCTGGCGCGCGCCGCGTAACCGGGGAATTGCAGAGCCCGGTCGGGCGTGGTGCAGTGCCCCGTCTTGGGAGCGGGGAGCGGACCATGCAGATCGTCGACCACAGGCTGAAGCCGGGCTGGTACAGGCCCTCGCCCCATCAGGGCGGCGCGCTGGACTCGCCGAGTCTCCTGGTCATGCACTTCACCGTCAGCGGGGCTGGGGCGAAGGGCGTCTCCGACTATTTCGTCTCCCCCCAGGCCAAGGCCTCGGCTCATGTCGTGGTCGGACGCGACGGCGATGTCCGGCAGGTCGTGCCGTTCAACGTCAAGGCCTGGCACGCAGGCCGTTCGATCTGGCGGGGCCGACCCAACTGCAACGATTACTCGATCGGGATCGAGATCGATAACTGGGGCCGGCTCATTCGAACGGCGGATGGGCAGGTCCGAAGCTCGACCTCACGGGTCCTCGATCCGGCTCTGGCGGTCGAGCTGACACACAAGAACGAGAGCCGCCCTTCCCTCTGGGAGGTTTACGGCGAAACCCAGCTGTCCGCTTTGGCGGAGGTGACCCGCTGCATCCTTGCGGCCTACCCGACCATCACCGAGATCGTCGGCCACGACGATATCTCGCCAGGTCGAAAGACAGACCCGGGCCCGGCCTTTCCCATGAGTCGCTTCGTTTCCCTGGTGGAAGGTCGCGGAGATTCTCAGCCCCTGTTCCGGACCGTCATCGCCTCTCGCCTCAATGCCCGCGGCGGACCGGGCGTGCAGTTTGACACCCTCGGCGTCTTCCTCGCCGGAACCCGGTTGGAGGTCCTCTACGATTCGCCGGGCCCCTGGGCGCAGGTGAAGGGCGCCCTTGAGGGAGGCGGCGCGGTTACAGCCTGGGTGTCAGACCAGTACCTCGCCTGATCCTACCGCATTGTCGGAATGACGAAGGCGGAGTCCTCGACCTCGCCTTCGGGCCAGCGGGCGGTCACCGTCTTGACCTTGGTGTAGAAGCGAACGCCGTCCATGCCGTGCTGGTTGGCGTCGCCGAAGGCCGAGCGCTTCCAGCCGCCGAAGGTGTGGTAGGCCAGGGGCACCGGGATGGGCACATTGATGCCGACCATGCCGACATTCACGCGGGAAGCGAACTCCCGGGCCGCCCGGCCGTTGCGGGTGAAGATGGCGGTTCCATTGCCGTAGGCGTGGCGTGAGGGCAGGGCCAGGGCGGACTCGAAGCTCTCGGCCCGCACCATCTGCAGGACCGGCCCGAAGATCTCGTCCTGGTAGCTCTTCATCCCCGGGGTCACCCGGTCGAAGAAGGACGGTCCGATGAAGAATCCCTGCTCGAAGCCCTGAAGGCGGAAGTCGCGGCCGTCGACGACCAGTTCGGCGCCCTCGTCGACCCCCATCTGGATGTAGTCCGCCACCTTCCGGCGGTGGGCCGCGTTGACCACCGGGCCATAGTGCGCGCCCTCGTCCGTGGAGACGCCCACCTTCAGCGTGGCGATCTCGGCCACCAGCTTCTCGCGCAGGGCCTCGGCTGTGCGCTCGCCCACCGGCACCACCACGGGCAGGGCCATGCAGCGCTCACCCGCGGAGCCGAAGGCGGCGCCGGAGATGTCGCGCACCACCTGGTCCAGGTCGGCGTCGGGCAGGACGATGCCGTGGTTCTTGGCGCCGCCCATGGCCTGGACCCGCTTTCCGGCCGCGGCGCCGCGGGAATAGACATACTGGGCGATGTCGGAGGAGCCGACGAAGCTCACCGCCGCGATCTCCGGATGGTCGAGGATGGCGTCGACCATGACCTTGTCGCCCTGGACGACGTTGAGAACGCCCTTCAGGTCCAGCCCCTGCTCGGCCCCGGCCTGCAGGAACAGCTCGGCGAGGCGCACCGGCACGCTGGGGTCGCGCTCTGAGGGTTTCAGGATGAAGGCGTTGCCCACGGCGATGGCCACGCCGGACATCCACATCGGGATCATGGCGGGGAAGTTGAACGGCGTGATGCCGGCGGAGATCCCGAGGGGCTGGCGCATGGAATAGACGTCGATGCCGGGGCCGGCCCCCTCGGTGTACTCGCCCTTCAGCAGGTGCGGGACGCCGCAGGCGAACTCGATCACCTCCAGGCCGCGCTGGATGTCGCCCTTGGAGTCAGCGATGACCTTGCCGTGCTCGCTGGAGAGCAGCTCGGCGAGGGCCTGCATGTTGGCCTCGAGCAGGCGCTTGAACTCGAACATGACGCGGGCCCGGCGCTGCGGGTTCACCGCCGCCCAGGCCGGCTGGGCGCGCAGGGCGGACTGGACCGCCAGCTCCAGTTCCTCAGGGGTCCCCAGACCGACCCGGGCCTGGACCTCGCCGGTATTCGGGTTGAAGACCTCGCCGGCGCGCCCCGAGGCGCTGGCGACCGCCGCCCCGTCGATGAAGTGATGGATCTGGCGCATGGAGCCCTCCTCGCCTGCCTGCGGGCCATCTAGTAAGGGCTGGCGGCGGGCGCGCCTAGACCTTGCTTGCGCCCCCCAGGGACGGGCATGGTGGCCTCATGAGCGCATTCCCTACCGCCGGCCAGAGCCAGCACATCGTGGACGTGCTGATCGCCGAGCGGGCGCCGCACCTGGCGGGCGGGCCAGTCTGGCCCCTTCTGCGCCCCTTGCTCTACCGACTCCTGAACTATCGCCGCGCCCGAGAGATGGCCGACGCCATCGCCCCCATGGACGGGCGCGCAGCCCTGGAGTTCGTCTCTCGGCTTCTGGAAGTCCAGGTCGAGACGCGGGGCCTGGATCGGATTCCAGAGGCCGGGCGGCTGGTGATCGTGGCCAACCACCCCACCGGCATCGCCGACGGGATCGCCGCGTGGGACGCCCTGCGCGATCGCCGGCCAGACCTTTGCTTCTACGCCAACGCCGACGCCCACCGGGTGGTCCCGGGCTTCTCCGACGTCTTGATCCCCGTGGAGTGGGTGGAGGAGAAGCGTACCCGAGATCGGACCCGAACCACTCTGCAGATGACCCGCCAGGCCATGGAGGACGGCCGGGCCCTGGCGATCTTTCCGGCGGGTCGGCTGGCCAGGCGAACGCCCGACGGGCGACTTTCGGATCCGCCCTGGATGAGTTCGGCCCTCTCCATCGCCCGCCGGCATGGCGCTCCGGTGGCGCCGATCCATATGACGGGGCCATGGTCCACCCTGTTCCACGCCTTCGACCGGGTGTCGAAGGAGCTTCGCGACATCACCCTGTTCCACGAGCTGCTCAACAAGCGGGGCGGCCGCTTCACCCTGACGGTGGGCCCGCTGATTCCCCCGGACCGTCTGGACGCCGACGCCGAGGTCGCCACCCTGGCGGTGAAGGCCTATGTGGAGACCGTGCTGCCTTACGACCCGGACCGCCCCTTTTGAGCCGCCTGCCCGCCCGCATCGAGCTTCCCTCCGAGGCCGACACAGAGGTCCTTGGTCGCCGCCTTGCGCACCTCCTCCGCCCCGGCGAGGCCCTCTGCCTGAGCGGCGTCCTAGGGGCGGGGAAGTCCTGCCTTGCCCGGGCCCTGATCCGCGCCCTCACCTCGCAGGACGAGGAGGCGCCGAGCCCGACCTTCACCCTCGTCCAGACCTATTCGGGGAGGGAGTTCGAGATCGCCCACTTCGACCTCTACCGCCTGGAAGACCCGGACGAGGCCTGGGAGATCGGCCTCGAGGAAGCCCTTGACCACGGGGCGGCCTTGATCGAGTGGCCGGAGCGACTGGAGGGGCGCCTCCCCCCGGACCGACTCGATCTAGACCTCTCCGTCGCCGGGGAGGGTCGCACGGCGCGGCTATCCGGACACGGCGCCTGGAAGGAGCGGGTGGAGTGACAGTGGAAAGGGACGCCCTGAAGGCGGCCTTCCTTAGCAGCGCCGGCCTGGGCGAGGCCCGGCGCGCGCCGCTGGCGGGGGACGCCTCAACCCGGGCCTACGAGCGGCTCTACCTGGCGGACGGAAGCCGCCGCATCTTCATGGACCAGCCGCCGGTGGAGTCCGCTTCCTGTCCTCCGGATGCGGACCCAGAAACGCGCCGGGCCCTCGGCTACAACGCCCTCGCGCGTCTGGCGGCCGGGCGGGTGGACGCCTTCGTCGCCGTCGCCGGCTGGCTGAACCGGGCCGGCCTGTCCGCGCCTCGGATCGAGGCCTTCGACGTCGGACAGGGCCTGGCGATCATGGAGGACCTGGGCGACGACCTGTTCGGCGTCCTGATCGCGGGTGGCGCCGACGAAGTTCCACTCTACGAGGCCGCCGTGGAGGCTCTGGTCCACATGCAGTCCACCCCGGCCCCGGACCGGCTGGGGGCGGAGGCCGGACTGGACTGGCCGATCCTGACCTATGACGCCCTGGCCCTGCAGACCGCCGCCGATCTGTTGCCGGACTGGCTGCCCGCCCTTCGACCGCAGGTCCGCATCGACGCGGCCGCGCGGGCCGACTGGGAGGCCCTTTGGCGGCCGATCCTGCAGCGGGGCGAAGCCGGAGCCTCGGTCTTCTCCCACCGGGACTACCATGTGGAGAACCTGATCTGGCTGCCGCAGCGCGAGGGTCCTGCCAGGGTCGGAATGGTTGACTTCCAGGACGCCGTCCTGGCCCACCCCGCCTGGGACCTCTCCATGCTGCTCCACGACGCCAGGCGTGACGTCTCCCCGACCCTCTCCGAGGCCATGCTGGAGCGCTATCTCGACAGCGCTGGACGGATGGATGATCCGCAGTTTGTCCCGGATTTCCGAGCCCTTGGCGCCCTGAACATCAGTCGCATCATAGGCGTCTTCGCCCGCCTGGTGGTCCGCGACGGCCGGCCGAGGTACGAGGCCTTCCTGCCCCGGATGTGGGGCTATCTCGACGCCTGCCTCGCCGACCCCGGCCTTTCCGACCTGCGGGACTGGCTCGACGCCTGCGTCCCGGCGGAGGCCCGCAGATGAAGGGCCCAAAGAGCGCCATGGTGCTGGCGGCGGGGCTGGGCGCCCGCATGCGTCCCCTGACCGAGACTCAGCCAAAGGCCCTGGTAGAGGTGGCGGGGCGGACCCTGATCGACCGGGTGCTCGACCGGCTCGTCGAGGCGGGCGTGCGCAAGGCCGTCGTCAACGTCCACCACTTCGCCGACCAGATCGAGGCCCACCTGTCCCGGCGGACAGACCTGGAGATCCTCTTCGCCGACGAGCGGCCGGCCCTGCTGGATTCCGGCGGCGGCATTCGCAACGCCCTGCCCCTGCTGGGGCGGGAGCCGATCTTCGTGGCGAACATCGATTCCCTCTGGACCGGCGGCACCACCCCGCCCCTGGAGCGGATGAAGGCCGCCTGGGACCCCGAGCGGATGGACCTTCTCCTGCTGCTCACCCCCCGGGGGCAGGGCATCGGCTTCGAGGGGCCGCGGGGCTTCTTCATGGACGCGGGCGGCCGCCTGACCCACAGCGCCGACGACGCCCGCCCCGCGCCCTTCGCCAATATCGGCTTCCAGATCCTGAAGCCCGAGATCCTGGATGGCGAACCCGAGGGCGCCTTCTCCATCCTGCCGGTCTGGTGGCGGCTGCAGGAGACGGGCCGGCTGGCGGGGGTGGTCATGGACGCCTTCTGGCTGCATGTGGGTGATCCGGCGGCGCGGGATGAGGCGGAGGCCCTGCTTTCGGGATGACCGACTGGTTCCACAAGGCCGGCCGGCCGCGCTGGTTCAACATCCAGGCGGACCGGCCGTTTCTGGACGACCTTGCCGTGGGACTCCTGGATATCACCCGCGACGGTGGACCGGAGGCGCTGGCCGACGCTGTCGTCCTGACGCCGACCCGGCGTGCGGCGCGGTCCCTGACCGAGGCCTTCCTGCGGATGGCCGGCGACGTCCCTGCCCTGATGCCGCCGCGGATCCGCCCCCTGGGCGACCTGGAGGCGGGAGAAGCGCCGTTCGAGCCTGGCGACATCGTCCTGGACCTGCCGCCAGCCATCAGTCCCGTGCGTCGGCGGTTCGAGCTCCTGAGGCTGGTCACCGAGCTTTCCATCGAACGCAACCCCGGCCCCGCAGAGGCCCTGGGCCTGGCGGACGCCCTTGGAGGCTTCTTCGACAGCCTGCAGATCGAGGAGGTTGCGGGCGATAATCTGGCCGAACTCGTCGACCTGGACATGGCCGCGCATTGGCGCGTGTCGCTGGAGTTCCTTCAGGGCGCCCTCCTGGCCTGGCCCAAGCGGCTGGAGACCCTGGGACTGGTGGACGTCAGCGCGCGTCGGGTGCGCCTGCTTGACGCCCTGGCGGCGAAATGGGCCGCCGAACCGCCCGAGGGCCTGCTCATCGCGGCGGGCTCCACCGGCTCGGTCAAGGCGACCGCCAGGTTGCTGAAGGTGATCGCCCGGGCGCCGCTGGGCGCAGTTGTCCTACCGGGCCTGGACACGGTGATGGCGGAGGGCGCGCAGCAACCCAGACCGGTCGACGACCAGCATCCGCAGGCCGCCCTGAGAGCGCTCCTGACCTTCGCGGGCGTCGAGGTCAGCTCCGTGGAGACCTGGAAGGGCCGATCGCCGGCGTCGTCCTCGGGAGAGGTCCGGCGGGATCTCGTGAACCTGGCGTTGAGGCCGGCGGCGCAGACCTCCGACTGGCGCCTGGCGATCGAGGGCGAGGGAGAGAAAAAGATCCGCGAGGGCCTGAAGGGCCTGACCGTCGTAGGAACCCGGGATGTCGAGGCCTGCGCCCTGGCCGCCGCCCTGCTGCTGCGCGAGACCCTGGAGACTCCGGGGCGGACCGCCGCCCTGGTGACGCCGGACCAGGACCTGGCCCGCCGGGTCGCCGCCCGGCTGGGTCGCTGGGGCGTCATGGCAGACGCCTCGGCGGGCGAACCCCTGGCCCGTTTCCCGTGCGCCGTCCTGGCCGAGACGACAGCCCTGGCCCTGGTCGACCCGGCGCGGCCGGCGACGATCCTGGGCCTGCTCAAGCACCCCCATGTGCGCCTGGGGCGGACAGAGGCGGACCTCGCCATAGCCAGGGACGCCCTTGAGGTCACGGCCCTGCGCAGGACCCGGCCCGAGGACCTGTCCCGGCTCAGGTCCCTCGCCGCGACAGCGAAGACACCCGCCCCCGCCGCCATCGCTCTTGTCGACGACCTCGCAGTCCTCTTCGCGCCGGTGGGCGCAGGAGGGGCGGAGACTCTGGACGCCTCGGCATGGGCCCGCCGGCTGACCCTGGCCATGGAGGCTCTCTGCGCCCGGCCCGAGGGCGGGACAGGCGACCTCTGGTCGGGACCGGACGGCGAGGCCGTGGCGCGGCTGCTGTCCCTGCTGATCGAGGAGGGCGGCGCCAGTCCGCCCTTGTCCGCCGCCGCCTTCGCCGAGCTGCTCGGCGTGATCATCGCCGGCGAGAGCGTCCGCGCCGCCCGCGCCACCCATCCCCGGCTGAAGATCCTGGGCGCCATGGAGGCCCGGATGGCTCGCGCCGACCGCCTTATACTGGCCGGGCTGGAGGAGGGCGTCTGGCCACAGGCCGCGGGCGTCGACCCCTTCCTGTCCCGCGGCATGCGCGCCCGCCTGGGCCTGCCGCCGGCCGAGCGCCGTATCGCTCTGTCCGCCCACGACTTCGCCCAGTCAGCGTGCGCGCCCGAGGTCTTCCTGCTGCACGCCCGCAGACGGCGGGGCGCCCCGGCCCTGGAGTCCCGCTGGCTCTGGCGGCTACGGACCCTGGCGAAGGGGGCGGGCCTGGGCCTGCCCACCCGGCCGGACCTGGAGGCGATCGCCGCCGCGGCGGACGCCCCCGGCGACTTCGCGCCCGCCCCGCGGCCGGCGCCCTGCCCGCCCGTCGCGGCCCGGCCCCGGAGGATGGCCGTGACCCGTATCGAAACCCTGGTGCGCGACCCCTATGCGGTCTGGGCGCGGGACATCCTGCGCCTCTATCCCCTGGACCGGCCCGACGCTCCGATCGACGTGCGAATGCGCGGCACGGCCATCCACGCGGCCCTGGAAGCCTTCGTGGAGACCTACCCGGACGTCGTTCCGGACGGGGCCGAGGCGGTTCTGGACAAGCTGTACATGGACGCCCTCCGCAGAGCGGGCATGGATGCGCCGGGCCTCGCCCGGGAGACGGCCCTCTCCAAGGAGATCGCCGCCTGGATGGTGGGCGAGGAGCGGGCGCGGCGAGCCGATGGCCGCAAGGTCCATGTAGAGCTCCAGGGCGCGCTGACCTTCGCCGCTCCGGCCGGCCTCTTCACGGTCACCGCCAAGGCCGACCGAATCGAGGTCGGACCCGGTCCCATCGGCCGGATCCTCGACTACAAGACCGGCGCCCCTCCATCTCCGGACATGGTCCGCATCGGATTTTCGCCCCAGCTGACCCTGTCGGGGGCCATCCTCGCCAGCGGGGGATTCCCTGGCCTGGGGCCGATGAGGCCCGAAGAACTCGCCTATGTCCGGATCACCGGCCGGCGGCCTGCGGGGGTCATCAAAAGCGCCCTGAAGGACGTGGACCCCGCGAGCGCCGCTTCAGAGGCCCTTGAGGGCCTGAAGGCAGTCATCGCCCGTTTTGACGATCCGCGGCAGACCTACACCTCCCGGACCGCGCCGGCCCAGGTAAAGCTCTACGCCAGCGACTATGACCATCTGGCGAGAGTGCGGGAATGGTCAGCCGTCGGAAGTGGAGGCGAGTCATGATCCGGGCGTCCGACGACGCCCAGGCGCGGGCCGCCAACCCCCGGATTTCGGCCTTCGTCACGGCCAACGCCGGGTCGGGCAAGACCAAGACCCTCATCGACCGGGTCGCCCGCCTGCTGCTGGCGGGCGCCGCGCCGGACGAGATCCTCTGCGTGACCTACACCAAGGCCGCCGCCGCGGAGATGCAGACCCGGCTGTTCGACCTGCTGGGCGACTGGTCCGTCCTGGACGACGAGAGGCTGGGCCGGGAGCTTTCGAAGCTCGAAGATCGGAAGGTGGGCGACTACCACCCCGATGCCTTGTCCGCCGCCCGCGCCCTGTTCGCCCGGGCCCTGGAGACTCCGGGCGGGCTGAAGATCCAGACCCTGCACGCCTTTTGCGAGAAGCTCCTGAAGCGCTTTCCCCTGGAGGCGGGGGTCTCGCCGGGCTTCGAGGTGCTGGACGACCTGGGCGCCAGCTTGCTGAAGCGCGATGCGCGGACCGCCGTGGCCCGCCGCGCCCTGGACCCCGAGGGCGGTCGCATCGCCGAGGCCTACGCCCGCCTGTCGGTGGACCTTGATCACGGCAGGTTCGAGGACCTGTTCGACTCCTTCGCCGTCATGGCCGGCGAACTCTCAGCCTGGCTCGAGGAGGTCGAGCGTGGCGGCGGAGTCGAGGCCGCGGTCTGGACGGCGCTGACGGGATCGCCGACGCCGCTGGACGCCGAGGCGGCCAGGGAGGACCTCGAGTCTATGAAGGGCGGTCCTTCCGAGGCCGTTTGGCTCGAGATCGCCGAAGCCCTCGCGAAGTCGAAAACGTCAAAGGGCGAGCGCGCGGCGGCCGACATGCTCCGGGCCTGCAAGGGTCGCCCTGGCTTCGAACCTGTGCGCGACCTGCTGTTCACAAAGGACTGGAAGATCAAGGATTGGATGGCGACGTCAACCAACCTGAAATCCTTCGAGGGTGTGGCCAGCCGTCTTCTGGAGGAAGCCGCGCGACTCCAGGGGTTGGAGATGGCCCGGCGTGCGGCCCTCGCCGGCCAGAAGACCCTCGACGTCCTCCTGCTCGCCCGGGCCTGGCTGGCGGCCTACACGATCGAGAAGCAGCTGTCGGGCAAGCTCGACTTCGGGGACCTCATCGACCGCACCCTCGACCTGACGGGCAAGTCCGGCATGGCCGCCTGGGTGCTCTACAAGCTGGACCAGAAGCTGGCGCACGTGCTCGTGGACGAGGCGCAGGACACCTCACCCGCCCAATGGTCGATCCTGAACCAGCTGACCGGAGAGTTCTTCGCCGGAGCCGGTCGGCCGGGCGCCGGCGGCCCCCTGTCGCGCAGCCTGTTCGTCGTGGGTGACGAGAAGCAGTCGATCTATTCCTTCCAGGGCGCCTCACCTGACCGGATGGAAGCCGAGTTCCAGGCCTATCGCCGCCGGGCCGAGGCGGTGGGGGCCGCCTTCGAGCGCATTGAGCTGAAGGTATCCTGGCGATCCACCGAGGATGTCCTGGGCTTCGTGGATGGGGTCTTCGACGCCGCTGAAAGCCGCCAGGCCCTGCTGGGAGGGCGGGACGGAGACATCCGCCATGAGGCCCAGCGCAAGGACCGGGGCTGCATCGACCTCTGGGACCTGGTCCCCCCGCCTGAGAAGGAGGAGCGGGAAGCCTGGACGGACCCGCCGGACTCCCTGGCCATCAATTCCTCGACCCGGGTCCTCGCAGCGCGGATTGCTGCGGAGATCCGCCGGATCGTCGACGCGGGGGAGGCCGTCGGGAAAAAGGGGGAAGAGGGGGTCCGGCCCGCCCACTGGGGCGACTTCATCGTCCTGGTGCGGCGCCGCGGGGCCCTGTTCGACGAGATCCTGCTGGAGCTGAAGCGCCAGGGCGTCCCGGTCGGCGGGGCCGACCGGCTGAAGCTGGCCGACCATATCCTGTTTGAGGACCTGAGGGCGCTGGTGCGCTTCGTTCTCTTCCCCGCCGACGACCTGACCCTGGCGGCCCTTCTGCGCAGTCCCTTCTGCGATGTCAGCGACCAGGGGCTTTACGACCTTGCCCATGGGCGCGGGAACGCCAGCCTCTGGGAGACCCTTGTCGGGAGGGTAAGCGGGGCCGCGCCCGGGCAGGCCAGGCCCGACTGGGCCCAGGCCCAGGCTTTCCTCGCCTCGGCGATCGCCGCCGCCAGCCAGGCGCCCTACGACTTCATTGTCGGCCAGCTGGAGTCCACCGCCCCCTGCGGCCGGACCCACAGGCAGAGACTGCTGACCCGGCTCGGCCGCGAGGCCGAGGAGGCCCTGGGCGTCTTCCTGGAAAAGACCCTGGAGCTGGAGACGGCTGGCGCACGCAACCTGGAGACCTTCGCCGCGGACCTCGACCGGCTGGACGTGGACGTCAAGCGCGAGATGGACGCCGAGGCGGCACAGGAGGTGCGGGTCATGACCGCCCACGGCGCCAAGGGCCTGGAGGCGCCGATCATCTTCCTGCCGGACATGACCTTCAACAACTCCAGCAGCTCGGGACTGGCCCAGACCGGGGAGAGAACCTTCATCTGGCTGGGCGCCAAGGAGGACGACTGTCCGGCGCAGGGCGCGGCGCGCGAGGCGCTGAAGGCGGAGGAGGCGAACGAGCTGCAGCGCCTTCTCTATGTGGGCCTGACGCGGGCGCGAGACCGGCTGGTGCTCTGCGGCGTCCTTCCCGGCAGGAGCAAGGCGGAGAGCCTCAAGGGCTGGTGGGGCGCGGTCCGCGGGGTCTTCGACGGGCCGCTGAAGGACAAGGTGCGACGGGTCGAGCGCGAGGGATACGGCTTCCGGCGGTTTGGCGCCGACCCGACCCGCCTGCCGCCAGCGAAGGGGCCCGTGGAGACAGCCCCTCATCCTGCGCCGGCCTGGCTGTCGGGCCCCGCGAAGGCCGAGCCCCTCACCCGCCTGGCCTCGCCCTCGGATCTCGGGGACGCCGCACCCGCTCCGGTGGTCTCGCCCCTGGCCGGTGGGCCGGGGTTGGGCCGTTTCCGGCGAGGAGAACTGATCCACCGGCTGCTGCAGGTCCTGCCCGACCTGTCGCAGGATGCACGCGCCGACGCCGCCCGCCGGCTCCTGGCCAAGGAGGCCGGCCTGACGGAATCCCAGGTAGAGGAGATGGCGACCGCCGCCCTGGGCGTCCTGGAGCACCCGCACTTCGCCTTCCTGTTCGGTCCGGGCTCGCGGGCGGAGGCGGCCATCGTCGGCGGCGCCGGGCGCCTGCCGCCAGGCCTTCGGATTTCCGGGCGCATCGACCGGCTGGTGGTGCGACCCGATGAGGTCCTGTTCGCCGATTTCAAGACCAACCGGCCGGCGCCGGCCTCCATCGAGGCGGCGGATCCCGCCTACCTGCGCCAACTGGCCATGTACTGGGCGGTGCTCTCTGAGCTCTATCCTGGTCGCCCGGTCCGCGCCGCCCTCGTCTGGACGGACGGGCCCCTTCTGACCCCCGCGCCGGAAGCCCTGCTCCGCGAGGCCCTTGACCGACTCCACCGGGAGAACTGACCCTTCGCCCGCCGGGTGTTGATCACAGCGCCCAGTGCGCCATATCTGGCTATCCTGTCCGGCCCGTTCCGGACCCCGTGAACCGAGGAGCCCCGCATGGGTACTGTCGCCGTCACTGACGAATCCTTCGAAGCCGACGTCCTGAAGTCGGGCAAGCCTGTCCTGGTGGATTTCTGGGCGGAGTGGTGCGGACCCTGCAAGCAGATCGCCCCCGCCCTGGAGCAGATCGCCGCCGAGCTGGGCGAGCAGGTCACCGTGGCCAAGCTGAACATCGAGGACTCGCCGAACACGCCCAGCCGCTATGGCGTGCGCGGCATTCCGACCATGATGCTGTTCAAGGACGGCCAGATGACCGCCATGAAGGTCGGCGCCATGCCCAAGCAGAGGATCGTCGACTGGCTCAACGAGTCCGGCGTCGGCTGACCGGTCCGCCCGGCCCCGGAGGCCCCGCGCAAGATCTTCCGTTACGGACGAGACGGCGTCGAGGTGACCACGCAAATTGAAACCGGAGGCTCCGGGCTCCGCCTCCGGGACATCCCCCCGGACGCCCACCCCTCGGCGGGAAGTCAGTCTTGATGGTTCATGGGCTCTGCGCCTTGGCGTCCGCCGCGATCGTCCTCAACCTCGCGGTTGCAGGAGTCGGACGCGCCGCGGAACCGATGCAGGTGACGACCTACCCCAGGGAGTTCTTCGACGGCTTTGCGCCCAGCACCGCGTTCGACATGGTTGCACGGGTTCCGGGCTTCACCCTCGATCAGGGTGAGGCCCGTCGCGGGTTCGGGGATACCGGTGGAAATGTCCTGATCAACGGGGCGAGGCCCGGATCCAAGGCAGGAGGCCCCCGTGACGCGCTCGCGAGAATCCCGGCCTCTGCCGTCGTGCGGATTGAGCTGGTCACCAATCCCACGACCAGTGAGGCCTCCGGCCAGACCGTGATCGTGAACCTTATCCTCCGAGAGACAAGCCTTTCAGGCTCCTGGGGCGTCTCGGTCTCCAGCAACCGCGAAGGGGACATCCGCCCTTACATGGAGGCTAGCGTATCGGGGCCGATCGGCGGATGGCGGGCCTCCGGGAGAATCCAGTTCGACGCCTGGAGAGATCCATCCGACGGCGTCCGCAGGCGGACCGGACCTGCAGGAGAGCCTCGCCTGTTCGAACAGGAAACCCGCATTGCGGACGAGGTGGAGATCACGCTCTCCGGCGATGCCCGTCGGGAGGCCTTTGGTGGCGAGCTCGTGCTCAACGGGCGGGTGGAAGGAGAGGACTCCAACACCCGGTTCAGCGGACCCGGATACCTCGGTCGCGCTCCCGCGGGGCTGGCGGATCAATTCCGTGGCGTCTCCTTCGCGGAGGACGTCTCCGAGGCGGAGTTCGGCGGCGAGTGGACCAGACGACTGCCGAACGCCTGGTCCTTCAAGGTCCTCAGCCTCGCCAGCTGGCGACACGAGGAAGCCGGCAGCACCAGCCGGATCGAGGCGCCTCCCGGGACCGCAGCTTCAGAAACCACCGCGAGCGCGCGGCGCACCCTCATCGAGTGGGTCGGCCGTGCGACCGCTTCGGCCAATCTCGGCGGCCGCCTTCGCCCGGAGTTCGGGGCTGAGGCGGCCTTCAACCGTCTGGACTCGGCTCTGGCCTTCGCTAGCCGCAACGCCTCCGGCGAGCTGACCCCGATCCTGCTTCCGGCCGCAAACGTCGTGGTGGACGAGCAGCGCGCCGAAGCCTTCATCAACCTCGCCTACGACCTGGCGCCACGATGGGCGCTGGACGCAAGGGCGGCGACGGAGTGGTCCGAAATCTCCGTGACCGGCGACGCCCGAAACCGGCAGCGGCTGACATTCTTCAAGCCGGCCCTGTCCCTCGCATGGCGCCCGGACCCCAACACCACCCTGGACATTGGCCTGCGCCGGACCGTCGGACAGCTGGATTTCGACGCCTTCGCCGCCTCCACCGAAGTTGGGATCGACCGCTCCCTGGGGGGTAATGCGCAGTTGAGACCGCAGACAGAGACGCGTGCGAGTCTCGATCTCGACTTCCGGGGACGCGAGGGCCTGGCCCTGAACGCCGGGATCTTCCATGAATGGCGCGAGGATGTCCTGGAGCCCGTCATTCTGCCGGGCGGGGGCTTCGGTCTGGGCAACGCCGATCGCGCCCGGGTCTGGGGGGCGACCGTCGGAGCCTCCGCATCCCTGTCCTGGCTGGCTCCCGGATTGCGCCTGGATGCGCGTGGGGAGTGGCGGGACTCCGTGTTCGAGGACCCTCTCTCGGGCCAGTCCCGACCTCTGACAGCCCTCATCCCATGGACCTACTCGGTCGAGCTGCGCCAGGACCTTCCCGAGCACAAGCTGTCGTGGAGCATCCAGGTAGACGGACAGGATGCCGAGGTCGACTATTTCGTTCCGGAAGTGAACGTCTTCGAGATCGATCCTGAGGTCCGCATGTCCATCGAGAGCAGCCATTTCGGGGCTCTCAAGCTGAGGTTCACCGTCTACAATCCCCTCGGCCGGCGATACACCAACGAACGAACCTTCTTCGAACCGACTCGGGCGGCGGCGATCACGGGGCGCGAGTACAGACGCTGGGAAGAGGGCCGGTACTTCTGGTTCACCGCAAAAAGAGCCTTCTAGACCTGCCTGAGACGCCGGCGGCGCCTCGAGGCGTCAGAATCTAGGCGGGCCAGGTCTCCGGGCTGAGGGCCAGAACCTCGCCGGCGAAGTGAAGGCCGCCGCAGATCACGACCCGGGGCGGAGGCCCCTCTGCCCCGAGAGCCAGGACCACGGCGGCGCCGACGTCCGGCGCGGTCTCCACCGACAGTCCCTCCAACCTCGCCGCCTCGGCCAGGGCCTCCGGCGAGAGCGCGGTGGGCGAGTCGAAGGTGGTGGCCACGACCTTCAGCGGCAGGTCCCGGAAGGCGGCGAAGAAGCCTCTGGGATCCTTCCTTGCGAACTGACCGACGACCAGGACCAGGGGGCGTCCATCCCGGGCGCCCATCTCGGCGCAGGTGCGGGCGAGGGCCTCTGCGCCGTGCGGGTTGTGGGCGCCGTCGAGCCAGAGGTCCGAACCCCTCGCCACGGCCAGCCGGCCAAGGGGACCTTCCTTGAGGCGCTGGAAGCGGCCCGGCCAGGTCGCCGCCGCCGCACCGGCGCCCAGGGCCTCGTCAGTGATCCGCGGATCGCCCAGAGCCCGGAGGGCCAGGGCCGCGAGGCCGGCGTTTTCGAACTGGTGCGGCCCCGGCAGGGCCGGCGGGGGCAGGTCGAGCAGGCGATCCGGCGTCTGGACCATCAACCGACCCCGCTCGCGCCAGATGTCCGCGTCCCGGCCGACCAGGGTCAGGGGCGCCCCGAGCGACTCCGCCTCCGCCAGGATCACCGCCATGGCCTCGTCACGCTGCCTGGCGCAGACGACCGGCGTGTCCGCCTTGATGATCCCAGCCTTCTCCCATGCGATCTTGGAGAGCTCGGGGCCCAGCATCTCCAGGTGGTCGTAGTCCACCGGAGTGATCACGGAGACGGCGGGAGAGGGGAAGATATTGGTGGCGTCGAAACGTCCGCCCAGGCCCACCTCGATGAGGCAGAGATCGGCGGGGGTTTCCGCAAAGGCGGTGAAGGCAAGGACCGTTGTGATCTCGAAGAAGCTGATGGGCTGGCCCGCATTGACGGCCTCCAGCCTGTCGGTGAGGTCCTCCAGGGACGCGTCGGAGATCAGCTTTCCGGCGACGCGGATGCGTTCGGCGAAGCGCACCAGGTGGGGCGAGGTCAGGACATGGACGGTGAGGCCGGCCGCCTCGGCCATGGCCCTCAGGAAGGCGGTTGTCGAGCCTTTGCCGTTGGTGCCAGCCACGTGAACCACCGGCGGCAGGCGCAGGTCGGGACGCCCGAGGGCCTCGAGCAGCCGCTCGACCCGGCCCGTCGTGAGATCGATCAGCGAGGGGTGATTCGCCCTCAGGCGCTGGATGACGGCGTCAGAGGCCCGGATCGGATCGTACATGGTCCCGCTGTACTGGCGGCGGTCAGGCCGCGCGGGCCCGGGCGCGACCCAGCATGAGGGTCTTCAGAACCGAGGCCAGCACGCCGGGAAGCTCGGAACGGGCGGCGACCAGGTCGACCATTCCCCTCTCCATGAGAAACTCGGCCCTCTGGAAGCCCGGCGGCAGGACCTCACGGATGGTCTGCTCGATCACCCGCCGGCCCGAAAAGGCGATCATGGCGTTGGGCTCGGCGATGTGGATGTCGCCCAGCATGGCGTAGGACGCCGACACGCCGCCTGTGGTCGGGTCGGTCAGCACCACGATGTAGGGCAGACCCGCCGCCTTGACCTCGTTGAGGGCCAGGGTGGTGCGGGCCATCTGCATCAGGGAGAGGGTCCCCTCCTGCATGCGGGCGCCGCCGGAGGCGGTGAAGATGACGAGGGGAACCTTGCGGCGGACGGCTTCTTCGGCGGCCTTGATGAAGGCCTCTCCTGCGCCCATGCCGAGGGAGCCGCCCATGAAGTTGAAGTCCTGGACGATGACCATCGCAGGCTCGCCGCGGATGGTCCCGAAGCCGATCGCCATGGAATCCTGTTCGCCCGTCGCCTTGCGCGCCGCCTTCAGCCGGTCGGCATAGGGCTTCTCGTCAGGGAACTTCAGCGGGTCATCCACGACGACAGGCGAAGGAATGCGCTCGAACCGGCCATCGTCGAAGGTATAGCGCAGGCGCTGGGCTGCGCCGATCCGCATGTGGCTGCCGGACGGAGTGACCCAGAGAGCGGCCTCGAGGTCCGGGCGGTAGAGCATCTCGCCGGTATCGGGGCACTTGACCCAGAGATTATCGGGGGTCTCCCGCTTCGCCACCAGGTTCCGGACGCCGGGAGCGATCTTGGCGAGCCACCCGCCACGCTCGCGGGGAGCCTGGACCGGCTTCCCGGTTTTCTCGTCCCTATGGTCCGCCATCGCCATACTGCGCCTATGCCCCGCGACTCGGCGTCCTCGCCGTGCGGACAGACTTAGCCAGAGCGGCGACTTTTGTAAGCACCCGGTCGGTCACGTCTTCGTTTGCCGCCAGGGCGTCGGCGACCTCGTCGACCAGGGCCGAGCCCACCACGACGGCGTCGGCGATGCGGGCGACCTCAGCGGCCCTCTCCACGGTGCGGACGCCGAAGCCAACGGCCACCGGCAGGCCGGAGGCGGCCCGGACCCGCTCGACATTGGGCGCAACGGCGCCGGCGTCGGCCTCCTTCACGCCGGTCACCCCGGCGACGGAGACGTAATACACAAAGCCTGAAGTACGCCGAACAACCACGGGCAGGCGGGCGTCATCCGTGGTGGGCGTGGCGAGCCGGATCAGCGACATGTCGTGGGCGTCCAGGGCGTCGGCCAGAGGGTCGGCCTCTTCCGGCGGGATGTCCACGACGATCAGCCCGTCCACGCCAGCCTCTGCGGCGGCGCGGGCGAAGGCGGCGTAGCCAGGGGTCTCGAGGGGGTTGGCGTAGCCCATCAGAATGACCGGGGTTTCGGAGTCCTTGCGGCGAAAGGCGGCGACGAGGTCGAGGCTCTTCTGCAAGGTCATGCCGCGGGCCAGGGCCCGTTGGGCGGCGCGCTGGATCGGCGGGCCCTCGGCCAGAGGATCGGAAAAGGGGAAGCCCACCTCGATCAGGTCCGCGCCGGCGGCCGGCAGGCCTTCGAGGATGGCGAGGGCGGTCTCCGGGTCCGGGTCGCCCGCCATGACGTAGGTGACAAAGCCAGCCCTGCCCTCGGCGCGCAGCCGGGCGAAGCGGGCGTCGATCCGTGCGCGGCTCAAATCGTACGCCCCAGGGCCTGTGCAACCGTGTTGACGTCCTTGTCGCCACGGCCCGAAAGGTTGACCACGACGATCCCGTCAGGGCCCAGCCCGGTGCAGATTTCCGGCAGGCGGGCCAGGGCGTGGCTGGTCTCCAGGGCCGGGATGATCCCCTCCAGCTCGGCGCAGAGCTGGAAGGCGTCGAGGGCCTCACGGTCGGTGCAGGTCATGTACTCCGCCCGTCCGACATCGTGCAGGAAGGCGTGCTCGGGACCGATTCCGGGATAGTCGAGCCCGGCCGAGATCGAATGGGCCTCGGTGATCTGCCCCACAGTGTCCTGGATCAGGTAGGTGCGGTTGCCGTGGAGCACCCCAGGCCGGCCGCCGTTGATGGCCGCTGCATGGCGGTCGGTGTCCATGCCATCGCCCGAGGCCTCGACACCGATCAGGCGGACGTCCTCGTCGTTGAGGAAGGGGTAGAACATGCCGATGGCGTTCGAGCCGCCGCCCACGCAGGCGACCACGGCGTCGGGTAGCCGACCCTCGATCTCGAGGATCTGCTCTCGGGTCTCGCGGCCGATCACCGCCTGGAACTCGCGGACCATCTCCGGATAGGGGTGCGGCCCGGCGGCCGAGCCGATCAGGTAGTAGGTGTCATGGACATTGGTGACCCAGTCGCGAAGGGCCTCGTTCATGGCGTCCTTGAGGGTGGAGGACCCCGAGGTGACGGGCTCGACCCGGGCCCCCAGCAGGTTCATCCGGAAGACGTTCGGCTTCTGCCGCTCGACGTCCACAGCGCCCATGTAGACCACGCAGGGCAGGCCGAAGCGGGCGCAGACGGTGGCGGTGGCCACGCCGTGCTGTCCGGCGCCGGTCTCGGCGATGATGCGGGTCTTGCCCATCCGCATGGCCAGCAGGATCTGGCCCATGCAGTTGTTGATCTTGTGCGCGCCGGTATGGTTCAGCTCCTCGCGCTTCAGGTAGACCTTCGCGCCGCCGAACTTCCGGGTCAGGCGTTCGGCGAAATAGAGCGGGCTGGGCCGGCCGACATAGTGCTTGAGGTAGCCGTCGAGCTCGCCGCGGAAGCCCGCGTCGGCCATGGCGGCGCGAAAGGCCGCCTCCAGCTCATGCACCAGGGGCATGAGGGTCTCCGGCACGTATCGGCCGCCGTAGTCGCCGAAGCGACCGGTCGGATCGGGGTAGGCGGAGTAGTCGTTGAGCGGGGCGATCTGGTTCATTTCAGGCCTGTGGACGGGCTCGGCGGACGGCGTCGAGAAAGGCCGAGATCAGGGTTGCGTCCTTTAGTCCGGGACCGCGCTCCACGCCAGAGGAAACGTCGGCCATCGGGGCCCCGGAGACCTGCAGGGCCTCGGCCACGTTCCAGGGGTCCAGGCCACCGGCGAGGAACCAGGGACGCGCGGGACGGAAGTCCTTCACAAGAGACCAGTCAAAGGCCATGCCCAGGCCGCCGGTCAGGGCGGCGCCCTTCGGCGGGCGGGCGTCGAGCAGGAGATGGTCGACGACACCGCTCCAGTCCCGGGCGGCGTCAAGGTCAGCGGCGTCACCCACCGGCAGGGCGCGGATCAGCCCCGCGCCCGTGCGGTCGGCCAGCGCTTGGGCGCGGGCGGGGGGCTCCTTGCCATGCAGTTGCACAAAGTCTGGCGCGAGGGTCCGGGTGATGCGGTCTATGAGATCATCCCCGGCGTCGACCGTAATGGCGCAGATGCGCACCCCCGCCGCGCGGGCCGGCGTCGCCAGCCGGGCGGCGGCCTCGGGATCCACGCACCGCGGACTGGGCGCAAAGAAGTTGAAGCCCAGCCAGCCCGCGCCGCCTCGCACTGCGGCCTCGACCGCCTCGGGCGTGGAAAGTCCGCAGATCTTGGCGGGAACGCGCATGGCCGCCATTAGGGGCCGGCGCCTCCGGACTTCAAGGGGTGAAGGTCAGCGGCCTGACTTCAGGAGATCGCGGATTTCGGTCAGGAGGGTTTCCTCCGCGGAGGGGGCCGGCGGCGGAGCCTGGGCGGCCTGGGCGCGACGAAGGGTGTTGACCCCCTTGACCAGGAGGAAGACCACCCAGGCCACGATCAGGAACTGGATCACCGTGTTGGCGAAGGCGCCGTACTGGATTGCGACCACTTCGTCGGCCTTCGTGGCGGGATTGTCCGCCTTCAACACCCAGTTCATGTGCGAGAAGTCGACACCGCTGGTCAGGAGGCCGATGGGCGGCATGACGACGTCCTCGACCAGGGCGGTGACGATCTTCCCGAAGGCGCTGCCGATGATGACGCCGACCGCCAGGTCGACGACGTTGCCGCGCGCGATGAACTCGCGGAACTCGCTCAGAATGGACACGGCTTCCCCCCTTGAACGCCGCCAGGGCAGGGCGGCGGATACCTAGTCTTCAGCGTTGAGCCGGACACGCAGCTCCTTGCCGCTCTTGAAGAATGGCACGTGCTTGGCGCGAACGGAGACGGATTCCCCCGTCCGGGGGTTGCGTCCGGACCGGGCGCCCCGGGAGCGGACGGAAAAGGCGCCAAAGCCTCGAAGCTCGACCCGGCCGCCCGATTCAAGGGCCAGAATCATCCGATCAAGGATGACCGAGACAACGCGCTCGACGTCCTTCTGGGTCAGGTGGGGGTTTTCTTCCGCCAGCCTGGCGATGAGTTCGGACTTGATCATGCCCCTGAACACCCCGGCGTCTGGCCTTCGGCGTCTTGCGCCGGCAGTTCCCCACTTCAGCGCAAATCCCTTTGCCGTCAAGCCCTTGGACACCGAGACAACGAAACGAAAACGGCGGACCGGTCGCCCGGTCCGCCGAATCGGATCGTCCCGCGCCGAACGGCGCGGGGCCCCGGATCCGGGAGAGGTCAGTCCTTCTGGGCCTTCTCGCGCAGCGCCGCACCGAGGATGTCGCCAAGGGAGGCGCCGGAGTCGGACGAGCCGAACTTCTCGATCGCTTCCTTCTCCTCGACCATCTCAAGGGCCTTGATGGACAGGGAAACCCGGCGGGCGGCCTTGTCCACATTGGTGATCTGAGCGTCGACGCGGTCGCCCACGGCGAAGCGTTCAGGGCGCTGGTCCGCGCGATCCCGGGACAGGTCGGACTTGCGGATGAAGGCCGACATGGGCGCATCTTCCTCGCCGAACCGGACCTCGATACCGCCGGAGGTGACTTCCGTCACCGTGACGGTCACGGTCTGACCCTTGCGGAAGACATCGCCAGACATCGGATCGCCCGCGAGCTGCTTGATGCCCAGGGAGATGCGCTCCTTCTCGACGTCGACGTCCAGGACCCGCGCCTTGACCATCTCGCCCTTGTGGTAGCGGGAGATGGCCTCTTCGCCGGGCACGTTCCAGTCGAGGTCCGACAGGTGCACCATGCCGTCGATGTCATTGTCGAGCCCGAGGAAGAGGCCGAACTCGGTGGCGTTCTTGACTTCACCCTCGACCGTAGAGCCAACCGGGTGGGCCGCCAGGAAGGCTTCCCAGGGATTGTCCATGGCCTGCTTGAGGCCAAGGGACACGCGGCGCTTGGACGGGTCGACGTCGAGCACGACCACGTCGACTTCCTGGGAGGTCGAGACGATCTTGCCGGGATGGACGTTCTTCTTGGTCAAGGACATTTCCGAGACGTGGACCAGGCCCTCGACACCGGCTTCCAACTCCACGAAGGCTCCGTAGTCGGTGATGTTGGTGATCCGGCCTGTCAGGCGAGCGCCCACCGGGTACTTGGCCTCGACGCCGTCCCAGGGGTCGGACTGGAGCTGCTTCATCCCAAGGGAAATCCGCTGGGTGTCGGGGTTGATCTTGACGATCTGCACCCGGACCGTGTCGCCCACCGCCAGCACCTGGCTGGGATGGTTGACGCGCTTCCAGCTCATGTCGGTGACGTGCAGCAGGCCGTCGATGCCGCCCAGGTCCACGAAGGCGCCATAGTCGGTGATGTTCTTGACCACGCCCTCGCGGATCTCGCCTTCCTGCAGCTGGCCGACGAGCTCGGTGCGCTGCTCGGCGCGGGCCTCTTCGAGGATCGCGCGGCGGGAGACGACGATATTGCCCCGCGGACGGTCCATCTTGAGGATGGCGAAGGGCTGCTCGCGGCCCATCAGGGGTCCGACGTCCCGCACCGGCCGGATATCGACCTGCGACCCCGGGAGGAAGGCCGAGGCGCCGCCGAGGTCGACGGTGAAGCCGCCCTTCACACGGCCGACGATGGCGCCCATGACGGGCTCATTGCGGGCGTGAACCCCTTCAAGCCGGGTCCAGGCCTCCTCGCGCCGGGCCTTCTCGCGGCTGATGACGGCCTCGCCGAGGGCGTTCTCGACGCGCTCGAGGAAGACCTCGACCGTATCGCCGACGGCCAGCTGGGCCTTGCCCTCCTCGCCGGCGCCAAATTCCTTGATGGAGACGCGGCCCTCGGTCTTGAGGCCCACGTCAATGATCGCGAAGTCCTTCTCGAGGCCCACGACCTTGCCCTTGACCACTTGGCCTTCCATGAAGTCGCGTCCGCCAAGGGACTCGTTCAGGAGAGCCGCGAAGTCGTCGCGGGAGGGATTCAGGCCAGCATCATCAGCCATGGTGTTCTTTCATCAGTCGATGTGACCCGGATGAACCCCGCCGGTCAGGCGGACGGTCTCCCGGAGTCGGGTTGGGGGTGAAACCGAAGGCGCGGGGTCCCGCGCCGGTGAATGCCCGCGGCTTGAGAGGAAAAGACGCGATGGGATTTGCCTTCCGGGTCAGGCCCAGCCGGCGCGCGCCGCCTCGACAATGCGGCGGGCCGCATCGGCGGCGTGGTCTATAGTCATTTCAGACGTGTCCAGCAAGACCGCGTCCGGGGCCTGGGCCATGGGGGCGTCCACCCGTCCCCCGTCGCGGGAGTCGCGGCGGCGGATGTCCTCGAGGACTTCGTCGAGGCTGACCGACTCGCCCTGGGCGGTGAGTTGGCGCCAACGCCGCTCCGCGCGCACCTCGGGCCGCGCAGTGACAAAGAGCTTGGCGGGAGCCCAGGGGGCGATCACCGTCCCGATGTCGCGTCCGTCAAGCACCGCGCCGCCGGGCCGGCGGGCGAAGTCGACCTGGGCGGCGTAGAGGGCGGCGCGGACCTGCGGGTGGACCGCCACGCGGCTGGCCAGCTCGCCGGCCTCCCGCGTGCGGAACGCAGGGTCATCTAGAGCCATCAGGTCGATCGCGCGGGCTGCGGCGGCGGCCGCAGCCGGATCATCCGGATCGACCCCCGCCCGGGACGCCGAGACGCCCGCAGCCCTGTAGAGAAGGCCGGTATCGAGGACCGGCAGGCCATAGGCTGCGCCAAGGCGCGCCGCGACTGTTCCCTTGCCCGAAGCGGCGGGGCCGTCGACGGCGATCACAAGCCCGTCGCTCATTCAGGGCCGATGTCCGCGCCGAGGCCGCACATAAGCTCGACGAATCCGGGGAAGCTCGTGGCGATCATGCCGGGCTCGTCCACACGGACAGGGCTGTCTCCGGCGAGGCCGAGGACCAGGTGCGACATGGCGATGCGGTGGTCGCCGCGGGTCGCCACCGAGGCGCCGCCCACCGGCGGCCGGTTTGCGCCTGCGCCCGTGACGATGAGACCCTCCGGCTCCTCTTCGACCGCGAGGCCGCAGGCGCCGAGGCCAGCCGCCATCAGGGCGATCCGGTCGCTTTCCTTGACCCGCATCTCGCCGATGCCCCGCATGCGGGTGACGCCCTCGGCGAAGGCCGCCGCCACCGCCAGGATGGGATACTCGTCGATCATTGACGGCGCGCGCTCTGGCGGCACGTCGACGCCCCTCAGCGCCGAGTGGCGGGCGGTGACGTCCCCAACAGGCTCGCCGCCCTCGTCCCGCACGCCGGTGATCGCGAGGTCAGCGCCCATTTCCTGCAGCGTGGCCAGGAGGCCGGTGCGCAGGGGATTCAGCAGCACCCCTTCCACGGTCACCTCCGAGCCGGGGGTGACCAGGGCCGCGACCAGGGGGAAGGCGGCCGACGACGGGTCGCCCGGCACGCGGACGCGGGTCCCGGTCAGGGACTGCCCCCCGGCCAGGGTGATCCGCCGGCCCTCGGGCAGGTCCTCGACCTCCACCCGGGCGCCGAAGCCGCGCAGCATGCGCTCGGTGTGGTCGCGGGTCGGCTCGGGCTCGATCACCACGGTGTCGCCCCGGGCGTTCAGGCCGGCCAGCAGGACCGCCGACTTGACCTGGGCCGACGGCTCGGGGAGCCGGTAGGTGATGGCCCCCAGGTCGCCGCCCCGGACCGTCAGCGGCAGCCGGCCGCCGGAACGGTGCAGGAAGCGGGCGCCCATCTCGGCCAGGGGCTTCATCACCCGGTTCATCGGCCGGCCTCGCAGGGAGGCGTCGCCGGTGAAGGTGGCGGCGAGATCAAAGCCGGACGCCGCGCCCAGAATGAGTCGGACCCCGGTGCCGGCGTTGCCGCAGTCGATGACGTCGGCAGGCTCGCAGAAGCCGCCCCGCCCGACGACACGCCACCGGCCGCCGCCAAGGGCTTCCACTTCGGCCCCGAAGGCGCGCATGGCCGCCGCCGAGCGCAGGACATCCTCACCCTCCAGAAGGCCCTCCACCTCTGTGACGCCGTGCGCCAGGGCGGCGAACATCAGGGCGCGGTGCGAGATCGACTTGTCGCCAGGGGCCTGGACCCGGCCCCGCAGGGGCCCGCCGCGGCGGGCGCACAGGGCGGCCGTCTGGCCGTGGGAGGACATGACGAGGATAAACTCCGACGGGAGGCGGAACCGGTCGGGCGCGCCTGAAGGGGCTTTGCTTTTGACAGTGGCGCCGCCGCATGGCAAGGGAGCCCGCCTTCCAACCCATCCTGACCAGAGGCCCGCCCATTGGCCCTTCCTGAACTTGGCGCAAAGCAGATCTGCCCCAACTGCCAGGCGAAATTCTATGACCTGAACCGCCGGCCGGCTCACTGCCCGAAGTGCGGCCACGACTTCGATCCGGACGAAGCTGTCCGTACGCGGCGCGTTCGCGCGCGCGCCGCCCCGGTCGGCCGCGACATCGAGGACGAAGCCGAGGACCAGGTCCTCGACGCCGGCGCCGAGGCCGAGGAGGAGGAAGAGGGCGACGTCGTCACGCCGGAACTCGACGAGGCGGTGGACGATCCGGTCCTCGTCGTCGATGACGAGGATGGCGAAGTGATTGCGCCCCCCGAGGATGATCTGGCCGCCTTCCAGGAAGAGGATGACCTGGACGACGAGGATGCCGGCGTCCCCTTCCTCGAAGATGAGGAAGATGATTTCGATGATGCCGACCTGGACGGCCTGCCCGGCGAGGGCGGACCTGACGACTAGGATCCGCCGCGGGCGGAGGTGGTGTTTTTTCCCCCCAACCGGGGTTGATCACCGCGTTGCGCCGGACTAGTTTCCGCGCCTTCCCGACGGAGCCAATGGCCCCAAAGGGAGCCCGAGACCCCGGGGCTATAGCTCAGTTGGTAGAGCGCTTGAATGGCATTCAAGAGGTCAGCGGTTCGACTCCGCTTAGCTCCACCATGAGGGCCCGCCGGACATCCCGGCGGGCCCTCTCCAATTGAAGGAAGACATCCGGGACGACTGTGGTCGCTCCGTCGAGTCCCCGCCGGAACAGAGCGACCTGGATCAGCCGGGCGGCCTGAGATCCACGAGTCCCAGCTTCGCCAGCCACAGAAGGGCGCGCACGCGGGACCGCCCTCCCCCGCCCGCCGCCGCCATCAGATCTCCAAGTCTTCCAGGGCGGGCCTGCGCCAGCGTGTAGATCTCCCGGATCATGTCTGGAGGCAGGCGAACGGGATCGATCACGTAGGAGGTCATTCTCAGGCGAAGAACATCCTCCAGAGCAGACTCACGGCCCGCGGGGGCGCTGACCATCCACTCGGCGGACAGGTTTCGGGTGGGGAAGTGACCGAACAGGGTCGCGGGGTCAGGCCGCATGGGCCAGGGATGAGACCGTTCGGGGGCTGTGGCTCTGAGCCTGTCGAGTTCGCCGGCCAGGGCCTGGTAGCGTCCCAGGATCACTGACCAGTCGTACTCGGCGAGGGCGCGCACCCGGCCTGAGGCGCCCATGCGCGCCCTCAGGTCGGAACTGTCCGCCAGCTCAGCGAGTCTCCGGGCCAGGACCTGCAGGTCCACCGCCGTGGCCATGCTGTACTGGCCGATGTAGCGGTCGTAGCTGTCCAGCATCAGGGCGTGGCGCAGGGCGAGATCGATGCCGCCGCCCGGTGGCGGCGTGACGACCGGGATTCGGTATCCGTCTTGCCCGTCCCGGACCGTATCGCGATAGCCATTCCAGTCGGACACCACGACCGGGAGCCCCGACGCCATGGCTTCGACCGGCGTGATGCCGAAGGTCTCCTGGATATTGTCGGAGATCGAGACAAAGACATCGGCGGCGGACCAGGCGTTGCGGTAGGCGCTCGGATCGCTCCCTTCAGCGTGAAGGAACCGAACGGAGGGCGCCAGGGTCCTCTGGGCGTCACGGTAGGACTCCGCGATGGCCTCGTTGTGGAACTGGCCCGCCTCGATACAGACCAGACGCCGCCCCGCCGACGCGCGCTCGAGCGCCAGGTAAAGGGGCGCCGGGTTGGCCTTGGCGTGGAACGAGAGCCGCCCGGCGAAGAGAAAGACGACCTCGTCGGAATCGAGCGCCAAGGCCTCGCGGGCGGCGGCGATGTCCGCGGGGGACCGGGCGAGGCCAGCCACGTCGACGCCGAGGGGGATGACCGGAAGCTCGATCTCGGCAAAGCGCGTCGCGCCATAGTGCTCGGCAAGCCAGTCCCTGCGCTCAGCCATCAGGCTGCGCACCAGTACGACAGCCGCGGCGGAGGTGCAGATCAGGGCGTCCCAGGGCTGGAACGGCGCACCCGCGAGGTCGCCCAGGCTGTCCATGGCGCCCAGGGAGGAAAGGGTGTGAGTCACACCGAAGAGGCTATATGCGCCTATGCCCTCCCTGTTGCGATCATGCGCGAGGGCGACGGGGATGGGTCCTGGATGATAAACCACCCCCGGAAAGCCCTCAGGAGGCGATGTCGAGCCCTGCTCCCGCCACACAAGGCGACCCGCAAAGCCTTCTCGCTGCAGCTGGTTCATCATCGTCCGCGCGACGCTGCGGCCAAATCCGTAGACATCCCCAGAAGGCCACCTTCGGGCCACCGCACGGAAGAGCGACTTGCCCACGGCCTGCCGGCCCATGAGCTTGGCGTCGGTCGAGTAGCCGTCCCCCACATAATGGAGGGCGAAGGGCATCGGTCCTGTCATGGCGCCTTGGTGCGACGTCAGGCGATGCGGCGCAAGCCCGGGAGACGGTCCGAACGCGCATATTGAAAGGGCGCACCCGACGCGCCACATGAAGGCCGGGGCTGGCCGGGCCAGCATCGGACGGTCCGCCCCAGAGTCGCTTTTCCTTGAGGACTCCCATGAACCGGAACCTGCTTTTTGACAGTCCCTTCCTGCTCGGCTTCGAACACACCCGAAGTCAGATCGAGCGTGCGGCGAAGGCTGCGGCTGAGGGCTATCCCCCCTACAATGTCGAGGATCTCGGGGGCGGCGCTCTCCGGATCACCCTCGCGGTGGCCGGCTTCACGCCGGAGACGCTGCAGATCACCCTCGAAGACAGGCAATTGACCATAGCCGGTCGGCGGGAGGATGCAGCCAAGGGCGACGCCTTCCTTCACAGGGGCATCGCCTCGCGAAGCTTCATCCGAAGCTTTGTGCTGGCCGACGGAGTCCAGGTGGACCGGGCCGTTCTCGAGCACGGGCTTCTGCACGTGGACCTCAGTCGACCGGAGCCCGAGCGTGAGATCCGGCGAATCCCCATCCAGTCGGCAGGCTGACGGCGGCCGAGGAGCATGAATCATGAGACCTGACCCCAAGACATCGCCGACCCTGTCCCTGAGCCCAGAAGCGTTCGCGGCTCTCGGAGCGCCGAACATGGTCTATGTCCGTCCCGTCCGGGCGGCAGAAATCCTGGCCAGCACCCCATCAGGGCGAATCGAAGGCTTCGAGCTGGATCCCGACCAGATTCTCTATGCGGTCCACAGGGCCGATGGAGAAAGACTGGCCATCCTTGGTGACCGGGACGCCGCCATGGCCGTAGCCGTGGCGCACGAGCTGGCGCCCGTCTCCGTCCACTGAGACTGGTCTCAGGCTGCGGCTGCTTCGCTCTGCACCAGCAGGAACCGGATCGCGTCCGTATCCGTCGCCCTGCGCAGTTGCTCCCTTAGATCCCCGCGTCGGAGCAGGCGCGAAATCCTAGCCAGGGCGCGCAGGTGCTCGACGCCGGAGTCCGCAGGCGACAGCAGTGCGAAGAAAAGGTCGACCGGCAGTCCGTCGATGGCGTCGAAAGGAATGGGCTGGTCGAGCCGAACAATGACCAAACGGCTGAACGTGAGTCCCGAGACCCGGGCATGGGGGGTGGCGACACCCTTGCCAAGGCCAGTGGATCCCGCCTGCTCGCGCTCAAGAAGGGCGGCAAGGACGCTGGCGGCGTCCAGGCCGAAATTCTGGGCCGCCTTGTCGGCGATGAGGTTCATCACCTGACGGGCGGTCTTCGCGCCGAACCCGACGGCCACTGCGCTGGGTCCGATCAGGTCTGCGATGGAATGAGAGTCCGGCACGGTGCACGCTCACTGACGGAAAGACCTCCGCCAGCGCGGAAGGTACAGGCTCAGCCCGTTGCGCCGCCAGGATCCGCCCTTTGGGGGGCCGAGGTGCGCTCGGGATCGATCCAGCCGATATTGCCGTCCGGCCGCCGATACACGACGGACAATCCGCCATGTGCGGCGTTCCTGAAC
>NZ_JADCBG010000205.1 GCF_020253645.1 Phenylobacterium sp.
AGGGCGATGTCGGCGGTCTCCAGCCCGGCCCGTTCGGCGCCGAACAACAGGCCGGTCCGCAGGCCCTGACCCGCCTCGCCATGGGCGCGCTCGACAGCCTCCCTGGCGGTCAGCACGGGGAGCTGGAGCTCCCGCGGGCGGGCGGTGGTGGCCTGGACCAGAGCCAGGTCGGCGATCGCGTCAGCCACCGTGTCAAAGACCCTCGCCGCGTTCAGCGGCCACTCCGCCCCGGAGGCCGAGGCCCAGGCCCGCTCCTGCGGCCAGCCGTCACGGGGCGCCACCAGCCGGAGATCGGAAAGGCCGAAGTTGGCCATCGCGCGGGCGACAGCGCCGATGTTCTGCGCGAGCTGCGGCCGGTCGAGGATGATGGCGGGCGCTATGAGGTCCATGAGCGCCCTTTTCAGGCCTCGGACAGTTTGGCGCAAGCCGCCGGGGTTGCCTCAGCCTTTGCGCAGGTCCGGCAGGGGGGTATAGCAGTTCTGGATTCCATCCGTTTCGCCAAGGAGTGCGCGTCCGATATGGCCAAGATCAAAGTCGCCAACCCCGTCGTGGATCTCGACGGGGACGAAATGACCCGCATCATCTGGCAGTGGATCAAGGACAAGCTGATCTTTCCCTACCTCGATATCACCCTCGACTATTACGACCTGGGGATGGAGCACCGGGACGCCACCGACGACAAGGTGACCATCGAATCCGCCCAGGCCATCCAGCGCCACGGCGTGGGCGTGAAGTGCGCCACCATCACCCCGGACGAGGCCCGGGTGAAGGAATTCAACCTGAAGAAGATGTGGAAGTCGCCGAACGGCACCATCCGAAACATCCTCGGCGGTGTCGTCTTCCGCGAACCCATCGTCTGCCGGAACGTCCCCCGGCTCATCCCCGGATGGACCCAGCCCATCATCATCGGCCGCCACGCCTTCGGCGACCAGTACCGCGCCACCGACTTCCGGGTGCCCGGCAAGGGCAAGCTCACCATCAAGTGGACGGGCGAGGATGGCCAGGAGATCGAGCACGAGGTGTTCGACTTCCCCGGCTCCGGCGTCGCCATGGCCATGTACAACGTGGACGAGTCGATCCGCGAGTTCGCCCGGGCCTCCCTCGCCTACGGCCTGCAGCGCAACTACCCGGTCTATCTCTCCACAAAGAACACCATCCTCAAGGCCTATGACGGGCGCTTCAAGGACATCTTCTCCGAGATCTACGAGGCCGAGTTCGCCGCCCAGTACAAGGAGGCGGGCCTGACCTACGAGCACCGCCTGATCGACGACATGGTCGCCTCGGCCCTGAAGTGGAACGGCGGCTTCATCTGGGCCTGCAAGAACTACGATGGCGACGTCCAGTCCGACCAGGTCGCCCAGGGCTTCGGTTCCTTGGGCCTGATGACCTCGGTCCTCCTGACCCCGGATGGCAAGACCATGGAGGCCGAGGCCGCCCACGGCACCGTCACCCGCCACTACCGCCAGCACCAGAAGGGGGAGTCGACCTCGACCAACTCCATCGCCTCGATCTTCGCCTGGACCCGGGGCCTGGAGCACCGAGCCAAGCTGGACGGCAACGAGGCCCTGGCCAACTTCGCCCACACCCTGGAGAGGGTCTGCGTCGAGACGGTGGAGGCCGGAGCCATGACCAAGGACCTGGCCCTGCTGGTCGGCGAAACCCAGGGCTGGCTGACCACCGAGGGCTTCATCGACAAGGTGGCGGCAAACCTCGACAAGGCTCTCGCGGCGGGCTGAGCCCATCACCCCGGCCGCCCCCTCGGACCCGCTGCGCGGTTCACCTCCCCCTGAAGGTGGAGGAATTGCCGAGCTATTGCTCCCCATCAGGGGGAGCTGCCGGCAAAGCCGGCTGAGGGGGTGCAAGGGCGGCGCAGCTTCCCCCTCCGGCCCGCTGCGCGGTCCACCTCCCCCTCAAGGAGGGGGAGGAATTGCTGAGCCAATGGCGCCCCTGAGGGGGCGCTCCGGGCGAAGCTCAGTAAGGATTCGACAGCAGCTCGGAAGTCCCCCTACCGCCCGGCCCCGAGCTTCCGCCGGAAAAACTCCAGGGTCGCAGCGGTGCGGTGCTTCAGGTGGGTCTGGGTCCAGCCGGCACGGTGCCGGAGGCCCGGATAGACCATGGTCTCGAAGGCGACGCCCCTGCCCTGCAGGTTGGCCATGACCCGGGTGGCGTTGTCGAAGGTCACGTTGTCGTCAGCCATGCCATGGATCAGCAGCAGGCTCTCCGGCTTCAGCCGCCCCAGCCGGGCCGTGACCTCCGAGGCGGCGTAGCCCGCCGGGTTCTCGGACGGCTTTCCCATGTACCGCTCGGTGTAGTGGGTGTCGTAGAGGGTCCAGTCCGTCGGCGGCGCGCCGGACACCCCGGCGGCGAAGGGCGTATCGGGCGCCGTGAGAAGCATCGGCGCCATGTAGCCGCCATAGGACCAGCCGGTGACGCCGATCCGCGCGGGATCGACGAAGGGCTGTTGGGCCAGCCAGCGGGCGCCGGCGATCTGGTCGTCCACCTCCAGCTGGCCCAGCCGGCGGTCGATGGCGGTCTTGAAGGCCGTCGAACGGTTGGGCGTCCCGCGATTGTCGAGGGAGAAGAGGATGAAGCCGGCCTGGAGGTAGAGCTGGTCGGCCGGATCGTGCCAGACCTTGCGCACCTGGGCGCTGCCGGGGCCGCCATAGACCCGGACCACCACCGGATGCTTCCGGGAGGAATCAAAGCCCGGCGGCGTGCGCATGGACCACCAAAGGTCCGTCCCGTCGGCAGCCTTAAGGGTCCCGTAGGTCGGAGTCCTCAGCCGGTCCCGGTAGGCGGCCAGGGGGTGGGTGTCGTCCAGCGGGTTCTCCTCGATCCAGCGCACGCGCTCACCGTCGGCGCGGTAGAGCCCCGTCCGGGGGGGCGTCGTCGGGTCCTCGTAGGTTCCCACGAAGGCCCCGCCCCGGCCGGCGACCTTCACGGTCCACCAGCCCCCGGCGCCGGTGAGGGCGCGCGGCGCCTGGGCCCGTCGCCAGGAGGCCTCGTAAAGGCGGCGCTCAACGGGCGTATCTCGATTGGCGGTGAACAGGACGACGCCGCGGGCCTCGTCGATCCCCTGGACGGCGTCGACGGGCCAATCGCCCCGGGTCACCTGCCGGATTCGGCGGCCATCCGGACCATAGAGATAGAGATGTTTCCAGCCCGAGCGCTCGGAAGACCACAGGAAGGATCCGTCCTTCAGCGGCCGGAAATCGTCCGTCAGCTCCACCCAGTGCGGGCTGGTCTCGGTGAGCAGGACCCGGGAGGCCCCGGTCGCCGGGTCCACCGCCAGCAGGTCCAGCCGCTTCTGGTCCCGGGACTGTCGCTGGACGTACAGGGTCCGCCCATTGCGGGACCAGTCCACCCGGGCAAGATAGATGTCGGGGTCGGCGCCGAGGTCCACGGCCACGGGCGCGCCGCCGTCCAGGCCGGCGACGAACAGCTCCACCCGGGCGTTGGGACGGCCGGTCCGGGGATAGCGCTGGGGCACGATCACCGCGCCGGCGGCGTTCACGTCGAACCGCTCGACGACGTCCACGCCGGACAGGTCCACCCGGGTCAGGGCGATCCGGGTCTCGTCCGGGCTCCACCAGTAGCCGGTCTGACGGTCCATCTCCTCCTGGGCGATGAACTCGGGGGTCGCCCAGCTGCGCACCTCGGTTCCGTCCCGGGTCAAGGCCTTCGCCTCTCCGCCCCCGGACGGCGCGATCCAGAGGTTGTCGCCCCGGACGAAGGAGACGAAGCCGCCCTTGGGCGAGACCCGGGCGTCGACCTCGTCCTCAGGGGTCTCGGTCAGGCGGCGCAGGGATCCGTCGGCCCGGGTCCAGAGCCAGAGGTCGCCCTCGACGGGCGCGAGGATGAAGCGGCCCTCGTCGTCCCAGTCGTAGGCCACCACGCCTGAGGTCTGGACGCCCTGGCGCTCGCGGCGGCTCTTCTCGGCCTCGGAAAGGTCCCGACCGGTGGGGATCAGGGCGGCGGCGTCGATCAGCCGGCGGGGCGCCCCGCCGGCGACATCCGCCGCCCAGAGGTCCGTCACCCGAGGATTGTCCGCCCGCGCCCGGAGATAGGTGACAAGGGTCCCGTCCGGCGATAGGGCGACTCCGCGGGCGCGCGGCCCGCTCAGGTCCGGCGCCGCGTAGACCCGCTCGAGGGTCAGATCCTCCGCCGTCGCAGATCCCGTCATCAGGGCCAGGGCCAGCACTCCTGCTGCAAACTTCATCACGCGCACCTCCACAAGGCTCAGATCAGGGCGGAAGGCTCCAGGCCCAGTTCCTTCAGCAGGGGCTCGGCATAATCCACCCGGCCGGTCATGGTCGCCGGATCGGCCTTGGCCAGCTGGTAGACCGCCTCGGCGATGTACTCGATGGGCTGGACCCGGTCCTTGGACTGCGCGTTGATCAGGCCATGAACCGCCACGCCGGGCGTATCGACGAGGCCCGGCGAGACGACGTTCACCGCGATGCCGTTGGCCTGGACCTCCGAGGCGAGGCCGGTGGTGAAGCGCTCCAGCGCGGCCTTGCACATGCCGTAGACCGTCCCGCCTCGACCGCCGCGGTAAGGCGGCTTGGGATGGATCCCCGCCGGCGAGGAGATGTTCACGATCGACCCCGAGCCACGCGCGATCATCGAGGGCAGGACCAGCTGCGACAGGTGGAAGGGCGCATAGACCTGCACTTCCATCATCAGCTTGAAGCGCTTCTCGGTGAAGTCGACCACTGGCATGAAGTAGGTGATGGCGGCGTTGTTGATCAGGATGTCCACCGGTCCGAACAGAGCGGCGGTCTCGTCGATCAGGCGCTCGCGGTCGGCTGCGACGGCCAGGTCGGCCTTGATGAAGGCGGCGTCCGCGCCGGCGCGGCGCAGGCGGTCCACCGTGTCGTGCAGGGTGCCGGGCAGGCGGCTCTCGCCGGACTCCGCCGTGCGCGCCGAGGCCACGACCCGGGCGCCCTCCATGGCCAGACGGGCGCAGATCGCCTCGCCGATGCCCCGGCTGGCGCCGGTCACGACGGCGACCTTTCCCTTGAGGGTCCCATTGGGATTGATGACGGGCGAAGACATGGGGCGGCCTCCCGGACCTTGAATAGGGTTCACCTTATCGTCGAACCCTCGCCCCGGACGCCGCTTGAGGCAAGGCCCCCGCGCCGGCTCAACACGCCCCGCCGAGTTCGAAGGTCCGCAGGATTTCGACCTCCAGAGATGGGAAGACCTTCTCCTCGATCAGACGCAGCGCTCCCACCCGCATTCGCACCTTGATCGGCATGGACGGGGGCGCGGCCGGGGCTGGCCCCTCCCCGAGGTCGCACCGGAAGAGGGTGACATGCGCAATCTCCAGCGTCCGAACCGGCAGGCGGAGGCCGATGAGCTCGTGAACCAGGCGGCGGCGTAAGGCCGCCAGCGGCGCGGGCGTTTCACCAAGTGCGACTATGGCCGAGCGAAGGCGGGTTACGCGGTCCAGGACGATCTCAAAGGCTGGCGACTCCGAACAGATCGGCCCCAGGCCCGCCAGCATTGACATGGCCGCGCCGGGCTGGATGACCTGAGCCTGACGGATCTCAACGGGATCGAGGATCGGCTGAACGGTGAGATGGAGCGACCCTGCAGGAAGGGGGCGCCATCCCGTCTTCTGCGCCGGATACACCCTCTGCGCCTGGAGAAGTCCGGATAGGGCGTCCGGCCCTGGGAGGGCCTGAAGCTGAAGCGCAAACACGTGTGCCCCGACGGAGGGCCGCCCGCCAGGAGGTCTGGTCGCACCGCCTGCCCCTGATCCTTTCACCGGAGGCGCAGAATCAGCCGCCGAGCAGGGCCCGCACGGCGGCCAGCCCCTCCTCGGCCCGCGCGGCGTCCGGCGCACCACCCTGTGCAAAGTCGGGACGGCCACCGGCACCCTGCCCGCCAAGGGCCTGGACCGCGGCCCTTGCCAGGTCCACGGCGCTCAGCTTCTGGGCCGCCGCGCCGGTGACGGCGACGGTGACGGCGGCCTTGCCGTCGGCGGTTCCCACCAGGGCGATGACCCCGTCCGGAACCTGTTTCTTGAATTCCTCGGCGATGGGCCTCAGGTCCTTGCCGCCGACGCCGTCCATGACCCGGGCGAGAAGCTGGACGCCGCCGACCTCCTCGGGACCGCTGGCCGCGGCGGCGCCGCCGCCCATGGCCAGCTGGCGCCGGGCCTCGGCCAACTCCTTCTCGAGCTTGCGGCGCTGGGCCTCCAGGGCCTCCACGCGGGCCAGGACTTCGGACACCGGGGTGCGGAACTGTTCGGACAGGCTGCGGGCCACGGCGGCCTGCTCGACCAGCCAGCGGCGCGCCGCCTCTCCGGTCACCCCCTCGATCCGGCGCACACCGGCTGCGACGCCGCCCTCGGAGACGATCTTGAACAGGGCGATGTCCCCGGTGCGGTCGACATGGGTGCCGCCACACAGCTCCACGGAATAGGCGCCGTCGCCCTCAAGGGCCTCGCCCAGGGTCAGGACGCGGACAGACTCGCCGTACTTCTCGCCGAACAGGGCCACAGCCCCGGCGGCGATCGCCGCTTCCGGCGCCATTTCCTCGGTCCGGGCCGAGCGGTTCTGGCGGATCACGGCGTTGACCTCCGCCTCTATGGCTTCGATCTCGGCCTGGGTGACCGGTCCGCCATGACTGAAGTCGAAGCGGACACGCTCGCCGTCCACCATCTGGCCCTTCTGGGCGACATGGGGCCCAAGGACATGGCGCAGGGCCGCGTGCAGGAGATGGGCGGCCGAATGGTTGGCCTTGGTGGTGCGGCGCAGGTCTGCATCCACGGCCAGCCGGATCCTGTGGCCCACCTGAAGTTCACCCTCCAAGATCTCGATTTCATGGACGAAAAGATCACCAGCCTGCTTCTGGGTGTCGAGCACGCGCCCCCGTCCGCCGGACCAGGTCGCCACGCCCACATCCCCCGCCTGGCCGCCGCCCTCGGCGTAGAAAGGGGTGCAGTCGAAGACGGCGAAGACGGTCTCGCCGGCGCCGGCGGAGGGCGTCTCGTCCCCGCCGCGGACCAGGCTCACCAGCTCGCCCTCGGCCTCGGTGCGCTCATAGCCCAGGAACTCGGTGGCTCCGAGGCGCTCGCGGATGCCGAACCATTCGGCCGCGGCCGCGGCCTGGCCGGAGCCGGTCCAGGCTTCGCGGGCCATTTCGCGCTGGCGGCGCATGGCGTCCTGGAAGCCGTCCAGGTCCACCGCCACGCCGCGGGCGCGCAGGGCGTCCTGTGTCAGGTCCAGCGGGAAGCCGTAGGTGTCATAGAGGCGGAAGGCCACCTCGCCGGGCAGGCGGTCGCCCTCGCCCAGGCCGGTGGTCGCCTCTTCCAGCAGGGCCATGCCGCGCCCGAGGGTGCGCCGGAAGCGCTCCTCCTCCTGGCGCAGGGTCTCCACGATCATGGGCTGGGCGCGGCGCAACTCGGGATAGGCCTCGCCCATCTCCGAAATCAGGGTCGGCGCCAGCTGGTGCATCAGGGGCTCCTGGGCGCCCAGGAGGTGGGCATGACGCATGGCCCGGCGCATGATCCGGCGCAGGACATAGCCCCGGCCCTCGTTAGAGGGCGAGACGCCGTCGGCGATCAGGAAGCTGGACGAGCGCAGGTGGTCGGCGATGACCCGGTGGGAGGCCGCCTCCCCGCCCGGACCCACCAGGCCCTGGGAGGCCGAAATCAGGGTGCGGAAGAGGTCGGTGTCATAGTTGTCGTGCACGCCCTGCAGGACGGCGGTGATGCGCTCCAGACCCCTGCCGGTGTCGATCTGAGGCTTGGGCAGGGGGCGACGGGTCCCGTCGGCCATCTGCTCGAACTGCATGAAGACCAGGTTCCC
>NZ_JADCBG010000206.1 GCF_020253645.1 Phenylobacterium sp.
CGTCGGAACCTTCCGGCCCCGTCCTCTGGCGTATTGATGAGCCGCCCTGGCATGCCTTTGGCCAGGCGGCTCCGAAGGGGCGGGTCATTACGCCAGAAGGGCCGCCGGGGCAAGCCCCAGCGGATCCAGCTTTGGGGTTGGACAAGCCGCTCAGGGCAGCGAGAAGCCAATGCGAAGCTTGAGCTGGTCCCGGGTCGCCGCCTCGAATGCGTCTGGCCAAGCGGCGCCCACCTCGGCGGCAAGTCGCCGTGCTCGGGGCAGGAACAGAGCCGCCACGGCCCGATTGCCGGCAAAGGCGCTGTCCCGGTCGGCAGTGACGGCAGGGAGGCCCTCGAGTGCCTGACGCTGTTCGGTGGTCAGGAGCGTGTTGAGATGCAGGGCGCCTCCGCGATCAGCGGTAGAGAGGCGATTCTCCTCAAGCATCAGGTCGATTGTCAGGCGCCGAAGGAGTTCCATGCCAGCCTGCGCCAACAGCCACTCCCCGCGACCCACGGCGACCGGGAAGAGCCCGAGGACCCGCAGGAACTCATTAACGATCTTGAGGATCGTCTCAGGCGACGGCTGATAGTCAATCCGAACCTGCATCGGCGGTCCGGAGGCTCCGCGGTTGAAGATCTGGGTCAGCCGGGCGGAGTCGTACATTTGCAGTTCTGGCGGCTCGAGAAAGAGGATGTCAAACCTCTCCCATGTCCGGGTAACGACGTTAAGGACACGGTCGCCGAACAGAAGATTGACCAGTACGACAGGGACGATCTCGTCAGCCCGCTCGGCATACTCCCGCCCGATCCGGCTTGCTGGCGGATCGCCAACGCGCGCGATGACGTCAACGTCGCTGTAGTCGTCGCCGCCGCCCTGCCCAAGGCTGCCTGAAAGCCAAAGGCCGTCGATCCGGGGATCGTTCCAGAGCGTCTGCTCGATGGCTGCGAGCAAGGCGGACTGCACAGCGGTTAGCGGCATGGCTCTTCACCGTCAGTTCTTCAGGCTGCTGGTTCATACCCAGAGGCCAGAACCGACGTTAACCCAGACGCCCCCGACCCTCCAGCCAGTCCTTCAGCGCGATGTCGATCCGGGTCTGCCAGCCGGGGCCTGTGGCCCGGAACTGTTCGAGGACTTCGCGTGAAAGTCGGAGCGTGGTCCTCTGCTTGGTGACCGCCGCTCTCGGGCGTCCGCGGAGCTTTCGCTGCAGGCCTTCGGGAAGGGCCTCGAGCCTCACGGCGGCGGCGGCCATGGCCTCGGTCCACTCCGGATTGTCGGCGTCGGGCCGGGAGGCTCCATCGGTGGCGGGCATGAAGTCTGATCTCCCTTGCATTGGCCTTCCGGAAGCTGATCACACGAATCCCCGCCTTTGTTTCCATGAACACCAGGGCGTGTAGCCGGCCTTGCACGAATCCCAAGGCGGCGTAGCGCGTCTCGGGGTAGGCGCGTCGGCTGTCGACCCAGATCAGCGCCGTGGTGAAATCGAACCCGTCGGCGTCTTCAAAGCCAAAGCCGCGCTCACGCCGGTTCCGTTCGCTCTTCGCCGGATCGAACTCGATATCCATTTATTTTATGTGCATACAAAAAATGTCTGTCAACCTTCCGCGCCAAAGACAGGACGGGCATTGGGGCGTTTTTCCGGCGTCCCGCTATCGGGGCAGGGGGGGCGCCCGCCGGCTCGCGGAAAGGGCGAGGAAGATCGCCGGCGCCACCAGTGCTGCGCCGAGCACGAAGGGCGCATTGATGTTCACCGGGAACACCAGTCCGGCGCAGAATGGCCCGGCCACCCGGGACAGGGCGCCACAGGCGTTGTTCAGACCCTGGATCTGGCCCTGCCGGTGGGGATCTGCGGTCCGGGAGATCATCGACGCCACATTGGGGAAGGCCACGGACTGGCCGACGGCGGTCAGGCACATCAGAGCGGTGGTCGTCACGGCGCTTGGCGCGACCACAAGGAGCCCGGAGCCCAGGACGGTCATCCCCATCCCCACCGCCAGCATCCGGCCTTCACCGAAGCGCTCCGACAGCGGACCGGTCAGGAACATCTGGGAGATCGCCGCCGAGACCCCCACGAAGGCGAAGCAGACGCCGATCTCCCGGGGGGTCCAACCCATCCGCTCGTTGGCCCAGAGCCCGAAGATCGACTCGATCCCGGTGAAGGCGAACCCGACGATGAAGGACAGCAGCATCAGGCGGCCGAGGACCGGGTTCTCCACCATGTCCTTGAGACCGGACAGCAGCCGGACCCTGCGGGACTCCACCTCCCGGCGGTGGTTGCTCTCCCGGATGACGATCAGGATCGCCAGCACGCAGGCGCCTGCCAGCGCCGAGGCGACGAAGAGGGGCAGGCGGAAGCCCTCCGGCCCGGCGTCCGGGTTGGCCAGGAGGCCGCCGAGCGAGGGCCCCACGATCATGCCCACATTCCAGGCCGCGCCCTGGTAGGACATCTGCCGGGTCAGCTGCTCCGGCGGGGTGACATCGGCCAGATAGCCCTGGATGACGGCGCCGTTCCCGGAGGCCAGGCCACCGACCAGGCGGATCAGGAAGGCGGCCACGATGTTGGGTGCAAAGGCCAGGGCCAGGTAGCACAGGCAGTTGCCCGTGATGGTCAGGATCAGGATCGGCTTGCGCCCGAAGCGGTCGGACAGCCGGCCCCAGAGCGGCTCGCCGAAGAAGGCGCCGATCGAGTAGGCCGAGAAGATCAGGGCGATCTGCCAGGCCGGGGCGTCGAAGGACTTGGCGTAGAAGGGCAGCAGCGGGATGATGATCCCGAAGCCCAGCAGGTTGATGAAGATCACCGCCGTCAGGGCGATCGCCGCATAAGGCGACGCAGGCTTGGTCTGGCGGGCGGCCTCCGACATGCGGCGTCTGTTACGGCCGCGGCGCGGGGGGGGCAAGGGCGGGCGGCGACGAAATCCGGCGCCGCCCGGTCGAAAATCCTACTTGGGCGCCAGGATCATGATCATCTGGCGGCCCTCCATGCGGGGCTCGTACTCGACCTTGGCCACCGGCTCGAAGTCGGCCTTCACCTGCTGGAGCAGCTTCATGCCCAGCTCCGGGTGGGCGAGCTCACGTCCGCGGAACCGGAGGGTGACCTTCACCTTGTCGCCTTCACCGAAGAACCGGTGCATGGACCGCGCCTTGACCTCATAGTCATGGGTGTCGATGTTCGGCCGCAGCTTGATCTCCTTGATCTCCACGACCTTCTGGCGCTTGCGGGCCTCGTTCTTCTTTTTCTGCTCCTGGAACTTGAACTTGCCGTAGTCCAGAATCTTGCAGACGGGCGGGTCGGCGTTCGGAACGATCTCGACCAGGTCAAGCCCGGCTTCCTCGGCGGCCTCCAGTGCGGAAGAGGTGGGCATCACCCCCTGCTTCTCGCCATGCTGATCGATCAGCAGGACCCGGGGGACTCGGATGTCTTCGTTGATGCGCGGACCGTCTTTGACGGGCGGCGCCTGCATGGGCCGGCGAATAGGCTTTTGCTCCTCAGTCTGTTTCGGCGGGACGCGCGGGACGGAGCCCGGCGCATGTCGATATATGACCCCCTGGGCCCCTGCGATCAAGCGCTGCCTTCCAGGGGCAGGAGGCTGATCGCCGCGCGCTCGACCGTCAGCGGGTCCAGCCCCGCCAGGTCGTCGGTCTGGATGACGATCACATGTCCCCGGGGCGCCGACAGGCCCGGGTCCGAGGCGCGGGAGAAGAGGGCCACGGTCGGGGCTCCCGCGGCTGACGCCAGATGGAGCGGTCCGGTGTCGTTGCCCACCACCAGGGCGGTCTCGGCCCCCAGCAGGGCGATGGTCGCAAAATCGGTCCTTCCGGTCAGGTCTCTCGCCTGGGGAAGGTTTCTCTGGATCTCCCTGGCGAGGGCGCTTTCCTGGGGGCCGCCGATCACGACGATGTCGTACCCCCTGGCGTGAAGCCGCCGGGCGAGCCGGCCATAGCCTTCGGCCGGCCATCTCTTGTCCGGCCGGTGGGCCGAGCCGCCGGGTATCAGCATGATGAACGGCCGATCGGAGCGCCGCCTCCGGTCCCGCCCGGCGCTGCCGATCCAGGACAGGTCGGGCGGCGGCGCAGAGAAGGGCCCGGTCGGGGCGTCTGGCCAGATTCCCGCCGACTTCAGCTGGTCGGCCTGGCGCTCCAGGGTGTGCATCAGGTCCTTGCCGGGCGTTCGGTGCGGCAGGGCGCAGCCAAAGGCCACGCCCGACCAGGCCGGGGGGAAGGGCCAGAGCAGGAGAAAAAGGCGGGCGGAGGCGGCGGAGGTCTGGAGATCATAGACCCGGTCAAAGCGTCCGGCCTTCAACCGCCGGCGGAGGGCCATCCACTCGCCGACGCCCTCCGGCTTGCCGCCCGCATCCACCTCGTCGAAATAGGGGCAGGCCCGGGCGAGGGCCTCGAAGGGCGGGGTGGTCAGCAGGGTGAGGTGCGCCTTGGGATGGGCCTCCCGTATCCGCTTCATCGCCGCCAGGGCCAACACGAAGTCGCCGAGGGCCGACAGCTTGATCACCAGAACCCTGCGGATCTCGTGGCTCATGTCCCGCCCTTCCGCGCGTCCAGGACCTGCTCATACACCGACAGGGTCGCAGCGCACATGGCGTCGTTCGAGTACAGTTTCACAGCGCGGTCGCGAGCGGACTGTCCGAGCCGGCGAAGCTTTTCTCCCCCAAGGTCCTGCGCCTCGGCCATGGCGCGGGCCCAGGCCTGAGTCTCGCCGGGCGGCGCCAGCCACCCCGTCTGGCCGGGCAGGACCGTCTCGGTCGTCCCCCCGTGGTCCGAGGCGATGACCGGCCGGCCCATGACCTGGGGCTCCACGGCCGCCCGGCCGAAGGACTCCGGGACCAGGGTGGGCAAGAGGGCGACGTCCGCCGCCAGGAAGGCCGCCGGCATGTCGTCGCAGTGCCCGACCAGTCGCACCCGGCCCTCCAGCCCCGCCTCGCGCACCCTGGCCTCGAGGGACTGGCGGAAGGCCGTCCGGCCCTGGTCGTCGCCCGCGAAGATGACCCGCAGGTCCCGCCCCTCGCCCTTGAGGCGGGCTGCAGCGGCGATGATGGTCTCATGCCCCTTGATCGGGGTCAGGCGGCCGGCCAGCAGGAAGACCAGGGACCCCTCGCTCCCATCCGGCAGGCCCCAGGCGCCCCTGAGGGCTGCGACGCGTTCCGGGGCCACGCGGACGGGGTCGAAGCGCTCCAGGTCCACGCCCCGAGGGATGGAGACGACCTTCTCGGGCGCGATCCCGTGCTCGGTCAGGACATGGTCTCGCGTGTATTCGGAGTTGGCGATCACCCGGTCCACCCGGGTCATGACGGCGTTGTACCAGCGCTTCAGCGGGCCTTTCGCCAGGTAGATGCCGTGGTAGGTGGCCACGGTCGGCACGCCTTCCGCCCTCGCCGCCCACAGGGCCGGGAAGGCCGGCGCCCGTGAGCGCACGTGGACCAGGCTGACCCTCCGCTCACGGATGACCCGGCGCAGGGCCCGGGCGCTCTGCAGCATGACCAGGGGATTCTTGCTCTGCATGGGCAGACGGACCAGCTCGCCTCCCGCCGCCGCGAGGGCCGCCTCCATGCGGCCGCCCGCGCTCGCCACCAGGGCCCGGCCGCCTGCGGCGACCACGGCGCGGGCGACGTCCAGCGTCGTCTGCTCGGCGCCGCCGGTCTCCAGTTCGGGGACCACCTGCAGGAGGGTGAAGTTCGGAGGAAGGCTCACTGCGTCCTGATAGCGCAGGCCGGCGCCCGGCGCTATGCAGGGGTCATGCAGGAGACATCCGGACACCTGGAGCGCGAGGCGGGGGTTCCCCTGGCCTGGCGGGCCGTCGCGGGGCGCGGCCCCACCGTGGTCTGGCTGGGTGGCTTCAAGTCGGACATGACCGGGACCAAGGCCCAGGCCCTGGCCGACCAGGCCCTCGCCGCCGGCCGGGCCTTCCTGCGCTTCGACTACTCGGGCCACGGGGAGTCGGGCGGCGCCTTCACCGATGGGACCATCGGGTCCTGGCGGGCCGACGCCCTGGCGATGATCGATACCCTCACGACCGGCGACCTGGTCCTCGTGGGCTCTTCCATGGGCGGCTGGCTGGCCTGCCTCTGCGCCCTGGCCCGGCCGGAGCGGGTCAGGGGCCTGGTCCTCGTCGCCCCCGCCGCCGACTTCCCCCAGGCCCTGATGGTCCCGGAGATGACCGACGCCGACCGCGCCGCCCTGGCCCGGGACGGGGTCTGGATGCGCCCCTCGGAGTATGGCGACCCCTATCCCATCACCCGCCGTTTCCTTGACGAGGCGGGGGACTGGAGCCTCCTGCCCGGGCCGGTGGGGATCGATCTGCCCGTGCGGATCCTGCAGGGCGGCGCGGACCCTGACGTTCCCTGGCGCCACGCCCTGGCCCTGGCCGAGGCCCTGTCGGCCCGGGACCAGGTCTTCAGCCTGGTCCGCGACGGCGACCACCGCCTGTCCCGCCCGCAGGATATCGAACGGCTGCTGGCCTTCGTGGACGAGCTCTGCGGATAGCTAGCCGCCGGCGGCGAGGATGGCCGCCAGGCCCTCGCGATAGGTGGGGTGGGCGGGGCGCCAGCCGAGGGCCGCCTTGGCCCGGGCGTTGGAGACCCGCTTGCTCTCGGCCCAGAAGCGTCGGGCGGCGGGGGTCAGGGCGTCCAGGTCCAGGGGCGTTTCCGGCGGCGGCTCGACGCCCAGCAGGCGGCAGGCCTCCAGGGTGACGTCGGCGGCCGGCGCGGGCTCATCGTCGCAGAGGTTGAAGACGCCGGTCCGGTCCGGCCGGGCCAGGGCGGCGGCGAGGCCGTCGGCCAGGTCGTCCACATGGATGCGGCTGAACACCTGCCCCGGCGCCGTCATCCGGCGGGCGGACCCCTCGCGCACCCGGTCCAGGGCCGAGCGGCCGGGGCCGTAGATGCCCGGAAGCCTGAAGATCGCCAGCGGCCGGCCCGTCCCCGCCCAGGCCGCTTCGGCCGCCACGCGGCGCCGTGCGGTCTCCGAGGCCGGCCGCAGTTCGCTGGTCTCGCGCACCCATCCGCCGCCTCGGTCGCCGTAGACGCCGGTGGTCGAGAGGTAGCCGATCCAGCCCGGTCCGGACCCGGAGGCGAGGTGCGGGGCCAGGGCTTCGAAGCCTGGGCAGAGGCCGGTCTCCGGGTCGGGGGCGGCGGTCACGAGGAGGGCGTCGCTGCGTCTCAGGACCGTCGCCAGGGCGTCGCCATCGCCGGCCGGGACCGTCTCGACGGCGTCGCGCCAGGGGGCTGGCAGGGGGGTCCGCACCGTCGCGGTGACGTGCACGTCACCCGCCGTCCGCGCAGCCAGGGCGCGGGCGGAGTAGCCGAAGCCGAAGACGAGGAGCCTCACGCCCCCAGAAGGTCCTTCAGCATCCCCCGGGCCCCCTCGGCCAGGTCGGGCCGCTTCAGGGCGTAGGCGACGTTCGCCCGCAGGAGGCCCAGCTTGTCGCCGCAGTCATAGGTGATGCCGTCGTATTCCAGGGCGTGGAAGACCTGGTCGGCCATCAGGTCGGCCATGGCGTCGGTCAGCTGGATCTCGCCGCCGGCGCCCTTCCGGTGCTTGGCGAGCCGATCGAAGATCTCGGGCTGGAGGACGTACCTACCGGAAATGAAAAGATTGGACGGCTCGGTCCCCGGCGCAGGCTTCTCGACCATACCGGTCATTCGGTTTAGGCGGCCCTTCTGTCCGTCGAGGGCGACGATGCCGTACTTGTGGGCCTGGCCCTCCGGCGCCGGCTCGACGACGACGATGTTGCCGCCGACCCGGTCGAAGGCCGCCGTCGCCTGGGCCAGGGCGGCGGGCTCGGCCATCATCAGCATGTCCGGCAGCATGACGGCGAAGGGCTCGTCGCCGATGATGTCCCGGGCGCACCAGACGGCGTGACCCAGGCCCAGGGGCGCCATCTGGCGCACAAAGCTCATCTCGCCCGGCTTCGGCAGGTCGCGGCGGATGTCGGCCAGGACGTCGAGCTTGCCCTTGGCCTCCAGCTGGGCCTCGAGTTCGACGTGGTGGTCGAAATAGTCCTCGATGGCGCCCTTGCCGCGGCCGGTGACGAAGACGAAGTGCTCGATGCCCGCCGCCCGGCCCTCCTCGATGATGTAGGACAGGATCGGCCGGTCGACGACGTTCAGCATTTCCTTGGGCGTGACCTTGGCGCCGGGCAGCACCCGCGTGCCCAGCCCCGCCACCGGCAGCACCGCCTTGCGCACCTTGCCTGACATGGACGCCTCCGTTTCCGGTCCCTCCCTTAGTCGAGGGCGGCGGTTCCTTCCAGAACGATCACGGCCTGGCCGCCGATCCAGGTTCCGCCGGCCTCCGCCGAGACGGTGATCCGGCCCGCCCGGCGGAGCGCCGCGCCCTGGCTGGCCACATAGCGCGGCGGCAGGCGCCCGGCGCCGATCAGCCACTGGGCGAGGCCGGCGTTCAGGCTGCCCGTTACGGGATCCTCCACCAGGGCCCCGTCGCCGAAGAAGGCCCGGACCTCCAGCGCCGCTGGCCCGCCCGGCGGATGCAGGGCCGCCACCCCCA
>NZ_JADCBG010000207.1 GCF_020253645.1 Phenylobacterium sp.
ACATAGGCGTCGAACTTCTCGACCGGCACATTGAAGGCCAGATGGTTCATGGAGCCATGGGCGGTGACCAGCCCGCCCTCGTGCGGCAGGGTGCGGGGCGAGGAGACGCCCGGGGTCTGGGCCGGGGCGTCGGGGAACCAGAAGAAGGCGAGGGAGTCGCCGTTGCCGATGTCGAAAAAGAAGTGCTGGCCCGACTTCATGGGCAGCTCGATGGTCTTGACCAGGGGCATGCCCAGGACGTCGCGATAGAAGGCCACCGTGCGGGCCATGTCCCGGCAGACCAGGGCGATGTGGTTGACGCCGCGGATCTCGAATTCAGTGTTGGCGGGGGCGGGCATGTTCGGGGTCTCTCTGTCTGCGGGTCGCGGGCCAAGGCTGATCTCTCGAACCGGCGCCGTCAAATCCCATTCAGCCGCCGGTCCGCCGACAGCAGCCGGCCAGGACCTCGCCCGAAGGCGTGGTGACGACCGCTTCGAACGGGTAGGCGAGATCGGACATTCCGTCCGAGCACCCGGCGGCCCGGCGGATCACCACCGCCTGTCCCGGTCCGGGGCCCTTCCCGGTCAGGCTCTGGACAAAGACCCGCGGATCACCCGAGGCGCCCCGTCGCGCGCCAGCCCGCAGGACGCTGTCCGCCTGTCCCGGGCGGCTCATCCGCGCCATGCCCGCCGTCAGCCTGAGGCCCCAGAAGGGCTCCGTCCCCGCGCATTGAAGGGCAAAGGGTTCCGGGTCGGCGGCGCCGGGCTCCAGCCGCGCGGCCGCCGCCCAGGCAGGGCGGGCGTCCCGTTCGGCGGACAGGACCTCCCAGAGATCGCCCGCTTCGCCCTGCGCCCATCGCCCCGTCAGGACGAGGCCGCGGGCGCCGGAGGCCAGGGTCCCGACCGACGGCGAGCCGGCATGAGGGCTCTCCAGCAGCACCAGCGGCCCGGCCCCGGCGACGGTGTAGCGGAAGGCGGGATCCGGGCCAGGCGCGGCCGGTCCGAGGCCGCCCAGGCACAGGACGGCGAGACCCGCGGTGAAGGCCCTGCGGCGCGCGCATGGCCGGCCTGGGCCCTTCCTTTCGATCCCCGTCGCCTCGGCTCCTGGCATCCCGCCTCTCCGGGTCCGGCGCCCCGCCCGACCCGCCTGTTTTCCATCGATCCGTGAAGGCTCGTCGCACGCCGACCGACGCTGTCAAGCGAGGGACTGCGAGAATCCCCCTGACCCGACCGCCCGCGTCGGCTAGGAAGGAGAAAATGCGGGACGGAGGAGACAAGGGGCCATGCAGATCGATCTTTCAGGGCGCGTCGCCCTCGTGACGGGCGGCGGCCGGGGAATCGGCCGGGCCATCTCCCTGTTCCTGGCCGAGGCCGGGGCGGACGTCGCCGTCAACTACCGCTCCGACGCCGAGGCCGCCGAGGAGACCGCCGCCGAAATCCGCGCCATGGGCCGCACAGCGCGCACCTACGCCGCTGCGGTCGAGGACTTCGACCAGGACGCCGCCATGGCCGAGGCCGTGGTGCGCGACTTCGGGGGGGTCGACATCCTGGTGAACAACGCCGGCATCGCCAGCCGCGGCCAGTCGGTGGCCGATACCGATCCCGCCGAGATGGAGCGGGTGGTGCGGGTCCACGCCTTCGGCCCGCACTATCTCTGCAAGCTGCTGATTCCGCAGATGCGGACCCGCGGCCGGGGCGACATCATCATGATTTCCTCGGTGGCCACGATGGGCATGGCGGCCCGCGGCGGGCCCTACAACATGGGCAAGGCGGCTATGGAGGCCCTGGCCCTCACCGTCGCCAAGGAAGAGCGCGCCCACGGCATCCGCTGCAACATCGTCGCCCCGTCCCTGACCGTCACCGAGATGGGCAAACGCCTGACCAAGGCCACCACCGGCCTCGCCGATATCCATGAGCTGGACGCCCGCTCGCCCTTCGGCCGGGTCTCCACCCCCGAGGACGTGGCCGCCGCCGTGACCTGGCTGGTCTCGTCCGCCAATCCCTACGCCAACGGCCAGAAGATCAACATCAACGGCGGGGGGTGACGTCTTCAGGCTGAAAGAGACCATCCGCCAGCATGTCGAGGTGCCGGGTGATGAGGGTTTCGCGATCCGCCCAGGGAAAGTCCTGCCGGGCGAGCAACAGCGAGACTAGGCCGTGCAGTCCCGCCCAGAGCGTCTGGGCCAGCAGCCGCGCATCGCCGGGCCGGGTCAGGCCCCTGGAGACCAGGCGCGCCAGGCGCTCCTCGAAGCGCTGGAAGGTCTTCAGTCCCGCCGCCAGGATGCGTGGATCCAGGGCCTCAAGGCGGGATTTGCGCTTCTCCAGCATGAAGGCCATGCGATAGGCGTCCGGCTGTTCCAGTCCAAAGTCGACATAAATTCGGCAGAACCGCAGGAAGGCGGCGCGACCCGTCATGGCGTCGATGGAAAAGGGACTCACGCGCTGTTCGAGTTCGCTGAAGGCCCGCTCGGTCACCTCCGCCAACAGGTCGTCCCGGTTGCGGAAATGGGTGTAGAGCACAGGCTGCGAGATCCCGACCGCCCCGGCGATATCGCGTGTGGAGACGGCCGTCACTCCGGACTGTGAGAACAGACGCAGGGCGGCGTTGAGAATCTCTTCGCGGCGTTCATTTCCGCGCCCTCTCGGCTTCCGGGTCGATCGACCTTCCACGGGGATCATGACGTCGAATTCACCTCACCTGGCGCCCGGTCGAACTTGACAAGAGGAGGTAAGCTATCAGTGATAAGTGACGAGTGATAGTTTTACCGGTGCATCGCCATGGCTCCGCCCTTCCCACGCCTGCGGCCTCCCATCGCCCTTTCGGCGTTGCTGGCCTCCGGCCTTCTGGCCCTCGGGGCCTGCAGCCCTGCCGAAGATCCGGCCCCGCCCCCGCCGCCGGCGGTCGAGACCGCCCTCGTGGAGCCTGACGGATCGGGCGGCGGCCTGACCCTCAGCGGCGCCCTGGAGCGGCAGAGGGAAATGAACCTGTCCTTCCGGGTCGGGGGGGTGATGACCGCGCTTGCCGTCGATGCCGGAGACCCGGTGTCCGCCGGTCAGGTGCTGGCCCGGATCGATCCGGCGGCGGTGAACGCCCGGGTCACCCAGGCCGAGGCGGACCTGGAGCGCGCCCGCCGGGACCTGCGTCGGGACGAAGCCCTCTTCGCCCAGGGATATGTCAGCACGCAGCGGCTGGAGGATCGCCGCACCGCCGTGACAGCTGCCCAGGCGGCCTATGACTCCGCCGCCTTCGACGGTCGATGGTCGCGGCTGGTCGCACCCGCCAGCGGCGTGGTCCTCGAAAGGCTGGCCCAGGCCGGCGAGGTGCTCCAGCCGGGACAAGCCGTCCTGCGGGTCGCCGACTTGTCCAGCCCCCTCGTCCTGCGGGTCCCGGTCGCCGATCGCGACATAGGCCGGGTCTTCGTCGGACAGGAGGTCAAGGCCAAGATCGACTCCCTGCCGGGCGAGGCGCTCACCGGAAGGGTGGCCAGGGTGGGCCAGGGCGCAGACCCGCGCACCGGCGCCGTGACGGTGGAGATCGAAGTTCCCAGCCGGCCGGATCTGCGGAGCGGCCTTACCGCCAAGGCGGTCTTCCCGGCCGCCAGCGGCGTCCAGGACGTCGTCCGTGCGCCCGCCGAAGCCGTGATCGAGGCCAGCGGGCAGAAGGCCTATGTCTTCCGCCTCAAGGGCGACCGGGTGACCCGCACACAGGTCGTCTTCCTCGGCTTTGACGGCGACCATGCGCGCCTTCGCGGTCTCGCCGCGGGCGACCGGGTGGTCACCGCCGGCGGCGGCTTCCTCAGCGATGGCGAGCGCGTCCGTATCGCCGACGCCAGCGCCCTGACCGGCGCCCTCAAATGAACCTCGATATCGCCGGCTTCGCGGTCCGCCGCTGGCAGTTCACCCTCGTCGCCTTCGCCCTGCTGGCGGCCCTGGGGATCAACGCCTTCCTTTCGACCCCTCGGTCGGAGGACCCGCACTTCCCCCTGCCGATCGTCATCGTCCAGGCGGTCCTGCCAGGCGCCGAGCCCGCCGAGGTGGAGCAGCTGATCGTCGATCCTATTGAAGAGGCGATCGATGGCCTCGATTCGGTCAAAGAGATCAGCTCCAACAGCCAGGACGGCGTCGGCGTCGTCAGCGTCGAGTTCAGCTACGACGTAGATCCCGAACGGAAGTACGACGAGGTGGTGCGCGAGGTGAACGCCCTGCGCCCGACCCTGCCGGACGGGATCGTCCGCCTGGAAGTCAACCGAGCGCGGACCACGGAGGTGGCCATTGTCCAGGTGGCCCTGGTCAGCGACACCCTGCCCATGCGCCGGCTCGAGAAGGCTGCGGAGCGCCTTCGCGAGGACCTCGCCCGGACGCCCGGCGTCCGGCAGGCCCGCTACTGGGGTGCGCCAGCCTCGGAGGTGCGGGTCTCCCTCGACCTGGCCAGGCTTGCGGTGCTTCAGCTCCCCGCCACCGCGGTCACCGACGCCCTCGGGGCGCGAGGCGCCGAGGCCCCGGTAGGCGCCCTGCAGGCGGGCGATCGCAGGTTCAACGTCAAGACGGGCGGCGCCTTCGAGACGCTCGAGTCTGTGGCGGACACACCGGTGCGCAGCCTTGAGGGACGCGTCGTCCGGGTCCGCGACGTCGCCGAGGTGGCCTGGGCCCAGGACGAGCCGGGCCATCTGGCCCGGTTCAACGGCAAGCGGGCGGTGTTCGTGACCGTCACCCAGAAGGATGGCGAGGACGTCGGGCGGATTACGGCGCAGATTCGGCGCGCGCTGGACGAGCACGAGAAGACCCTGCCCGCCAGCGTGAAGCTGGAGCGGGTCTTCTTCCAGGCCGAGAATGTCGACCACCGGCTGAACAAACTGTTCCGCGACTTCGCCATCGCCCTGGGACTGGTCCTGATTACCCTCCTGCCCCTCGGCTTGCGGGCCGGCGTGGTGGTGATGATGTCTATTCCCCTGTCCCTGCTGATCGGCCTCGCCCTGCTCCAGGCCTTCGGCTTCACCCTCAACCAGCTGTCCATCGCCGGCTTCGTCCTGGCCCTCGGCCTCCTGGTCGACGACAGCATCGTGGTGGTCGAGAACATCGCGAGGCGCATGCGGGAGGGCGAGGACCGCATCACGGCGGCCATCAACGGAACGCGTCAGATCGGTCTTGCCGTCGTGGGCTGCACCGCCGCCCTGATGCTGGCCTTCCTGCCGCTGATGGCCCTGCCTGAGGGCGCGGGGGCCTACATCCGTTCCCTCCCGGTCACCGTCCTGGTCACCGTGGGCGCCTCCCTCCTGGTGGCCCTGACCATCATTCCCTTCCTGGCCAGCCGCATCCTCTCGCGCCACGAGGCCCCCGAGGGCAACGCCCTGCTGCGGGCGGTGAACAAGGGTATTCAGAAGTTCTACGCGCCCATCCTGCACGCCGGCCTGGAGCGCCCCTTCCTGACGACCGGCCTCATCCTGGCCCTGTGCCTGACGGCCATCCCCATGGCGCGGGCCATCGGCACAAGCCTCTTCCCGCCCGCCGAGACGCCCCAGTTCCTGGTCCGCATCAAGCTGCCGGACGGGACCGCCCTGGCGCGCACCGACCAGGCCCTGCGCCATGTGGAGACCGTCCTCGCGCGGGAGCCCGAGGTGGCCTGGCGCGCCGGCAACCTGGGTCGCGGCAATCCCCAGATCTTCTACAACCAGTGGCAGGAGGAAATCAGCGCCAGCTACGCCGAGGTCTTCGTCGGCCTCAAGGCCTGGCGCCCCGGGAAGAGCGAGCAGGTCATCGCCCGCCTTCGCGAGGACTTTTCCCACTATCCCGGAGCCCGGATCACCCTGGTCCTGTTCGAGAACGGCCCCCCCGTCGCGGCGCCCATCGAGGTCCGCCTGACCGGCGAGCGGCTGGAGGTGCTGAAGGCGGGCGCGGACCGGATCGAGCAGATTCTCAAGGCGACCCCCGGGGCGCGCGACATCAGCAACCCCCTGCGGGTGGAGCGCACCGACCTCGACCTGGGCCTGGATGAGGCCAAGGCGGCGACCCTCGGCGTCGCCCCCGGGGCGGCCCGACGCATCGTCCGGCTGGCCCTGAGCGGCGAGGAAGCGGCCCGCTTCCGGGACTCCGACGGTGACGACTACTCGGTCAAGGTGCGCCTGCCCATGGAGTCAACAGGCGTCGGAGACCGGAATGAACTCGACGCCCTCGGCTCTGTCTACGTGCCCACCGCGAACGGAGGGGCGACTCCCCTCTCGACCCTCTCCGCGCCGACGCCCGTGACCGGGCCGGCCCGGATCGACCGGTTCGAACGGGAGCGGACCGTGACCATCTCGGCCTTCCTCGAACCCGGCGCTCTCGCGTCAAAAGTGAGCGTGGAGGTCGAGCGCCGCCTGGCCGATCTCGCACTGCCCCCGGGCTACAAGCTGAGCTATGGCGGGCAGGCGGAGGCCCAGTCGGAAAGCTTCGCGGGACTGGGCGCGGCCATCACCATCGCGATCTTCGGCATCCTGGCCGTCCTTGTCCTGGAGTTCGGCCGGTTCAAGAGCGCCCTGGTGGTCGCCGGCATCATCCCGCTGGGCCTGTTCGGCGCCGTCGGCGCCCTGGCCATCACGGGCAATTCCCTCTCCTTCACCGCGGTGATCGGGATCATCGCCCTGATTGGGATCGAGATCAAAAACTCGATCCTGCTGGTCGACTTCACCGAGCAGCTGAGACGCGAGGGGGTTCCCCTGCGCGAAGCGATCGAACGGGCCGGCGAGGTGCGCTTCCTGCCTGTTCTCCTGACCAGCGTCACCGCGATTGGAGGCCTGATCCCCCTGGCCCTCGAGCGCTCCGGTCTCTACTCGCCTCTCGCCATCGCGATCATTGGCGGCCTGATCTCCTCGACTCTCCTCAGCCGCATCGCCACGCCCGTCCTTTACTGGCTGGTGGCCCGGGGTGAGGCGGAGAAGGCCGGCGAGCTGGCGAAGGCCTGACGGGCGGAGGAAAGGCGCCTAGAGCGCCCGCGAGTGCCGCCCCTCGGCCTCGCGGAGATAGACGTCAAAGACGGCGCAGACGCTGCGCACCACCAAACGGCCCGGCTCTGTGACCTTGACCCGGAAGCCGTCCAGTTCGACCAGGCCGTCGGCGGCGAAGGTCTCGAGCTGGGAGATCTCATGCACCAGGTCCCTGGGATGGCGCCCGTCCCGGGCGCAGACCTCGCCCAGGTCGACCGCGAAGTCGCACATCAGCCGCTCGATGATCTCTCCACGGAAGCGGTCATCGGCGCTCAGCTCCACGCCCCGGGAGATCGGCAGGACGTCATGGTCGAGGGCCTTGCGCCAGTCCAGCTCCTGGGCGGCGTTCTGGACAAAGCCCTGCGGCAGGCGACCGATGGCTGACGGGCCGAGGCCCAGGAGGGTTCCGGCGACGTCGGTGGTGTACCCTTGGAAGTTCCGATGCAGCCGGCCCTCGGCCGAAGCGCGGGCCAGATCGTCCTCCGGCACGGCGAAGTGATCCATGCCGACGCGGACATACCCCTCAGAGGCAAGCCGCTCGGCCGCGGTGTCGAACTGGTCGAGCCGCTCCGCGGCCCCGGGCAGGGTGCTCTCCGCGATCAGCTTCTGGTGCGGCTTCATCCAGGGCACGTGGGCATAGCCGAAGAGGGAGATGCGCTCCGGACGGAGATTCATGAGGCTATCCACCGTGGCCAGCGTATTGGCCACGGTCTGATGCGGCAGACCGTACATGAGATCCATGTTGATGGAGATCACCCCGCCCCGACGCAGCCAGCGCACAGCCCGGGCGATCTGCTCGAAGGCCTCGATCCGGTTCACCGCCGCCTGCACCTTGCGGTCCAGGTTCTGGACGCCCAGGCTCGCCCGGGACAGACCGTTCACGCACGCGGTCGTCACCCAGTCCTGGGTCAGGACCTCGGGATCCAGTTCGGCGGCGACCTCCAGGCCGCTTCCGAAACGAAACGCCCCGGACAGAGCCGCCAGGATCGACCCCACTTCCTCCGGGCTGAGCATGTTCGGCGTCCCGCCGCCGAAGTGGAGGGCCGACAGCCGAGGCCGGCGCCCATGCAGGGCCTTGTGGAGCTCGAGGATCTCCTTCTCGAGATAGAAGACAAAGGCGGCCACAGGGCCGTGATGGTTCACCGCGCGGGTGTTGCAGCCGCAGTACCAGCACAGGCGCGAGCAGAAGGGCACGTGGATGTAGAGGGACACGGCCTCGTCGTCAGGCAGGCGGTCCAGCCAGTCGCGATAGGTGGCGGCGGTCACCTGAGGCGTGAACTGCAGCGCCGTCGGATAGCTGGTGTAGCGCGGCGCGCGGCCGTCATACTTCTCGATCAGCGCATCGCGGCTGAGCCGCGCCGTCCGGACCACCATGCGCCCTCCGCTCCTGCGCCCCTGGGAACGCCCTCGGACGCCTATTACACGCCTTCGCCAAACGCCGCCGTGACGCAGATCAAAGGGGGGGTCACGCCATCTCGCAGATACGTCCAGCCCGGGCGTCCGTGTAGCCAGCCGGGGTCCAGGCCAGCTCGCCATTCACCAGCACGGCCTCCACACCCACGGAATCGCGGGTGTAGCGCATGCCGTTTCCGGGCATGTCGAAGACCGGCCGCTCCTCTCCGCGGCCGATACGGTCAGGGTCGAAGACGACGATGTCCGCGGCCTGTCCGGGCGCCAGGCGGCCCCGGTCCTTCAGACCCCAGATATCGGCGGTCTCACCGGTGATCTTGGCCACGGCCTGCTCCAGCGTCAGGGCGCCGGACGCCCGCACGAACTCGCTGAAGAGGTAACCCGTGTCCCCATAGGTCGCGAAGGAGGCCAGATGCGCGCCCCCGTCCCCGGCGCCGATGTGCACCCTCGGCCTCGCCAGCAGGGGTCCGATGCGGGGGGTGTCGTCATGCCCGCCATTGGCCGCCAGGAAGGCGACGTCCAGGCCGTGCTCCAGGGACAGCTCGATCAGGGCGAGGGCGCAGCCCTGCCCGCGGGCGTCGGCGATCGCCTTCAGGGTCTTGCCGGCCAGGTCCGTCGGCGCTTCGCCGGCCCGGGCGACCAGGCGGCCCATCAGCCGCTCGCCGCCGTCCTCGCCTGCATCGCGAAGCAGGCGCGCCCGGGTCTCGGGGTCCTTCAGGGCGGCGATCCGCTCGTCCACGGGCAGGCGCAGGACCCGCACCCAGCTGGGCAGGCGGGCGAAGAACAGGCTGGGCCGCAGGAGGGAGAAGCTGATGTCGATGGGCCGGGTCTGCATCTGCGGCCAGACCCTGGCGCCGCGCTCGAACTGTTCATCCGCCCGGGCGAGGATCCGGTCCACGCTGTCCCGAGCCACCCGGCTGTCGAACACCGGCGAGAAGGTGGTGGGGATGCCGTGCCTGAGGCTGAGCTCCGCCAGCTGGTCGATCCGGGCGATGGTCAGGTCGGCGTCATAGAATTCCGGAACGATCTGCAGCATGCGTCCAAACTCGCCCAGCACGGCGCAGAGGCCGTCCAGCTCCGCGAATTGCGCAAAGCGGCTGGGCACCGGGCGGGCGTTCTCGTCGACATCCACAAAGCTGGTGGAAAGGCCGATCGCCCCCGCCGCCAGGCACTGGCGCAGCATGTCCTGCATGGCGGCGATCTCGTCCGGGCGGGCCGCGCGCTGGTTGGCGTCGGCCCCCATCACCCAAAGGCGGATGACGCTGTGGCCCACCAGGGGCGCGACGTTGATGGCCAGGCCCTTCTCCAGCGCCCGGCGATAGCCTTCCCAGTCCTCCCAGGTCCACTCGAAGGCGACGGTGAAGGCCTCCGGCGGAAGTTCCTCGATCTGCTGGAACATGCCGATCACCGCCTTGCGGTCCCCCGCCTTCAGGGGCGCCATGGACAGCGAGCAGTTGCCCGGAATGATCGAGGTCACGCCATGCTCCAGGCAGGGCTTGGCCGCCCCGTCCCAGAGCAGCTGAACATCGAAATGGGTGTGCGGGTCGATGAAGCCCGGCGCCACGGCCTTGCCGCCGGCGTCCAGCTCGGCCCTGGCCGGGCCATCCACCTTCGGCCCCACCGCCGCAATCCGCCCATCCTTCACGGCCACCTCGCCGACGAAGGCCGGCGCACCCGTGCCGTCCACCACCCGCGCATTGCGGATCACCAGATCGAACATGACGCGCCCTCCGCCCTTTCCCACATTCTCCGCCAGCTTGGCCCGGGCGGGCAAGTCCCCTTAGGTTCAGGTCTGAAACACGAACATCAGGACCACAGCGACGGCCATCACCCCCGTGGCCAGCCATCCCAGCAGGCGAAGGCCCAACGGGGCGGTGAAATCGCCCATCCGTCGCCGGCTGGAGGCGACGATCAAGGTCGCCGCCATCAGGGGCACGGCGATCACCCCGTTCAGGACAGCGCTCCAGAACAGGGCTTTGATCGGATCAAGAGGCGAAAACAGCATCAACAGCCCCAGGCCGTAGGCCAGGGCGATCACACCGTAGAAGGCCCGGGCGTTCTGCGGTTTACGCTCCAGCCCCACTCGCCAGCCGCGCAGCTCGCCCAGGGCGTAGGCCGCCGATCCCGCCAGCACCGGCAGGGCCAGGAGGCCCGCCCCCACTATGCCCAGGCTGAACAGGAGGAAGGCGAAGTCCCCGGCGATGGGCCGGAGGGCCTCGGCCGCCTGAGCGGACGTGGAGATCTCCGTGATCCCCGCCACATGGAGGGTGGAGGCCGTGGTCAGCATGATGAAGAAGGCGATCAGGTTCGAGAACCCCATGCCGACATAGGTGTCGAAGGCTATTCGATCCAGTTCCCTGCGCGCCGGGCGCGGATCCTTCTTCAGGGGCGCAGCCCCCGCCAGGGTCTCCTCCTCCACCTCCTGGGCGCTCTGCCAGAAGAACAGGTAGGGACTGATGGTGGTTCCGAACACGGCGACCACGGTGATGACAGCCTCCCGGCTCCAGTCCAGCTGCGGCCACAGGGCGTCCCGGGCCGCCGCCGTCCAGTCGATCTGCACGGTGAAGACCACGCCCACATAGGCGAAGAGGGACAGGGTCAGCCACTTCAGGACGTCGACATAGCGGTGGTAGGGGGTGAACACCTGCAACAGCAGCGAGCCTGCCGCCAGGCCGATGGCGAAGACCGCCGCGTTCCCGCCCGTAACCAGCCGCACCGCCGCGCCCATGGCGGCGATGTTCGCCCCGATGTTCACCGTATTGGCGATGAACAGCAGAAGGACGATGCCGTATGCGGCCCAGCCGGGCAGGACCCGGCGCATGTTGGCGGCCAGCCCCTGTCCCGTCACCCTGCCGATCCGCGCGCAGATCGACTGGATGGCCGTCATCAGCGGCAGGGTCAGCACCACCGTCCACAGGAGCTCCGTGCCGAACCGGGCGCCGGCCTGGGAATAGGTGGCGATGCCGCTGGGGTCGTCATCCGCCGCACCGGTGATCAGGCCAGGACCGAGGCGTCGGAAAAAGGCGACGAGGGGCGGAAGGCGGCGGCTCAACGGTTCAGGTCTCCGTAGAGGCCCTGCAGCACCTGACGCCAGGGCCGGCCGACCAGGTCGCCCGCCCCCGCCGCGCCACAGGCCGCCAAGATGTCGAAGCCGGCCTCGGCGTCGAGCACTACAGGGGCCACGACGCCGTTCTCGAACCTCACGCTCAGAGTCAGCTCGGCCTCGCCGTCATGCCCGGCCGAGACCTCTGCAGAGACCACCACGGCCTCCCCATCCTGCGCACCGCCGCTCAAGACCTCGGCGGCTCCACGAAGACCACGTCGCCGCCCAGAAGCAGGCCGCGCGGCTTGCGCATCACGAAGATATGCAGGTTCCAGCCCCGGATCCTGTCCATCGCCTCCTCCAGGGACAGGTCCGGAAGGGCCCGCGCCGCCAGCGCCTCCAGAGGCTCGTCCGGCTCCGGCGTGACGAACCGTCTCTGCTCGGTCAGCGTCATGGGCGCCTCCTGGCCTTTGGGACGCCGACTGTGGCACAGGCTCCGCAGCGGGGGGAAGTGGGGTAAGACCCCCGCTCATCCCTCCGTAGCCGACCGGAACCGCCTCCGGCTTGCCGCAAGCTGCGTCCAGGCCCAGTGTGCGGGGCAGGCCGCACCCTGCGCCGGGGGCCTCCTGGGTCGGGGGGCCGGAGCGGGGCGGAGGAGGGAGAGCGCCATGGAGGCCGTCGCCGACGCCGCAAAACTGCCGACGATCCGAAAAGTCGGACCGGCCGCCCCCCTGCGATGGCTGGCCGCGGCCTTGGGCGACCTCTCGCGGGCGCCGCTGCCTTCCTTTTTCCACGGCCTCGTTCTGACCCTGGTCAGCGTGGGCCTGTCCCTGTCCCTGTTGCGCGAGTGGGGCGCCTTCTGGACCGTGGCGCTGACCTTCGGCTTCATCCTGGTGGCGCCGCTTCTGGCCATGGGGCCCTACGAGACCGGCCGCCTGCTGGAGGCCGGGCGCAAGCCGACCGTGGGGCGCACCCTGCTGGTGCGTCGCGCCCTGAGGGCCGACGTGGTGGTTCTGGGGGTCGGTCTCTTCTTCCTGTTCGCCCTGTGGCTCCGCGCCGCCCAGGTGGTCTACGGTCTGTCGACCTTCACCCTTCACGATACGCCCGAACAGCTGGCCGCCTTCGCCTTCGGAACGGACGAGGGTCGGGTCATGCTGCTTGTGGGATCGGCCGTCGGCGCGGTATTCGCCTTCCTGACCTTCTCCTGTGTGGTGGTGGCGGCCCCGATGCTGCTTGACTCCCGCGTCGGTGTGTTCGCCGCCGTCGCGACCAGCGTACGGGCCACCCTGACCAACATGGGGCCGCTGCTGGTCTGGGCAGGCCTGATCGCCGCCCTGGTTGCCCTGACCGCCGCTACCGGCTTCCTGCCCATGATCATCGTCTTCCCTTGGCTGGGACTGGCGAGCTGGCGGGCCTTTCGCGACCTGGTGGCGCCCGACGGCATGCTGGCGCCCGACGCAGGGGTGTCGGCGGATTAGGTGTCATTACGACGAAGGCTGTTCACCCGAGGAGGCGCTTGAGCGAAGCTGGAGTTGCAACACACCACTTCCGGCGGAACTCCCCGGATGAACGTGCATAATCATGCCCGGCTGACGCCTTCGGGTCGAGCCTTAATGGTCAAACGGACGGAACAGGGCTGGCCGGCGCAGTCCGCAGTTGGGCCGGCCGATGTCCGCGCAAGTCGCCTGAGCTTCGGGTGACAGAGACCGAGCGGCTGCGTCGCCAACGGCTGAGCGGCCCCCAGATCGACCAGGTGCTGGGGATGGCGGTCTCGACGATGGGCGTTGTGCGGCGTCGGCTGGCCTGTCGGAGATTCCGCCCTCCGAGTGCAAGGAAGACACCACCGCCTTCCTGGAGAGGGCCGTGGCCTGGCTCGGCCGCCAGGGCGTCAGCGTCCAGCGGGTCATGACCGATAACGGCTCGGCCTATCGCTACGGTCTCTTCCGCAAAGTCCTTGCCGACGCCGGAGCCAGGCCCGTCCGACCCCGGCCCTGCACGCCCAGGACCAACGGCAGGGCCGAGCGCTTCATCCAGACCCGCCCGCGCGAGCAGACCTACGCCCGGCCATACGGCTCATGGGCTGAACGAGCCCTTGCCATCGGACCCTGGACGCACAGCTACAACCTCGCCAAGCCCCACGCCCGCCTCAAAGGCCGCACCCCATTACACAGCGTGAACAACCTTCGCGTAAACGATGACGAGGCCGTGGCGCGGAATCCTCGCGGCGTATTCTGGGATGTTACGTACGAACGGGCTGACGAACGCACGCGATCGCCTGAAATCCCCCATTAATCCGGACTATGGCTTCCGTCAGCGATTCTTCTTGATCGCGGCCTGCGCTGCAAGCACCAGCAGACCCCCAGCAATCGCCAAGTCCTTGAAAAAGATAGATCTCTCGGCTTTGTCGGCAAGATCGCTATGGAAGATAAACGCTGCCAGTAAGCAGAAGATGCCGAGAGCTGCAGCCACCTCCCGCAGACGCCAGCCCAACAGTAGCGCCAAGCCCCCGCCAAGCTCCAAGGCGACGACCGCTGGGAACAGCACCGTTGGCACGGAGAACGCCTGCATTTGGTCCAGGACAGGCTTGGAATCGATGACTTTTGCCACGCCCGCGAGGATGAAGAGGAGCGCCATCAGCGTTCGGCCGAGAATGGCGACGCCGGCCGGGCCGGCGAGGTTGCGAAGGCCGATCACTGCTTATTCTCCGCGGCCGAGGTCGCGACCGTGGCGCTCAAGTTCCGCGGGCGAATCGCGGGGAACACTTCGGCCATGATCATCACAGGACCGAGCAGCAGGTTCTCCGGACGCTTGACGAACTGCGGCGATTCGCCTTCGAAACCGTGGCCGATAAACTGGAAAACCCATCCCAAGACGAAGCCCGCTGCGATGATGCCGGCTGCTGTGAGGCCCGAAAAGTGCGTGGTCACTGAATGGGCCACAGCATAACAGGCAGCGATCAGGATCAGATAAGCAAAGCCCGCCAGTCGCGACCAGTACAGCACGATCGCCACGGTCAGGACCGCCAGCGCGGTGGCGAGGTTGGCGTGTTCCCAAGCCCCCTCGCCGGGGAGCCGAACGTAACTTGTCACCGCAATGACCGAAGTCACAATCAGGGGAATGCCGATGGCATGCGTTGCGCGGTTCAGCGGGGACCGATGGATGGCGTCGTAACTGGCGAGGATGTTTTCGTAATGGCTCATGCTAGCCTCCTGGATTGCACATTGACGACAAGAGTTCGGAAGGTTGCGACGAACGCCCCTGGGTCCTCTCGGAAAGCGCCGTAGCTGCATTGAAACAGGGTAACCCGGTGTACCGGCATGTGCGCGAACGCCGCTTTGGGGCGCGCCAAGTCGAGCCAGACAGGCAGGGTAAGCCTTGGAGCGAGGGCCCTGAGGTCCCCGACAGGCCCCCCGAGGCCCGTCCATGCATTGGCCAGCATAGGGGCAAGGTCGCGCCCAGCCGCAACAACACGCGCGCGGTGCGCACGCGCAGGCCACCCAGACAGCACCACGAAGCGGCAGTGCGCGGCGACGGCCGCGAAGAACCAAACCGCGCCGCGTTTGCCCGCGCGGAAGAAGGACTCCATGTGACCGATCACGAAGCGCGCGGCCCCATCGAGAGGCGCAAGGCCGCCCGCCTTGCCTGGCGCCAGCCCCGCAGATCGGTCCGGCGGAGACCGGTTCATCCCCGGCTGGTCGACCGCGATTGGCTCGAAATCCGAATCCAATCGTTCAGCCAGGCCAACGAAATCACCGCTCCCATGGCCGGATGCGTTCAGACACGGAACCGGCAAGCCGCGGCCCCACCGCTTGACGACAAGGCGCGCACCGGAGGGCAGGCCCGGAAAGTCTGCGCCATCTGCGGCGCTCAAGGCGGCAAGGCTTGGCGACATCTTCGGCGATTGCTCCACCAGAGGGCAGATCTCAACAGGCGAGACTCAAGCGATCAATTGAGTGATATGAATATCACATGATCACGACTGAAGTCAAGAAACCCTGCGCACCCAAGGGCGAAACGAGGACGTTGCTCCTTGCGGCTGGAGGTACGGAGTTCAATACGGCGAGCTTTGGCGGGCCCGATATCAACCGGATCGCTCGTGTCGCAGGCTACGCTCCGCAGACCTTCGATCGCCATCTTGCCGAGAAGACCGAGATCCTCATCCGCGTTCATGAGAGATCGCAGGACGATGAGCGGGCAAAGATAGCGAGCACCATGCAGGCTTCGCCGAGCGGCGCCAGCCATCGGGAAAGGGCGGGCTTTCGCCGGTCGCTCCGGCTATTTTCTGTCGACGACGATCGGGTACAACGGCGGGCGCGGCGAACCGGCGAGCACAGCTGGATGCGCTTTGAACAAGGCTGGCGCCTTAGCCCTGGGCGTCCCGGGTCAGCGCCCTCTTGACGGTCGAAAGACTGTGCGGCGCTGCTGCGGACGCGGAAATGGATGATCTCGGGCTCTCCCCGGGAGACTGGACCGCGTTGACGGCTAAGGCCCTTGACCGGCTGAGGGGGCCCAAATCGTCTTCTGTTTCCTCAGGGTATGAGGGCCCAGGTCTCCGTCTTGCAACGCGGGTAGATGACTTAGCCCCCGAGTTGCACATGGTTGGCGTCGATCAGGCGCCGCTCAGCCGAGAAGGCCGGCCAATCGCCGGGATTGTAGCCCTCACCATCCATTCTGACATTTGGACCGCCTTCCCGGCGGGTCACGAACATGAGCCCCTTCAAACGACGGACCCGTGGCTCTGCATCGGCATTCTTCCCGTTCCGGAGGTCCGGCTCGGCCGCGACCTGCGTTGAGGTGACAAGCTTGCCGCTTCGTTCAACGCCCCACGGATCCAGGCGAACCTCGCCCTCAAGAATCGGAGTCCGCCAGCGGCCTCGGACCTTTGCGGGTGGCGCCTATGCGGTGAGTCGCATGACCAGGGCGGTTGCTAGGAAAATCATGCGATGTCTCCCTGCTCCTCGTCTGGCGAAACGACATCGTAAATCGGGAGCTGGGGCAGGCGTACGAAAAGAAGCGTGTCGGCCAAGGCTTCGACACGGTGCCCTTCATTTGGCTGCGTCTCGACATAGTCGCCAGCACTCAGAATGCGTCCGCCAATCTTTGCCTGGCCCGAAATCACGAAGAGTTCCTCTCCCCCCGGATGGGTATGCCACCCGCCGATCGTTCCAGCGGCAAAGCGCGTCAGCGTCGTGATCCCGTCGGCATCAGCCTTCAGCAGCACATAGTCGACGCCAGGTTCCAGCGCTGTCCACGCCGCGTCTTGGGTTGCTACGAGGCGGCCCACTGGTTGAGCAGAAGCTTGTTTCATGGTGTGATATCTATATCACTTCCGGGTTGCCCGTCAATGTTCCAATGGAGTTGTAAGACATGATCGACCTCGCTGAGCGACTGAATGGTGATCAAACGCCGATCGCGCTGCTACTTGGGCGCACGATAATCGCCGCCGATCGCGAAGGGCATGTTCGCTTGCGGTTCGAGGCGCGACCCGAGTTCTGCAACGGCGATGGCGTCGTGCAAGGCGGGCTGGTCGCCGCGATGCTCGATGCCGCTTTGGGCGCGGCAGTGCGGGCGAAGGCAGGCGCTGATGCTCGGCCCGTCACCACCGAGTTCAGCGTTAGGTTCGTGCGTCCCGTTTGTCCTGGGGCCGTGGATGCTGTCGGCCGTGTGCTGGCCTATGCGGGACGGACAGCCATCGTTCAGGCCGAGGTGATCGACGCAGAGGGACAGATCATTGCCTGCGCAACGTCCACCAAACTTGTAAAGTTGAAATGACGCAGACGTGGATACTCGTGAGCGCGGGGCGCCGAGGACGCCTGAGCTTCGGGTGGCAGAGACCGAGCGGCTGCGTCGCCAACGGCTGAGCAGCCCCCAGATCGCCCATGTGCTGGGGATGGCGGTCTCGACGATGGGCGTTGTGCGGCGTCGGCTGGCCTACACGGAGACCCTGCCCTCCGAGCGCAAGGAAGACACCACCGCCTTCCTGGAGAGGGCCGTGGCCATCGGACCCTGGACGCACAGCTACAACCTCGCCAAGCCCCACGCCGGCCTCAAAGGCCGCACCCCATTACAGAGCGTGAACAACCTTCGCGGAAACAATGACGAGGACGACCGCTTGGTCCGGTCCCGGGGGGGGCAAAAGGAAAGGGCCGGGGATCGCCCCCAGCCCTCGCAGTTCCGGTTGTGCCGGCCGACTTCAGCGCAGGCGGGCCGTCAGCGCCACGCCGATGACGCGGGGCTCGTTCACGAAGGCGGTGTTGTTGTTGAAGTCGATACCGCCCTTGATGTTCGCCTCGTCGGTGATGTTGCGGCCAAACAGCGCCACCTCCCAGGAGCCATCCTCGCGGGCGTAGCCCACCTTGAGGCCGCCCTCGAAATTCCCGTCGGTGACGAACTCCTTGGACTCGTACAGGAAGAGGTTCGTCTTGCCCTGGACGCTCCAGTCGGTGAAGGCGAACAGCTCGCCGCCGTTTCCGAGCGAGACGCTGTAGCGCGCGCTCACATCGAACATGTACTCGGGCGCGTTCGGGAAGGGGTTGCCGTTGATCAGGGCGCGGTTCTGGCTGTTCAGCGGGTCGGTGACCGTGCACTGGGCGCAGACGCCCACCGCCAGGGCGTTGTCCTTGATCTCGGTGTCGGCATAGCTGTAGCCGGCGGTCAGGAGGAGGTTCTCATTGACCACCCACTCGCCGTCGAGCTCGAAGCCCCAGGCGCCGCCCTCCTTGGCGTTGAGCAGCCGCACGATGTTCCCGGAGCCGCCAACCGCCGTGAACTGCGGGTCGTTTACCGTGTAGGTGAAGACGGCGCCGTTGAGGCGGACGCGGCGATCGAAGAGCTCGCTCTTGAAGCCCGCCTCCCAGGACAGGATGGTCTCGGACTGGGCGACAGAGGGGGCGCCGAAGAAGGCCACGTCGCGACCCTGGATGGTCGGGCCGCGGAAGCCGCGGGCCACGCGGCCGTAAAGGCCGACCGTGTCGCTGACGTCGTAGAAGGCGCTCAGGTCCCAGCTGACCTGCTCATCGGACACATTGACCTTGGCGAAGGGGATTGGCGCAACGATGTTGGTCAGGGACTTCTCGTCACTGGTCCAGCGCAGGCCAGCCGTCAGCTTCAGGTCGTCACTGACTTCGTAGGAGGCCTGGCCGAACACCGCCCAGGAGGTGTTCTCATGGCGCAGCTCGGTGGGGGCGACAAAACCGGGATCGGTGCGCAGCACCATCCGGGAGTCGAAGTAATAGGCGCCGGCCTGCCAGGTGACCGGACCGCCCGCATCGCTGGCAAGACGGACTTCCTGGGTGATCTGGTCGAGATCCTTGATGCCGTCGGCGGTGTCGGACGGGAAGGGGATGAAGCCGGGACCATTGGTCATGTTGCCGCCGTCGATATCCCCCCGGCTGACGCCGTTGGTCGTCTGGTAGGCGGTGATGGAGGTCAGGGTCGCCGAAGGCAGCTTGTAGTCCATCTTCAGGGAGGCGCCGGACCCGTCATAAGCCTGCGGATTGCCGCCGCCGCCATCGAAGAAGACCTTCTCCCGGTCGAAATTGGCGTTGAGCTTGTTGCTGCCCTTGGTCAGGACGTTGGCGCGGAATACCGCCGAGGTGCCGTCCAGCGAGCGGTTGTGGACCCCCAGCAGGGCGCTGAAGTCCTCGGTCGGGGTGAACAGGAGCTGAAGGCGGACGGCCGTCTCCTCGTACCCGCCCAGGGCGTTGTTCTTCTTCGTGAAGGCGTTGTCGATCCAGTCGTCGCGACGCTGGACCAGAACGGAGAGACGGGCGGCCAGCAGGTCCTGGACGATCGGGGCCCCGAGACCGCCGTCGAAGGAGAGGGTTCCGTAGCTGCCATAGGTCGCCGTTCCCCGGGCGGAGAGGGTCTGGCTGGGCCGGATGGTGTCGAACTTGATGATGCCGGCGGTGGTGTTGCGGCCGAACAGGGTGCCCTGCGGCCCGCGCAGCACCTCCACGCGGTCCAGGTCGAACAGGGGCTTGCTCTTCAGAACCACGTTCTCCATCACCACGTCGTCCATGATGACCGAGACGGGCTGCGAGGCCGCCAGGTCGAAGTCGGCGTTGCCCAGGCCCCGGATGTAGAAGCGCGGGGCGGCCCGGCCGTTCGAGGACTCCGCGTAGAGCGCGGGCACGCGGGACGACAGGGTCAGGATATCGTCGCCGGCGGCGAACAGGCCCCGCAGGCGCTCGCCCGAGACCGAGGCGACGGACAGGGGCACGTCCTGCAGGTTCTCGCTGCGCTTCTGGGCGGTGACCACCACCTCGCCGACGGTCGAGTCCTGGGCCAGGGCGGGAGCGCCGAGGGCCAGGGCGGCGGTCAGAGCGGCTACGCCACAGGAGAGGGTCAGGCGGCTCTTGGCCGACGTCGACTTGATCATGGGAAGTCCTCGCGAAGTCCGCCGCAGTCGCGGCCAGGTGAGCCGGGACGCCCCCCAGCCCTTCAGAACGTGGGACCAACGGCTATTGGGACCGGGCCGACGCTTCTACCGCGCCCGGCCGAGAGCCTGTGGATAACTTCGCGTTTGTGGCGATCCTGTGTCGAGTCGGTGACATCCGGGCGAAGGTGGCGGGCGGGCGGCGCCCGGGGCGGGTGCGGAGGTGCATCCGGCGACGCAGGGGCGTAGGGTGGGGCTGCGCCTGCGCGACCCCTGCCGCGACGCGGGCGCGCGCGCCTCACGACGCGGCGGGGACGGAGCCCCCCCATGAAGACCGTCGCCCTGACCTGCTTCACTGACGTGCTGTGCGTCTGGGCCTGGATCGGCGAACTACGCCTTGCCGAGCTGCGCCGCACCCACGGCGAGGCGGTGGCGGTGACCCAGCGGTTCTGCAACGTCTTCGGCGCCACCGCTCTGAAGATACAGGCGAACTGGGGCGCGAAGGGGGGCTATGAAGGTTTCGCCGGTCACCTCGCCCACGTGATGGAGGGCTTCCCCGAGCTGGCGGCCAGCCCGGACCTGTGGCGCCGCGTCCGCCCGGCCTCCTCCCTGCCCGCCCACCTGGCCCTGAAGGCCGTCCAGGCGCAGGCGGCGGCGGGCGGCGCCCCCGACCTCGGCGACCGGGCTATCCTGCTGATCCGGCAGGCCTTCTTCGAGCAGGGGCGGGACATTTCGGCGACCTCCGTCCTCGATGACGTAATCTCCGCCGCCGGCGCAGACCTGGCCGACGTCCACGCCCGCCTCGCCCGTGGCGAAGCCCACGCCGCCCTGATGGCCGACTACCAGGAGGCCCAGGCCCTGGGCGTCAAGGGCAGCCCCAGCCTGGTGCTGAACGAGGGCCGGCAGACCCTCTACGGCAATGTCGGCTTCCGCGTGATCGAGGCCAATATCGCCGAGCTGCTGCGCGAGCCTCAGGCCGGAGCGGCCAGCTGGTGCTGACCCCTTGCGGATCGGGCCCGGGCGCCCAAGTCTCTGTCACCACGACCGTTTTCCCCGGAGCTCCCGAATGACCGCCTCCCGACGCCAGGCCCTCGGCCTGGCCGCCGCCGCCGCCCTTGTCCTGACCTCCGCCCAGGGGGCCCAGGCTGCAGACGCCGCCCTCGCCAAGGCGGTGGCCTCCGAGACCCGCCCCGCCGCTGACCGCGCCCGGGACAAGTTCCGCAATCCCGCGGAATCCCTTTCCTTCTGGGGCCTGAAGCCAGGCCAGACCGTGGTCGAGGTCTCGCCCGGCGGCGGCTACTGGACCGAGATCCTGGCCCCCTACGCCATGGCCACCAAGGGCCGCTACGTGGCCGGCGTCGCCGACCTCGCCAACCCCAAGCTGTCGGACGGCGCCCGCAAGGCCCGGGCCGACTTCGAGGCCCGCTTCGCCGACACGGCCCGCTACGGAAAGATCGAGTATGTCGGCTTCGGCGCGACCTCCGGCCCCCTGGGCGCCCCCGGCTCCGCCGACCTGGTCCTGACCGCCCGCAACATCCACAACTGGATGTGGGCCCCGGGCATGCTCCCCAAGGTCATGAACGACTTCAACGCCGTCCTGAAGACGGGCGGCGTCCTGGCGGTGGAGGAGCACCGCTCCGATCCCCGTCCCATGGCCGCCGACGGCCGCGACGGCTATGTCTCCGAGGCTGCCGTGATCGCCGCCGCCGAGGCCGCCGGCTTCCGTCTCGACGCCCGCTCGGAGATCAACGCCAACGCCAAGGACACCAAGGACCATCCCTTCGGCGTCTGGACCCTGCCGCCTTCCCGCCGCAGCTCCGCCCCTGGCGCCCAGCCGGCCCCGGATTTCGACCGCGCCCGGTACGACGCCATCGGCGAGAGCGACCGCATGACCCTGCGCTTCGTGAAGGTCCGCTGATCTTCTCCACGAAAAAGGGCCCCGGATCGCTCCGGGGCCCTGATCCGTTCGGGTGATCCGGTCCGCCGTCAGGCGAACTGGTGCATGGTGTTGGCGTCGCCCGAGGCCTTCAGGGCCGCCTCGCCGGCGAAGTATTCCTTGTGGTCGTCGCCGATGTCCGAGCCGGACATGTTCTGGTGCTTCACGCAGGCGATGCCCTGTCGGATTTCCTGGCGCTGGACGTTCAGGACGTAACCCAGCATGCCGGCCTCGCCGAAGTACTCCTTGGCCAGGTTGTCCGTGGACAGGGCCGCGGTGTGGTAGGTCGGCAGGGTGATGAGGTGGTGGAAGATCCCCGCCCGCCGGGCGCCATCGGCCTGGAAGGTGCGGATCTTCTCGTCCGCCTCGTAGGCCAGAGCGGTGCCGTCGTAGTCGACGCTCATCAGCTTCTCGCGGTCATAGGCCGAGACGTCCTTGCCCTCCTTCTTCCAGGCGTCGAAGATCTGCTGCCGGAAGTTCAGGGTCCAGTTGAAGGACGGCGAGTTGTTGTAGACCAGCTTGGCGTTCGGGATGACCTCGCGGATCCGGTCCATCATGCTGGCGATCTGCTCGACATGCGGCTTCTCGGTCTCGATCCAGAGCAGGTCGGCGCCGTTCTGCAGCGAGGTGATGGAGTCCAGCACGCAGCGGTCGGCGCCGGTGCCTTCCCGGAACTGGAAGAGGTTGGAGGGCAGGCGCTTGGGCCGCATCAGCTTGCCGTCGCGGGTGATCAGCACGTCTCCGGCCTTGCACTCGGCCGGGGTCACTTCCTCGCAGTCGAGGAAGGAATTGTACTGGTCGCCAATGTCGCCCGGCGTGTGGCTGACGGCGATCTGCTTGGTCAGGCCGGCGCCCAGGCTGTCGGTGCGGGTCACGATGATCCCGTCCTCGACGCCCAGTTCCATGAAGGCGTAGCGGCAGGCGCGCACCTTGGCGAGGAAGTCCTCGTGCGGGACGGTCACCTTGCCGTCCTGGTGGCCGCACTGCTTTTCGTCGGAGACCTGGTTCTCGATCTGCAGGGCGCAGGCGCCCGCCTCGATCATCTTCTTGGCCAGGAGGTAGGTCGCCTCGGCGTTGCCGAAGCCGGCGTCGATGTCGGCGATGATCGGCACGACATGGGTCTGGTAGCCGTCGATGGCCTTGAGGATCGAGGCTTCCTTGGCCTTGTCGCCGGCGGCGCGGGCGGCGTCGAGGTCGCGGAACATCATGCCGAGCTCACGGGCGTCGGCCTGCTTGAGGAAGGTGTAGAGCTCCTCGATCAGGGCCGGCACGGAGGTCTTCTCGTGCATGGACTGGTCCGGCAGGGGGCCGAAGTCCGAGCGCAGGGCGGCGACCATCCAGCCCGAAAGGTAGAGGTACTTCCGGTCGGTGGTCCCGAAGTGCTTCTTGATGGAGATCAGCTTCTGCTGGCCGATGAAGCCGTGCCAGCAGCCCAGGGACTGGGTGTAGTTGGCCGGGTCGGCGTCGTAGGCGGCCATGTCCTTGCGCATGATGGCGGCGGTGTAGCGGGCGATGTCGAGGCCGGAGCGGAAGCGGTTCTGCACCTGCATGCGCACCACGGACTCGGCGCTGATGCCGTCCCACGTCCCGTTCTTGCTGCGGATGAGCTTTTCGACCTGCTGGATATCGTCCTGGTACGACATGGCCTTGGAATCCCTTGCTTGCCGGGCGCCCGCCAGACGGGGCCTTTGGCGGCCTGCCGTGTGACGCAGGCGTGACAGGGAATCGAGTCCCCGCGAAGTCGATCTGTCAGACTTTACAAGCTAGACTTGTAATGTTGTAAGGCTCCGACTCCCCGGGAGGCCTCCACATGCCCAGCGAACGCCGCCTCTATGTCGGTCCCAGCCTCCGGCGCCTGCGTCGCGACCTGGGCCTGACACAGTCCGACATGGCTCAGGACCTCGAGGTTTCAGCCTCCTACATCGCCCTACTGGAGCGCAATCACCGACCCCTCAGCGCCGAGATGCTGGTGCGGCTGGCCCAGACCTACAGGCTGGACGTGGCCGCCCTGGCGGCGGAGAGCGGCGACGACTCCGCCCGGCTGCAGTCGGCCCTGCGCGACCCGATGTTCGGCG
>NZ_JADCBG010000208.1 GCF_020253645.1 Phenylobacterium sp.
CCAAGGTCGTCACCGTCGCCGTCATGCGAAAGCTCATCGAAGCCGCCAACCTCGTCCTCCAGAGAGGCCAGCCCTGGGTCCAAGCCATGCCGGCATGAAACATGGTTGCTCAGTCGGCTTCGCCGACAGCTCCCCCTGGGAGGGGGAGCAATTAAGGCTTTGTAACTCCTCCACCTCTTGAGGGGGAGGTGGCCCGCGCAGCGGGGCGGAGGGGGTCTGCTGAGGGACTGTTGACCGCCTGTCAGCTTACCCCCTGTCATTCCCACCGGCGTGGGGCCCAGCGCCTGTGAGTTCACCCGCCAATCTCAGAGCGGAAGGTTCGTCTCCGGTCCGGAGTCCCACTCGAAGAATCCGGCCCCGCCGATAAGGCTCTCAGAGGCCTCTCTGAGGGCCGTCAGGGCTTCCGAATGCGGAAGCTGGAGGGCTGCGGAGAGGCGCCTGGCCAACTCCGGCTGTGACTGCGCCAGAACCTGCAGCCTCTCCTTTGGACGGGGGAGGAACTGGTTTTCTTTGAGAAAGGCGTGGCGCACAAGGGCGGCCACCGCCAGGGCTCGAACCTGTCTGGCGTCGGCGGTGTCTTCATCGTGGAAATCGAGGGCGTCTTCGACCTGGGTCGCGGCGGCGTATCGGTCTCGAAGCAGGGCGTCGGGTGAAAAGCCCGGACCTTTCTCCAGAATCGTCAAGGCTTCCTTCCGCAGGGCGGCGAGCCGATCCTCAGTGTCCAGCAGGGTCGCCCCTGTGGCGAGCATGTGAGCCATGACCGGGCGGCCTTGGGCGATCTCCTTGGCGAGGCTGTGTCTCAGCCAGGCCTCAGAATTGAAGAAGATCTCGACCGGGGTTCCGTTGAACCATCTCTGAAACCTGCGCCGCCAGGGCGCGTCGTGCAGGACAACAATATCAAGGTCGCTGGCAGGGTGAGGATTGCCCCGTACGATGCTGCCAGACACCAGGACGCCGATGGGCGGCGCCACCTCTGGTAGCCAGGCCAGGGCCTGTTCGAGGGCGCTGCGATGCCGGTCTTCAAGGGCAAGAGCGTCAAGTCCCGTTGGCACAGTCATCTCGCCCTGCCGACCCTCACCGCCCCCAGGGGTCCTCTTCATCCAGCCCGTCGAGGAAGTCGAAGACGGCGGCCTTGGTCAGGCCGTGGGGGATGGCGGAGAAGTGGTCGCAGCCGGGCAGGACCACGCCCTTTCCGGAGGCGAAGCGGGCGGCCAGGGCCTCCGGGTCGCCCGCCAGGCGGTCCTGCATCCCGGCGATGACGCGGACGGGCATGGGCAGGGTTCCCAGCACCGCCGGATCGAGGGGTGGGTTGGTCGCCTCGGTGCAGGCGGCCAGGGCCTCGAGGTCCTCGCCCTGCTCGTCGGCGAACTGGCGGAAGCTGCGCAGCATGGGCTCGGTGAGGGTCTCCGGGTCCGCCGCCCGCATGGCGGCGGCCATGGCGCCGGTGGAGGCGGTCTCGCGCGGGGTGAAGAGGGCGTCGCCGACGCCGCCGAGGATCAGGTTGGAGACCCGGTCGGGGGCGGTGAGTGCGACTTCCAGGGCCGTGCGCGACCCCATGGAATAGCCGAAGAGGTCGACCCGGTCCGCGCCCAGGTGGTCCATGAGGGCGAGGACGTCCTGCGCCATCGCCGCGCGGCCATAGAGGGCCGGGTCGTGGGGCTTGGCGCTCTCGCCATGGCCGCGCTGGTCGAGGGCGGCGAAGCCCATGCCGCGCCGCTCCAGGGCCGCATACCAGCCGGTCCGCCGCCAGCCCTCGTGGCGGTTGGAGGCGAAGCCGTGGACGAGGATCAGCCAGGGGGCGCCGGCCGCCGGCTCGCGGGCGTCGTAGGCGATTTCAAGGCCGTCGGAGGTAAAGGTCGCCATGGCCTGCTTCCCTCCCCCGCCGTCCGCCTCAGACCTCGATGGCGCTCGAGACGATGCGCGAGGCCAGGCCGTAGGCCACGCCTTCCTCGGCGCTCATCCAGAAGTTGCGCTGGGTGTCCTTGAGGATCTTCTCGAAGGTCTGGCCGCTCTCCCTGGCGATGAGGTGGTTCATGCGCTGGCGCATCTTCACGATCTCCTCGGCCTCGATCTGGATGTCGGAGGCCTGGCCGCGGACGCCGCCGCTCGGCTGGTGCAGGAGGAAGCGGGTGTTGGGCAGGCAGACCCGGTTCTCGCGCTCGGCGCCGAGGAAGATGGTCACTCCGGCGCTGGCCACCCATCCGGTGCCGATGGCCTTCACCTTCGGGCCGCAGAACCGCATGACGTCGTGGATGGTGTCGCCGCTTTCGACGTGTCCGCCAGGCGAGTTGATGATGACGCGGATGTCGCCGTCGCCCTCGGCCGCCAGGGCCAGGAGCTGGGCGGTGACCCGCTCGGCCATGCGCATGTTGACCTCGCCGAAGACGAGGACGGTGCGCGACTTGAAAAGGGCGCTGGCGACCGGTCCGCCCGCGGCGGCCGCTGCATCGGGCTTCGGCCCATCGCCCTCTTCCTCGTCATCAAGCCGCCAGTCGCGCATGGGAACCACTCCATCGGTCAAGGGGCGGAAGCTGTGCCCCCGCGCCGCCCGGCGCAAGGGGGCGTCCGCCCCGCGGCCGGAAAAATCCGCCGCTCCCCTCCGACTAGCCCGCCCGGCCCCCGACGACAAGCCGGGCGGCTTGACCCTGCGGTGCGCGGGGCGGCAAATGGCCGCCGAAACAGGACCCGAAGGCGGAGGAAACCCATGGGCGAACTTTTCGATCTGACCGGCAAGGTGGCGATCATCACCGGCTCGTCGCGCGGCATTGGCAAGGCCATCGCCGAGCGCATGGCCGAACACGGCGCCAAGGTGGTCATCTCCTCGCGCAAGGCCGGCCCCTGCGACGAGGTCGCCGCGGCGATCAACGCCCGCTGGCCCGGCTCGGCCATCGCCGTGCCCGCCAACATCTCGTCCAAGGACGACCTGGCCCGCCTGGTGGACGAGACCCGCAAGGCCTTCGGCAAGGTGGACATCCTGGTCTGCAACGCCGCCTCCAACCCCTATTACGGGCCGATGAGCGGCATCAGTGACGACGCCTTCCGCAAGATCCTCGAGAACAACATCATCGCCAACAACTGGCTGGTGAACCTGGTCTCGCCGGAGATGGTCGAGCGCAAGGACGGGGCGATCATCATCGTCTCGTCCATCGGCGGCTTCCGCGGCACGGCGGTGATCGGCGCCTACGCCATCTCCAAGGCGGCGGACATGCAGATGGCCCGCAACCTCGCCCAGGAGCTGAGCCCCCACAACATCCGCATCAACTGCATCGCGCCCGGCCTGGTGAAGACCGACTTCGCCCGCGCCCTGTGGGACACCCCGGAGGCCGAGGTCCGGTCCTCTGCGGGCACGCCCCTGCGCCGGCTGGGCGAGCCCGACGACATCGCCGGGGCGGCGGTCTTCCTGGCCTCGAAGGCGGGCGGCTGGATGACCGGCCAGACCGTGGTGGTGGACGGCGGCTCGACGAGCTGAGTCCTCAGGCCCCCGCGCTGAGGGAGAGGTCGCGAGCCCGGGCCAGCCGGGTCGCGGCCTCGTCCAGCACGTCGTCGGCCTTGGCGAAGCACAGGCGCAGGACCCGTGTGACCGCCTCGGTTTCGTAGAAGGCCGAGACGGGGATGGCGGCGACGCCGGCCTGCGTCACCGCCCTGAGTGCGAAGGCCCTGTCAGCCTCGGCCACGCCGGAGTCGGGCAGGTCTACGGTGAGGAAATAGGTGCCCTGGGACCTGGCCACGGCGAACCCCTCGCGCCGCAGGGCTTCGGCCAGGCGGTCGCGGCTGGCCTGCATGCGGGCGGGCATGGCCTCGAACCAGTCCCCCGGCGTCTCCAGTCCGAAGGCCACGGCGGCCTGCAGGTTGGGCGGCGTGGTGAAGGTCAGGAACTGGTGGGCGCGGGCCAGGGCCGGAGACAGGACCGGGCCGGCGCAGAGGAAGCCCACCTTCCAGCCCGTCAGGCCGAACATCTTGCCCGCCGAGCCGATCTTGACCGCCAGGTCCGCCATGCCGGGCAGGGCGATGAGGGGTGCATGGACGGCGCCGTCGAAGACCAGGTGCTCCCAGACCTCGTCGCAGATCACCGGGACGCTTCGGGCCCGGCAGGCGGCGGCGAGAAGCTCGAGGTCCTCGCGGGGGACCACGACCCCGGTGGGGTTCACCGGCGAGTTCAGGATCACCGCCCGGGTGCGCGGCGTGAAGGCGTCCTCCAGCTGGGCGGCGGTCCAGCGCCAGTCGGGGGGCGAAAGGGTCACGAAGCGCGGGACGCCCCCGGCTCGGCGCACCAGGGGGGCGTAGGCGTCATAGGCCGGCTGGAAGAGGACGACCTCGTCCCCCGGCTCGACCAGGGCCAGGATGGCGGCCGCCAGGGCCTCGGTGGCCCCGGAGGTGACGGTGACCTGCGCATCGGGATCGAATTCCAGCCCCTGGGTCCGGGCGTAGTGGGCGGCCACGGCCCGGCGCAGCTCCGGCAGGCCGCGGGAGGGCGGATACTGGTTGTACCCATCGAGAACCGCCTCGGCCGCCGCCCGGCGCAGGGCTTCGGGCCCGGGATCATCCGGAAAGCCCTGGCCGAGGTTCAAGGCGCCGTGGGCGCGGGCCAGCCCCGACATCTCGTCGAACACCGTCGGCGGCATGGCCGCGTAGAGCGGATGCACCATGGACGTCCTCCCGGCGGTCGCCGGGGTCTCAGTCGACCCGGGCGCGCTTCTTGCGGAAGCTCGGATTGAGCACCTGCTTGCGCAGGCGGATGGACTTTGGCGTGACTTCCACCAGTTCGTCATCCTCGATGTAGGCGATGGCCTGCTCGAGGGTCATGCGGCGGGGCGGCGTCAGGCGCACGGCCTCGTCCTTGCCGGAGGCGCGGACGTTGGTCAGCTGCTTGGCCTTCATCGGGTTGACGTCCAGGTCGTCGGCCCGGGAGTTCTCGCCGATGATCATGCCCTGGTAGGTCTTCTCGCCACCACCGACGAACATGATGCCCCGATCCTCGAGGTTCCACAGGGCGTAGGCCGCCGTCTCGCCGTCGGAGTTGGAGACCAGCACGCCCTTGCGGCCGGCGTCGATGGGACCCTTGTAGCCGTCGTAGTGCGAGAAGACCCGGTTCAGCACGCCGGAGCCCCGGGTGTCGGTGAGGAATTCGCCCTGGTAGCCGATCAGGGAGCGCGAGGGGGCCATCAGGGTGATGCGGGTCTTGCCGGCGCCCGAAGGGCCCATGTCCTTCAGCTCGGCCTTCCGGGCCGACAGCTTCTCGATGACGATGCCGGTGAACTCGTCGTCCACGTCGATCACCACTTCCTCGATGGGCTCCAGCCGCTCGCCGGTCTCGGGGTCGGCCTGGAAGACCACCCGGGGGCGGCTGATGGACAGCTCGAAGCCCTCGCGGCGCATGCCCTCGATGAGCACGCCCAGCTGGAGCTCGCCGCGGCCGGCGACCTCGAAGGCGTCCTTGTCGGCGGACTCGGTCACCCGGATGGCGACGTTGGACTGGGCTTCCTTCAGCAGGCGGTCGCGAATGACCCGGCTCTGGACCTTGTCGCCCTCCCGGCCCGCCAGGGGGCTGTCATTGACCGAGACGGTCATGGAGATGGTGGGCGGGTCGATCGGCTGGGCCGGCAGGGCCTCGGTGACCTCCAGGGCGCAGAGGGTGTCGGCCACGGTGGCCTTGGTCAGTCCGGCGATGGCGACGATGTCTCCGGCCTCGGCGTCGTCGATCGGCTGGCGCTTGAGGCCCCGGAAGGCCAGCACCTTGGTGATGCGGCCGCGCTCGATCTCCTGCCCGTCCCGGGACAGGGCCTTGATGGCGAGGCCGGGAACCGCCTTGCCGGAGTCGATCCGGCCGGTCAGGAGGCGGCCCAGGAAGGGGTCGTTCTCGATCAGGACCGAGAGGATGCGGAAGGGCTCCTCGGTGCGCTGGCTGGCCGCCGGCGCCGGGACATGGCGCACGATGAGGTCGAACAGGGGCGCGAGGTCGGTGTTGGGCCTGGCCATGTCGAGGGTGGCCCAGCCATTCTTGCCCGAGGCGTAGATGTGCGGGAAGTCGAGCTGCTCGTCCGTCGCCCCGAGGGCCGCGAACAGGTCGAAGGCGTCATTCAGCACCCGGTCGGGGTCAGCGTGCGGCCGGTCCACCTTGTTCAGGCACAGGATGGGGCGCAGGCCCATCTTGAGGGCCTTGCCGAGGACGAACTTGGTCTGGGGCATGACCCCTTCCTCGGCGTCCACCAGCAGGACGCAGCCGTCCACCATGCCGAGGATCCGCTCCACCTCGCCGCCGAAGTCGGCGTGGCCGGGGGTGTCGATGATGTTGATGCGGGTCTCGCCCGCCTCGCCAGACCAGAGGACGCTGGTGCACTTGGCGAGGATGGTGATCCCCCGCTCCCGCTCCTGGTCGTTGGAGTCCATGGCGCGCTCGACCGTCGCCTCGTTCGCCCGGAAGGCGCCGGACTGGGCGAGGAGCTGGTCGACCAGGGTGGTCTTGCCGTGGTCGACGTGGGCGATGATGGCGATGTTGCGAAGCTGCATGACGTTCTTATCTGTGGAAGCGCGCGCTTGTAGGGGGTTCCGCGCCCCAGCGCCAGACGCCCCGGACAGTTCCGTCTGCGGAAGGCGCTTTTTGTGCGTTGCAACATAGCATAGGCGCACATTTGTTTCAAATCCGCGAAGGTTGTGAGGATCATTTCCTTTTTTTCATCTTCGCGGGCTGGAAAATGCAATCGTATGCCCTTGAACTTTGGTGCGCTGCAATCTAACTTGCTTCTCGTGAGGCGTCGCTGACGCTTCTGCCCTTCCTGGGCGTTTCCTCCCTAATGAACTGCCGCGCCCTCACCGGCGCGGCTTTTTTTTGCGCGCTCGCCGGTCGGCTGGGAGACGGTCCGATTTCAGGACCGCAGCAGGGGGCGCCAGTCGGTCTCCGCCAATCGTGCGATCAGCTTGCCCAGGGTCTCGCGGAGGCGGCCGAACCCGGCGGTGGTCTCCAGCCGCATTTCGTCCAGGTACAGGCCCCGGTTGATCTCGACCTGCAGGGCATGGGTCCGGCTGTCGGGGCGGCCATAGTGCTCCGTGGTGTAGCCCCCGGCGAAGGGGGCGTTGCGGGCGGTCCGGTATCCGGCCTCCCCCAGCAGTCGCTCCACCGCCGCCGTCAGGGCGGGGCTACAGGCCGCGCCGTACCGGTCGCCCAGCACGAAATCCACCCCGGGCGCCGCGGACTGGGGCATGGAGTGCCAGTCGATCAGAACGGCCAAGCCATGGGTCGCCCGGGCTCGAGACAGCAGACGGGACAGGGCGTCATGGTAAGGCTGGTGCACCCGGGCGATCCGCGCCAAGCCCTCTTCCAGGCTAAGTCGCCGGTCGTAGATCTCCGCTCCGCCCGAGGCGACCCGAGCCACAACGCCCAGTCCGGCCGCCACCCGTGGCGAGAGGGCGCGGGCCCCGGCCGGAAGGGCCTCGCGGAAGAGGCGGGGATCCAGCTCCCCGGGGTCCCGGTTCACATCCAGGTAGGCCCGGGCGGTCAGGGCGCGGATGACCGGCGCGCCAAGGGCGGGGGCCTGGTCGATGAGGTCATCCACCCGGGCGTCTTCGCTGCGGCGGATGCGCAGGGAATCGAGGGCCGGGTTCATGTCCTCCGGATACAGCCGGCCCGAGTGGGGCGAAGCGAAGACCAGGGGAGTCGGCGGCGCCGAGGCCTCGCCGCCCGGCCAGCGGATGTCGAAGGCTGTGGACATCTGCGGGTTCGCGGAGGACAGGCTCATGGCGCCATATGAGCCTCTCTTGCATCTCCCGGTCAAACCGGCTTCAGGTGAAGCACGCTCAGGCCGCCCCAGGACGACCCATGCCCCGCATCCTCTTTGCCGAAGACGACGACTCCCTGCGCGGCTTTCTCTCGCGCGCCCTGCAGCGGGCCGGTCATGAGGTTGAGGCCTGCGCCGATGGCGAGGCGGCGGCCGAGCACATCGACCGGGACTGGGACCTGCTGCTGACCGACATCGTCATGCCGGGCATGGACGGTATAGAGCTGGCCCGCCTGGCCGCTGAGCGGCATCCGGGCCTGCGGATCATGTTCATCACCGGCTTCGCCGCCGTGGCGCTGAAGGCCGAGGAGACAGCCCCTCCGGGGGCTCGCGTGCTGTCCAAGCCGGTCCACCTGAGAGATCTCGTGGACGAGGTCGACCGGATGCTGGCGGCCTGAGGGTCGCTGAGCCCGAGAGGGTCTCGCCGCTTGCGCCCGGCCCGCCTCGCCGGTATATCCCCGCCTCCGCTTCCCGCCCGGGAGGCTGACCCCGGACGTGTAGCTCAGCGGTAGAGCACCTCGTTGACATCGAGGGGGTCACAGGTTCGATCCCTGTCACGTCCACCATTTTTCTTTGTGTTACGAGTTCTTAGGGCCCAACGCGGTTGGCCCCTACGGATCGTATCTGACATCAGTCCGCTTATCGGCTGAGGGACCACAGCCGATCAGCAGTGCGAAGGCAAGGACCGTTACGCGCCGAGAAAGTCTCACCGGGCGTCTCCGGAAGGAACGGGCAAGACACCCAACTCAGTCCGATCGGCGGCGTCTCAGCGGGTTCTATCGCTCCCTGATCCGTAAGGGGGCCTGCTATTTCGGCACGGGCTCCGTGTTCGGCGCGCCATAGCTGGCGAACTTCTTGGTCGGGATGTCACGGCAATGGTCCTGCGAGATGGGAGCAGTCGCCTTACACTTCTCAGACGCGACGAAACTGACGCTATCGCGGCACTTGCCTTTGGCGTCGAGCGCCGCACTGAACGCGAATCCCGGGGCTGTAATCGGCGCGGGCACCCTGGTATGGTTCCTCGCGGCAACCCTGATCCATCCTCGAAGTTTGCTATTTTAACTTTATCAGTAAATCAGACTTTATTTCGAATAGATCGTCCATCATAGATTTAATAATCGGCTGAACTTTCTCAAAATCGTCAATACCTGAGCAGATATTTCTTGTTGTGTTTAGCATCAAACCAGATGTATTCATTACGATTGACGTTTCTTTAACTTGATCTTTCAGCATTTTATCTGAATATGATGAATTCTGTTGATTTGTATTAATTTTTCTATCTTCAATCGATTTAATGAGATTTGATATCCATTTGTTTGTCTCACCCATAACCCCCGTAATAGTAGAAATACAAACCGCCTCCATAGACTCTGGATTTTGATTGGTTGGATAAATATTTGAGAGAGTATTTATCCTTTTGTCATTTTCTCTCGATATGACAGAAAGCCTATCTGCGACCAATTGAGCCTTCTCAGGCTCAGGGAATGCAATTGCCCTTTCGAAGGGATATAAAGCTAGAAAAAGTGCTGCAAAAAACTGCAGATATTCAGTCGCAAAAATTCTCGCCATCACCACCTCAATCCTCTTTACATAAATATGAAGAGTTTCAGCTCTGTAAGATAAACTGCCAATTCTTAATCCCGCATATTATCGATGAAAAATCGAGAAAAATCTAGAGCTCTTTGCGATCTGATTGAATCTCTGGGGATTCCCAAGGGGCCCGGGTTCTGATTCAACCTTCATGCTGGGGGCGGATGCTGGCATGAATGAGCAAGGCGCTTTCCGTAGATTTGCACGATCGTGTGACCGCCGCGATTGAGGGCGGAACGGCGTGCCGTCACAGGGCGACATTCGGCCGGGGCCTCTGGGCGTTGATCGGCGCTCTGGGGCGCCCTCGCTTCTCTGAACGCCTCTATTGCCGAAAGATGGCCGCCACCGCCTCGGCGGCGCGGTCGAGGTCCGGGCCGGTGACGGTGGCGAGATCGATGCGGCCGAGCTCCGGGCGCTCGTGCTGGCGGGAAGATCGGCGGTAGGCGCGATCGTAGTGGGTCTCGACGAGGCCGAGGGCCACGGGCTCCAGGTCACCAGCCTCCAGGAGGGCCCGCCATTCGGCCAGTCGCCGGGCACCAGGCTTGCTGGGCAGGCGGGAGAGGAGGGTCATGAGGGCCTCCACGTCCCCGGCAGTCCCGGCGTAGACCCCGGCGAGGTAGGCGGCGCGGGCCTCGGGGGCGGCTTCCAAGCGGATCGAGGGGGCCTGTGACATGGCGGTCCAGAC
>NZ_JADCBG010000209.1 GCF_020253645.1 Phenylobacterium sp.
AGGAGCTTGCTCTTCGGGGCGAGGGCAAAGACCCCGCTGGCCGAGTGGGCGGTGAAGCGGCCCTCCAGGGACCGGGTGAACTGATAGGACAGGACGTGACCGGCGCCGAAGGCGTTGCCCCAGTTCACCCCCGCCTCGTACTCCCAAAGGCCAAGCTGCCGGAACCCACGGTTGTCGATCCCGGTATAGACCCTGAACGGCCTCCTGTCGGACGCCTGCAGCACCAGGTCCGTCTCTCCCGTGGCGCTGCCGGGCTGGAAGACGGCGTTGACGCTCAGGAACGGATTTCCGTTGAGGCGCTCGAGTTCTTCCTCGATCTGGGGGAGAGAGAGACGATCACCGGGCTTGAGGGTGAGCGGCCGACGGATGACGTCCTCCGAGAAGTGCCGGGCGCCGGAGACCGTCACGGCGCCCAGGCGGTACTGCGTCACCACAACCTGCACGACCCCGGAGGTCACGTTCTGAGGCGGAGCGGAGACGTCGAGGAAGGGCTTGCCCTGGTTGACATATCGGGCGCGGGCGAGCGCCCGGATCTGATCCAGGTCGGAGAGTCTCAGCGGTCGCCCGATGAAGGGCGCAATGGCGGATCTGAAGTCGTCGGCGTCCAGTTCCTCAAGGGCGCCGGTGGAGACCCCGGGCTCTCCGGCCACCTCCACGGGAAGCCCCTCGGGCTTCAGAGCGAAGGGGCCGTCCACGAACACCACGCCCCTCAGAACCGGCAAGAGGACCGGATCGGCGCTGTCCGGACGGCGCTCCGGGGCTGAGTCGGAGTCTGCGGGCGGAGCCGACAGGGCGGGCGGGCTGGCTTCGGGAAGCCGGGGCGCCACCTTGGGGTAGTTCTGGGCTTCGGCGACGGCAGTGAAGAGGACATGGCCAATGGTCAGGATGGCGAGCAGCCGAAAGAGGCGGCGGGCCGGCGCGACGGGAAGGGAAGACACGCCTATTGATCCCCTCCATCGCCATCCGCCTGGTCTGCAGCCATGGGGATGAAGATGGTCCAGCTCTTCTCGCCGGCGCCCTGGAGCAGGATGGTGTCGACCGCGTTGATGACGGGCGCACCGGTCACCACCGTCGCAAGGCCGCCCTGAAGGCCCGAAGAGGACTGGCCTGGCTGTCCTTGCAGGATGAGGGGCAGGCTCGCGAGGCCGCTGGTGCGAAGGGTGGAGGGAACTCCCGGTGCAGGGAAGGGGACGAAGACCCGCGGCGTCGCGCCTGCGAAGGAGGCCTGCTGGGCGACGGCGCCGGCCACGGCGTCGGGTCTGCCAAGACCGATGAGGATATCCTTGATGGGATCGCCGGAGGCGAAGTCCTCGATCGTCCCAGGACCGGTCGCCAGGGTTGGCAGAACGTAGTTCGAAAGGCTGACCCCTGCGCCGGCGGCGAAGTCGCTCGGCGCCAGCGTCGCCGTGAGTGTCCGCCGCCCCGGTGTTACGGCGTCATAGACCGCAAGTGTCTGGGTGACGCGAATAGCCTGTCCACTGACCAATCCGGAGACTTCGTAGTCTGCTGAACTCAGCGTGGCGTCTCTGTCGCCGTCGAAGGGCTTGGTGGGATTACCGACAATCGCCACCCCGATTACCGACGGATTGATCCTTCCGGTTCCGGAGGCGGAGGTGGGCAGAACGTAGTTCGACAGTCGCGTCTCGCCCTGCGGCGAGAAGTCGCTGCCGGCCAGGCTGGCTGTCAGGGTGCGTTCACCCGCGTCAGGCGAGGCGTAGGTCCCACGGGTCTGGGTGACGGTGGCTCCCTGCCCCGCAACAAACCCGCTGAGCCGGAAGTCCGCGGGGCGGAGCTCTGCGGAGGCGCCACCGTCGTAGACCTTTGCGGGAGTCCCGATGATGGCGGCCGTCAGGACCGCAGGGTTGATCCTTCCGACGCCGGAGGCGGTGGACGGGAGGCTGTAGTTCGACAGGCGGGTGTCGCCCTGGACGGAGACGTCGCCTGCGCCGAGGTTGACGATCACCGCATGCTGTCCCGCATCGGCGGAGGCGTAGGTTCCCCGGGTCTGGGTGACCGATCCGCCCTGCCCCGCCAGGAACCCGCTCAGGCGGAAGTCAGCTGCGCTGAGGCTGGCGACGTTGGTCCCATCGTAGCTCCTGGTCGGAGTTCCCGTGATCTCGACGGTGAGCGCTCTCGGGCTGATCGTCGCAGAGACGCTGGCGAGGGTCGGCAGGAGGTAGTTGGAAATCTTCGCCCCGCCCGTCAGAACGTAGTCGGATAAAGCGATCGGGACCGAGAAGACGCGCGCGCCGGCGTCCGGGGAGTCATAGTTACCAGAGGCTTTGGAGACGGAACCGCCTTCACCCGGGGCGAAGCCGGAGAGGGAAAGCGCGCCCGGCGCGAGGGCGGCCGTCCCGACCCCGTCATAGGTCTTCGAATAGTTTCCGGACAGGCTGAGGGTCAGGGTCCGGGGATCGATCCGGCCTATGCCGGCGGCGGAAACGGGAAGGATATAGTTGTCAAGGCGGGTCCCGGCATTTGCGGCGAAGTCGGCGCTGGTGAAGGTCGCGGAGACGTTCCAGGTTCCGGCGTCGACGCCACCATAGGCTGCGACGGCGTTCGAGATGCTCGCGCCCTCACCGGAGACAAAGCCGGACAGGGCGATGTTCGCGGGCGAGAGGAAAGCCGTGGCGGAGCCGTCGTAAGCCCGAGCAGGCGTCCCGATGATGGCCGCTGACAACACCCGCCGATCAATGGTCCCCAATCCGCTGGCGGTTGTCGGCAGAGCGTAGTTCGCGAGGGCGCCGCCGCCGGACAGCGAGAAATCCCCCGACGTCAGACCGGTGGTGACTGTCCGGGACCCCGCATCAGCCGAACTGAAGACGCCCGTGGTCTTGGTCACCACCAGGGCCTCGCCGGGGACGAGCCCGGAAACACTGAAGTTGGACTGGCCCAGGGGGGTCGTGGCCGATCCGTCGTAGGTCTTCGTCGGGTTGCCGACGATCGCAACCGTGATGTCTCTCTGGAGGATCGTTCCCGGACCGCTGACAGTGGCCGGCAGAACATAGTTGGAGAGGAGCGTGCCTCCGGTCGGCGCGAAGTCCGATGAACCCAGAGACGTCGTGATCGTCCGCGCTCCGGCGTTCGACGAGTCATAGCTTCCCGCCGTCCTCGTGACCGTCGCCCCCTCGCCCGAGACGAAGCCCGTCAGGCTGAAATTGGTCGCCGACAAGGTCGCGGCGGTCGTTCCGTCGTACACCTTTGTGGGCCGGCCGACGATGGAGGCCGTCAGCGCCCGAGGGTCTATGGTCGCCGAGGCGCTGACGCTCGTGGGCAGCAGGTAGTTCGACGCCAGGGCCCCGCCCGAGAGGCTGAAGTCCCCGGGTGCAAGACTGACCGTCAGGGTGCGGGCGCCGGCATTCGGAGAGTCGTAGGTCCCGAGTGTCTTGGTGACAGATCCGGAATGCCCCGAGACAAATCCCGTCAAGTTGAAGTTTGCGGCAGAGAGGCTGGAGGCTGTACCGCCGTCGTAGGTCTTGCCCAGGGCGCCCGTCAGTGCCAGGGACAACATTCGTGCACTGATGATCCCGGTTCCTGTCGCCTGGTCAGGAAGAACATAGTTCGCCAGGTTGGTGCCTGAACCTGGGGCGAAGTCACTCGGCAACAGGCTGGCTGTCGCCGTGCGTGGCCCGGCGTTCGCCGAATCGAAGGCGCCGGTCGACTTCGTCACCGTCGCGGTCTGACCGGCCACAAACCCGGAAACTGCGAAGTCCGTGGGTGCGAGCCCGATGACCGCGTCTCCGTCATAGACTTTTGTTGGTGTACTGACGATCGTTACCGCGAGCGCTTTCTGGTTGATGAGGCCGCCGCCGCTAACGGATGTCGGCAACACATAGTTTGCAAGGAGCGTTCCAGGGGTGGGTGCGTAGTCCCCGGCCGCCAGTGATGCAGTGACGGTCCGGTCGCCGGCGTTGGCGGAACTGTAGGTAGCGGAGGTCTTCGTGATTGTCGCACCCTCGCCCGCAATAAAGCCCGTCAGGGTGAAGTTCGCCGGCCCGAGGGTCGCCGCCGTGGTTGCGTCGTACACCTTGGTCGGGCTTCCCACGATCGACGCCGTCAGCAGCCGGGCGTCGATGGCGCCGACGCCGGTGGCCGAGACGGGCAGGATGTAATTCGACAGGTTTGTCCCGGGGGTGAAGATGAAGTCACCGGCCGCCAGCGTCGTGCTGATGGTCCGCGACCCGGCGTTGGCGGAGTCGTAGGACCCGGTGGTCTTGGTCACTGTGGCGCCATCGGCGCCGACGAGGCCCGAGAGGCTGAAGTTCCCCGGTGTCAGCGTGGCCGCTGAACCGCCGTCGTAGGTCTTGGTCGGATTGCCTGTGATCGTGGCCACGAGACTCCGGGGATTGATCGTCCCAATCGTGTTCGGCGTGGCTGGTCCGGCCGGCGCGACATAGTTGCCGCCATCTGCGCCGCCCAGGGTGACGGTGGAGATCGAAACGTTGAGGCCGGTCGCCACGTTCGAAGTGGCGAATCCTGCGCCCGTCACCGAGGCGACCGTCACGCTGTCGCCCGGCAGGACTCCGGAGAGGGTGAAGGCCGATGCGGCAGATGGCAGGGCCGTCGTTCCATCATAGGTCTTCACCACGCTGGTGATGGCCAGCACACTGGGAAGAGGCGTGATGGTGGCGGTGATGCCACTGGGCTGGGCGAGCGCGTAATTGCCCGCGTCGGCGCCCTTGAGGGTGTAGGCGCTGACAGTGACGGGCTTGTTGACCCCGGCGTGCTTGGTGTCGAACAGGCCTGACGTGGCGAGGTTGTCCAGACTGACGTCGTCTCCGGCGTAGAGCCCGGTCCAGACGATGGGAGCCGAGTTGTCGATCTGGGCGTCACGGGTGGCGTCATAGACCCGGCTGATCGCGGTCGGTCCGGTGAAGGACACGGTCGCCGGCGTGATGACACCGACCGCGCCATTGGTCAGGGACGGGGCGACCGTGTAGTTCGCCGAGCGCGCGCCCGTGAGCGAGACTCCGGTCAGGGTGACCAGTTTGCTTGTCCCCGCCGCTCTGGTGTCGAAGGTCCCGGACACGGCGGAGGCGTCGACCGATACAGACCCGGTGTCGGACGCAATGACACCTGAAAGAGTGTAGGCCGATCCGGCCAGGGTGGTCAGGCCATTGTAGACCCGCTGCACCTTGCTCAGGGTCAGGGCCTTGGGATCGATCTGGCCGACGCCCGTGGCGCTGGCCGGGAATGCGTAATTGCTCGCAAGGGCGCCCCCGCCGGGGCTGAAATCGGCTGCGGTCAGCGACACCGTCACCGTTCGGGATCCGGCGTCGGCGGAACTGTAGGTTCCGGTGGCCTTGGTCACCGTGAAGGTGTCCGCGCCGATCGTGCCTGACACCGTATAGTCGGTAGGGTTGAGGGTCGCCGTCGTCGTAGCGTCGTAGATCTTGGTGAAGGAACCGAGGATTGAGACCGTCACGCTTCGGGGAGTGATGGTCCCCGCCCCCGTGGCGGAACCCGGCAGGACATAATTGGCCAGGCTGGTCCCGGCATTGGCGGTGAAGTCCGAGGCCCCCGAGAAGGTGACGGTGAAGGGCCGTTCTCCGGCGTTGGGCGAACTGAAGTTTCCGGAGGTTGCGTTGATGCTCGCGCCCT
>NZ_JADCBG010000021.1 GCF_020253645.1 Phenylobacterium sp.
CGCTCTTCCGATCTCGCGGCCGAACACCGCGCCCTGGCCCAGGCGGTTGACCTTTCCACCTTCAGCCCGGCACAGCCTGACCTCTTCCGGAACGACGTGATGTGGCCCTATTTCGAGCGCCTCCGGAAGGAGAGCCCGGTCCACTTCACGCCGGACAGCGACTACGGCCCCTACTGGTCGGTGACCAAGTACAACGACATCATGGCGGTGGACACCAACCATCAGGTTTTCTCTTCCGAGGGCGGCATCACGATCTTCGAGCAGGTCGGCGGCGAGGGTCCACTGCCCATGTTCATCGCCATGGACCCGCCCAAGCACGATATCCAGCGCAAGACGGTGACCCCGGCGGTCTCCCCGACCAACCTCGCCCTGCTTGAGCCCCTGATCCGCGAGAGGGCCGGAAAGATCCTCGACAGCCTGCCCATCGGCGAGACCTTCGACTGGGTCGACAAGGTCTCGATGGAACTGACCGCCATGACCCTCGCCACCCTCTTCGGCATGGACCAGTCGGACCGGCGCAAGCTCACCTACTGGTCCGACGTGGTGACGGCGGTGCCCGGGCACGGGCTGATCGACACAATCGAGCAGAAGATGCAGATCTTCTTGGAGTACCACGCCTATTTCACCGAGCTGTGGAACCAGAGGGTCAACGCCGAGCCGACCGGCGACCTCATCTCCATGCTGGCCCATGGCGAGGCCACCCGGGACATGAGCCCGCGGGAGTACTTCGGCAACGTGGTCCTGCTGACCGTCGGCGGCAACGACACCACCCGGAACACCATCACCGGGTCGGTCTACGCCCTGAACAAGAACCCCGACCAGTACGCCAAGTTGCGCGCCAACCCCGAACTGATCCCCTCCATGGTCTCCGAGACCATCCGCTGGCAGACTCCCCTGGCCCACATGCGCCGGCGCGCCCTGGCCGACTACGAGCTGGGCGGCAAGCAGATCCGCAAGGGCGACAAGGTCGTCATGTGGTACGTCTCCGGCAACCGGGACGACGAGGTCATCGAGAACCCCGACGCCTACATCATCGACCGTCCACGGCCCCGCCAGCACCTGTCCTTCGGCTTCGGCATCCACCGCTGCGTGGGCAACCGCCTGGCCGAGCTCCAGCTGCGGGTGATCTGGGAAGAAGTCCTGAAGCGCTTCCCCGAGATCGTCGTGGTCTCCGAGCCCAAGCGGGTCTTCTCGACCTTCGTCAAAGGCTACGAGTCCATGCAGGTGGTGATCCCTCGCAGGCTCTAGGATCAGGCTGAAGGTCAACAGCCCCTCAGCAGACCCCCTCCGGCCCGCTGCGCGGTCCACCTCCCCCTGGTGGGGAGGAATGATACAGCAATTGCTCCCCCAAGGGGGAGCTGTCGGCGAAGCCGGCTGAGGGGGTCAAAGGCGCTTCAGTTCTCCCTCGGCGCGGCGTTCAGCCCAGTTTGCGACGGAAGAGACTGTTGAGACGCTCCCAATGACGCTCGGCCGCCGCCTTGTCGTAGACGGGGCGCTGCGGGAAGGCAAAACCATGCTTCGTACCCGGATAGGTCTCCACCTCGGCGTCCACCCGATCGGCCTTCAGCGCCTCCGAGAGTGCGTCGACCGTCTCGGGCGGCGCCCAGACATCTTCCTCGGCGCAGGCGAAATACAACTCGGCCCGGGCCAGGCGGGACGTACGGTGCGGGCTGTCCTCCGCCTCGGTGACCAGGTGGGTGCCGTAGACCGAGGCGGCGGCGAAGACGCGTTCGGGATGCCGGGCGGCGAGGCTGATCGCGTAGCGACCGCTCATGCAGTAGCCAACGGCGCCGACCCGGCTGACATCGGCGGCCGGATCGGCCCCGGCAAAGGCCAGGAGCCCCTCGGCGTCGGACATGACCAGGTCGATGTTCAGGCTGTCCATAAGCTGGAACATATGCTTGCGGGCCGGATGGTCGGGATCCGGCGGGATCGGGCCAAGTTCCATCACGCCCGCCCGGTAGTAGAGGTTGGGAAGGAGCACGTAGTAGCCGCCGGAGGCCAGCCGCCGCGCCATGTCGCGCAGTTCCTCGCGAATGGCCGGCGCATCCATGAAGAAGAGGATCACCGGGTGCGGGCCGCCGCGCTCCGGATGGACGATGAAGGTGGTGGTCGCCCCGTCACGGGTAACGATGTCTGTCTGCCGCTCGATCATTCAGGGCTCCATGGCGGGTGTCAGAGAATCAGGAGGCAGGACCGCGCCAGGGAGACCCGCGTCAGTTCCCGGCGGCGGGCGAAGATCTTCATCGCCTCGGAGGTCGGATCCCGGCTGGCCTGCCATTCGCCCAGGTCCCTGTAGCGGGTCATCAGCAGCAACCGGCGGGCGCCCTGGCTGCGGTCGATCTCCGTCTCTTCGGCCAGGAAGAGGCCGAAGATGCGGGCCTCGAAGCGGGCCTCGAAGTCGGGCCAGGCCTCCACCGACAGGGAGACGAACGCGTTGACCGTGCCGGCGTCAATGTTGAACCAGTTATGGACGTAGACCCCGCCGGCCTGAGGTTGGGCCCCTTCCGCCGGACGGGCGGTTGGCGTCAGCCGGGTCCGGAGGGTGGAGACAGAGCCCTCGACCCGCGTGGCGGCCAAGGCGGCTTCGCCTTCTAGCAGGGGAAAGAGGGCGAGCACGACGTTCGAGGGAAAGCCCAGCGAAGGCGCAAACACCGCGAGAGGCGGTGTCGGGGTCGCCCGGAGCCGGGCGACCGTCTGCGTGACCGCATCACCTTCCCGCCCGACGCTGACCTCGAGATAGTCAAACACTCCGTCCTCCGGGCCTCGCCTGCGGAATCGTCGGTGAAAACCTGCGAGCAAGTCGCAGGAGACACAAGCGAAAAGCCCGGGAAACCTTAGAAGTTCGCTCGCTGGGAGATTCCGCCGTCGACCACCAGGTTTATTCCGGTCGTAAAGGCCGATCGCGGGCTGCAAAGGAAGACGGTCGCCGATGCAATTTCTTCCGGCGTCGCCATGCGTCCGGTGGGATTGCGCTTGAGCATCTGCTCGAAGAAGGCCGGCATCGCCGCCTTGACGTTGCCCCAGACGCCGCCCTCGAAGAAGACCGTACCCGGCGAGACCACATTGCAGCGCAGGCCCTTGGGTGCGCCCTCCCTCGCCACGCCCTTGGCGAAGTGGATCTGGGCCGCCTTCATCGCCCCGTAGGCGGATGGCGCAGCCGCCTCGGCGGCCGAGACGGACGAGATCAGCACCACGGCGGCGTCGCCGGTCTTCTGGGCCGAGGCCTCCAGGAAGGGGCGGGCGGCGTCCAGGGCGTTCACCGCGCCGAGGATGTCCACCTCGAACATGGCCTTCCAGTCCTCGGGCCGGGCGCCCTGCACCAGGGCGCTGGCGTTGGAGACCAGGATATCGACACCGCCAAGCGCTTCGGCCGAGGCCTTCACGAAGGCCTGGAGCGCGGCGCCGTCGGCGATGTCCACGGCTTGGCCAAAGGCCCTGACCCCCCGGGCCTGGAGGTCTGCGACCGCCGCGGCCACCTCATCCGGCTTGCGGGCGCAGATGGCCACGTTGACCCCCTCCTCGGCGAAAAGATCGGCGATCGCCCGGCCGATGCCGCGGGTCGCGCCCGTGACGATGGCGGTCTTGCCCTTGAGTCCCAGATCCATGTCGCTCTCCCTCAAAGGCGCGCGCATTCCTTGTGGCGCAGCCCGGTTCAGGCGCTATGTAAACCGGCCGCCCCGGAAAGCCGAGATGCTCGACCAGTTTGACCCGCGACTTGACGCCGATTTTCCCGCCGTGGACCCGGCCGTCCTGCGGGCCCGGTTGGAACCCCTTCTCCCGGCCGGAGGTTTCCTGACCCGGTTGGAGGCGTTGCGTCCCTACGAGAGCGACGGCCTTCCCGCCTACCGGGCCCTGCCCGCCGCCGTAGCCCTGCCGGAGACCGTGGAGCAGGTGGCTGCCGTTCTCAGGGCCTGCCGGGACCTTGGCGTTCCGGTGGTCGCCCGGGGCGCGGGCACCGGCCTGTCCGGCGGCGCCCTGCCCTTCCCCGGCGGCGTCCTTCTGGTCCTGTCCAAGTTCTCCCGCATCCTCGGGATCGACCCGGTCGCCATGACCGCCCGGGTGCAGCCGGGGGTCCGCAACCTCGCGGTCTCGGAGGCGGCGGCGCCCCATGGCCTGTTCTACGCCCCGGACCCTTCATCCCAGCTGGCCTGCTCCATCGGCGGCAATGTCGCGGAGAATGCGGGCGGCGTGCACTGCCTCAAGTACGGCCTGACAGTGCACAATATCCTCTCCGCACAGGTGGTGACCCTGGATGGCGAGATTCTGACCCTGGGCGGTCCGGCGAGCGATGCCGCCGGCTACGACCTCATGGCCCTCTTCACGGGGTCGGAAGGACTCCTGGGGGTGGTCACCGAAGTGCTTTTGCGCCTCCAGCCCCTGCCCGAGACCACCCGATTGATCCTCGCCGCCTTTGACGATGTCGGGCGGGCCGCCGGGGCGGTGGCGGCCATCATGGCGGCGGGGGTGGTGCCGGCGGGCCTGGAGATGATGGACGGCCCGGCCCTGCGGGCGGCGGAGGACTTTGCGAAGGCCGGCTACCCCCGCGACGCCGCGGCCATCCTGCTCTGCGAGATCGACGGCCAGGCCGAGGATGTCGCCGAGGAAATCGAGCGGGTCTCAGGCCTCCTGCGGGACTCCGGCGCCACCGAGGTGCGCATCGCCCGGGACGAGGCCGAGCGCCGACGCTTCTGGGCGGGCCGCAAGGGCGCCTTCCCGGCCATGGGACGCCTCGCTCCCGACTACTACTGCATTGACGGCACCATTCCCCGGAAGGCCCTGCCCTTCGTCCTGGCCGAGATGGGCCGGTTGGCGGAGGTCCATGGCCTTGGGGTGGCCAATGTCTTCCACGCGGGTGACGGCAACCTGCACCCCCTGATCCTCTACGACGCCAACCTGGAGGGCGACCTCGAAAAGGCCGAAGCCCTGGGCGGCGCCATCCTGGAGCTCTGCGTCTCTGTGGGCGGCTCCATCACCGGCGAGCACGGCGTTGGCCGGGAGAAGATCAACCAGATGTGCGTCCAGTTCAGCCCGGCCGAGGTCAACGCCTTTCACGCCCTGAAGGCCGCCTTTGACCCCGCCGGCCTGCTCAATCCCGGCAAGGCCATCCCCACCCTCGCCCGCTGCGCCGAGTACGGCGGCATGCACGTGCACAACGGAGCCCTTCCCTTTGCCCACCTCGAACGGTTCTGACGCCGACCTGACGGCGGCCCTGGCCGAGGCGGTGCGGGGGGCGGCGGCGGACCGTCGTCCGCTGGAGATCCGCGGAGGCGGGACCCACGCCGGAATGGGACAACCCGTCTCTGCGACCCCTCTTGAAATGACGGGACACCGGGGAGTGGTCGACTACGATCCCGCCGAGCTGGTCCTGACAGCACGGGCGGGCACGCCTCTTTCGGAGATCGAGGCCCTTCTGGCGGAGAACGGCCAGATGCTGGCTTTCGAGCCGCCACGCCTAGGCCCGGGCGGGACCCTCGGCGGGGCGGTGGCGACGGGCCTGCCCGGCCCCCGGCGGCCCTTTACCGGCGCCTTGCGCGACTTCGTCCTGGGGGCCCGGATCCTGGACGGGCGCGGAGAGATCCTGCGGTTCGGCGGGACCGTTTTCAAGAATGTAGCCGGGTTCGACGCCTTCCGCCTGATGGCCGGGGCCCACGGCACCCTCGGCGTCCTGCTGGATATCTCCCTGAGGGTCGTCCCACGCCCCGCAGTGGAGGCGGCGAGAGTCCTGGAGACGCCCTCCGCGGAGGCCCTGGCGATGCTGGCGGACCTGATGCGCCGGCCCCTGCCCCTGTCGGGCGCCTTCCACGATGGTCGCCGGCTGCACCTGCGCCTGTCCGGCGGTCGCGCGGGCGTGGACGCCGCCGTCGCCCGGATCGGCGGCGAGGCGGCGGACCCGGCGGCTTGGGACGCCATCCGGGACCTGACCCATCCGGTTCTTGCGGGGCCAGGGGGGCTATGGCGGATCGCCCTGCCCCGGACTGGCCCGTCCGGAGACTTCGCCAGCCTGCCCTGGGACCAGGGCGGCGGCGTCCGATGGCTCGTGGCGGAGGCGCCTCCGCCCGAGGCCTGGGCGCAGGCGGCGGCCCTCGGCGGGCATATCGAGCGAATCCGGGGGGCGGCGGGCCCCGCCTTCCAGCCCCTGTCGCCGGGGCTTCTCGCCCTGCACCAAAGGGTCAAGGCGGCGCTGGATCCTGACGGCCTCCTGAACCCCGGCCGGATGTACGCGGAGATCTGAATGCGCACCCGCCTGCCCGACACCCTCGCCGGAGAGGCCCGCGAGATCGCCGAGACCGCCCTGCGGGCCTGCGTCCACTGCGGCATGTGCAACGCCACCTGCCCGACCTACCAGCTGACCGGCGAGGAGCTGATGGGGCCCCGGGGCCGCATCTACCTGATGAAGCAGGCGCTGGAGGGCGAGCCGGTCACGGAGCTGACCCGCGAGGCCCTGGACGCCTGCCTGGGCTGCCGCGCCTGCGAGACCACCTGCCCGTCCGGCGTCCAGTACCATCGCCTCTTCGAGGTCGGCCAGGCCGCCGTCCTGGAGGCCGCGCCCCGCCCCGCCACCGGACGACTGCAGCGGGCGGCGATCCGCGCCCTGGCCCTGTCGCCGGTCTTCGGCATGCTGTCCGGCCTGGGCCGCGCCCTGCGCCCGCTCCTGCCCGGAGCCCTGAAGGACAAGGTCCCGCCCCCTCCCGGGCCAGCCGCACGCCCCCCCGTCCGCCATCAGCGGCGGATGGTCCTGCTGACCGGTTGCGTCCAGTCGGGGGCCGCCCCCCACTTCAATGCCGTCGCCGCCCGGATCCTCGACCAGTTCGGGATCACCCTGGTGGAGGCGCCCCAGGCGGGCTGCTGCGGCGCCGTCCCCGGCCACCTCGACGCCCGGGACCAGGCCCGGACGCTGGCGCGACGCAACCTGGACGCCTGGGCCCCCCACCTGGAGGACGGCGCCGAGGCGGTGCTCGTGACCTCATCGGGGTGCGGGACCTACCTCCATGACTACCCGGATCTCCTGAGGGACGACCCGGCCTACCTCGACCGGGCCCGTCGGCTGGCGGCCCTGGTGCGCGACCCGGTGGAAGTCCTGGAGACCCTGCCCCTCGCAGCCGCCGCGCGTCCCGCCCAACCGCGGATCGCCGTCCACGAACCCTGCTCCCTCCAGCACGGCCTGAAGCTGGCGGGGCGTATTCCCGCCCTTCTCCGGCGGCTGGGCTATGATCCCCAGCCGGTGGCGGACAGCCACCTCTGCTGCGGCTCGGCGGGCGCCTGGTCCCTGCTGAATCCCGAGATGGCCGGGCGCCTGCGTGACGCCCGGCTGGAAGCCCTCCACGCCGGCGAACCCGCCGCAGTCTATACGGCCAACATCGGCTGCTGGATGCACCTGTCGGCCGGCGCCCCCGCTCCCCTGAAGCATTGGCTGGAGGCGGTGGAGGACGTCCTGCCCCGGGCGCGTTGACAGCTCGCTGCGGCGGACGTCTCATGGTCCACCAAGGCGGCCCCGAAGCCGCCGCGACGGGAGGATCTCGCGATGGCCGACTTCGGCGCCCAGGACAACGTGGCCTTCCGGGCCGAGGCCCGTGACTGGCTTGAGGCCAGCTTTCCGCCTTCCCTGAAAAACCGCCATGACATCGCCGCCTCCGAAGCGCCTGTGCCTGTTGAGGGTGACTACGCGATTTGGAAGACCCGTATGGGAGAGAAGGGCTGGGGCGTTCCCACCTGGCCGGCAACCTATGGCGGCGGCGGCCTCTCGGCGGCGGACGCGCGCATCCTGCGCGAGGAGATGTCCCGCATCGGGGCCTGGAACCCCATCGGCGGCATGGGGGTCATGATGTTCGGGCCGACCCTCCTGGAATTCGGGACCGAGGACCAGAAGCAGAGGCACATCCCCCCGATCGTCCGTGGGGAACTGCGCTGGTGCCAGGGTTACTCGGAGCCCGGCGCCGGGTCGGACCTGGCCTCCCTGCAGACCCGGGCCGAAGACAGGGGCGACCACTTCCTGGTCAACGGCCAGAAGATCTGGACCTCGGGCGCCCAGTACGCCGATTGGTGCTTCTGCCTGGTGCGCACCGACGTCAGCCGCAAACACGAGGGCATCTCCTTCGTCCTGATCGACATGCGCACTCCCGGAGTCGAGACCCGCCCGATCCTGCTGATCTCGGGCTCCTCGCCCTTCTGCGAGACCTTCTTCACCGACGTGAAGGTGCCCAAGGAAAACCTCGTCGGCCCGCTGAACGGCGGCTGGACGGTGGGCAAGCGCCTGCTCCAGCACGAGCGCAACGGACTATCGGGCGGCGGCGACGGACGGCCCCGCTTCGACACCGGCCACCTCAGGGACGTGGCCCGCCGGTACTTTGGTCAGGAGGAAGACGGCCGGCTGTCGGATGCCGACTTCCGCACCCGCCTCGCCGTCCACGACATGGACGCCCGAGCCTACGCCCTGACCCTGCGCCGGGTCGCCCTGGAGGCGCGCAGCGCCAATGGCCCCTCGGCGGCGACCTCGATCATGAAAAACGCCAACTCCCGCATCATGACCGACCACTGCGAGATGATGATCGAGGCAATGGGTCTGTCAGGCTCGGGCTGGTCGGGCGAGGACTTCACCGACGAGGAGCGGGAGGCCGGGCGCATCTACCTGCGGATCAAGTCCAGCACCATCGCCGGGGGCTCCTCCGAGGTGCAGAACAACATCATCTCGAAGCGGATCCTGGGCCTGCCTGACCCGAGCAGCCACACCTACTGAAGGCGTGAAGGTTGGTAGGCCGGCTGGGACTCGAACCCAGGACCATCCGATTAAAAGTCGGATGCTCTACCACTGAGCTACCGGCCCTCGCGCGGCGCGGGAGCGCCGGTCGAAGCGGCGCGGACCATAGGGCGGGGGCGATGTCGGGGCAAGGCCATCGGAAAGTCTGGTCAGGGGCGCCGGATGGCGCCAGAGTCTTTGCCATGAAGCTCCTTCTGCCAGTCCTGCTTGCGGTGACATTGTCCGGGTGCGCGACCATGACCGCTCCTGTCCGAGGGGAGGTCGAGGACGGCGTGCAGGTGACCCAGGACGGGTTGGGGACAGCCCTCGCTTCTCCCCTGCGCGACGTCAATCTGGTGCGGGAGGCCATTCCCACGGTGCTCCAGGATGCAGCCCGCGCGCCCTATGCGCGGCCGGAACCCATGACCTGCGCCAGAATCTCGGCGTTGATCCTGCCGCTTAACGGGGCCCTGGGTCCGGACCTCGATGAACTGGTCATCGACGAGACAGGCCTGGGGGAAAGAGGCGGGGAGGCCGCCCTCGACGCCATTGCAGACTTCGCGTCCAGTGCGATCCCTTTCAGGGGATGGGTGCGGCGACTGTCCGGCGCCGCAGAGCACGAACGGCGTGTACAGGCGGCGATCAACGCCGGCGAGGCCAGAAGGGCTTACCTCAAGGGCCTTGGGGAACAGCTGAAGTGCGCCGCTCCCGCCGCACCGATACGCAAGAAGTCGGGATCAAGGCGCTAGGCGGACGCGACGCCCTGGCGCCCGCAGCCAGAAAGCGCACTGGAGTCCGGGCGCTGCCGGCGCCCTACGTCCCGGGGCTTTCGCCCCTGTTCACCGCCGCGGAAGGACAGGCGTTGGATGGGATGAGAGGCTCCGCTTTCGGAGGAGTTGTCTGCGGAATGCGCGGTGGTGGGCTAGGACCCCGGCTGGAGCCGGGCGTGGAAATCCTTCCGGAAGGCGCCGAACCGCCCCTCTGCAATCGCTGCGCGCATGGCCCCCATCAGGGCCTGATAGAAGGCGATATTGTGCCAGGACAACATGACCTGACCGAGGATTTCCTCTGATTTTACGAGATGATGGAGATAGGCCTTCGTGTAATCCCGTGAGGCCGGACACTCGATGGTCGGGTCAAGAGGCGTGTCGTCCTCGGCGAACCTGGCGTTCTTCAGGTTGACGGGGCCAGCCCAGGTCCAGGCTTGTCCATGGCGGCCGGAGCGGGTTGGCAGGACGCAATCGAACATGTCGACACCGCGGGCGACCGCCTCCACAAGGTCTACCGGCTTGCCGACTCCCATCAGATAGCGGGGCCGGTCTGCAGGCAGGAAGCCGGGTGCATAGTCGAGCACCCTGCACATGGCTTCATGGCCCTCCCCCACCGCGAGGCCGCCGATAGCGTAGCCGTCAAAGCCCGCTTCGACGAGGCGATCCGAGGACTCCCGGCGCAGATGTTCGAAGGTCGATCCCTGCTGGATCCCGAACAGGGCCTGTCCCTCCCTCTCGCCGAAGGCGGTCTTGGAGCGGCGGCCCCAGCGGTCTGAAAGGCGCATGGCGGCGGCGGCGGCGGGCTCCTCCGCCGGCCAGGAGACGCACTGGTCCAGCTGCATCACGATGTCGGCGCCCAGGCGGTTCGCCTGGATCTCGATGGAGCGTTCCGGGGTCAGGACGTGCCGCGAGCCATCGATATGACTGCGAAAGGTCACGGCCTCTTCCTTCACCTTCGAGATGCCGGCGAGGGACATGACCTGGAAGCCGCCGGAGTCGGTCAGGATCGGGCCTTCCCAGCGCATAAAACGGTGAAGCCCGCCAAGCCGCTCCAGGCGCTCCGGTCCCGGGCGAAGCATCAGGTGATAGGTATTCCCCAGGATGATGTCGGCGCCGGTGGCGCGGACCTGGTCGACCGTCAGAGCCTTGACGGTCGCCGCAGTGCCCACCGGCATGAAGGCCGGGGTGCGGATATCCCCCCGCCTGGTCCGCAGGACTCCCGTCCGGGCGGCGCCGTCGGTTGCGGCGATATCGAAGGCCGGGGCGCTCACTCTGCCCTCCAGAGCAGGCTGGCGTCGCCGTAGGAGTAGAAGCGGTAACCCGATGCAACGGCGTGCGCATAGGCGGCCCGCATCTCCTGCAGCCCGGCGAGGGCGCTGACCAGCATGAAGAGGGTCGACTTTGGCAGATGGAAATTGGTCATCAGGGCGTCCGTGACCCGGAAACGTCGCCCCGGCGTGATGAAGATGTCGGTTTCGCCGGTCCAGGTTTCAAGTCGGCCGTCCTCACCTGCAGCGCTCTCAAGAAGTCGCAGGGAGGTGGTGCCGACGCACACCACCCTTCCGCCTGCCGTCCGGGCGGCGTTGATCTGGTCAGCGGCCTGGGGCGTGATCTCCCCCCACTCGGCGTGCATGCGATGCTGGCTGACGTCCTCGGTCTTCACCGGCAGGAAGGTGCCGGCTCCGACATGCAGGGTCACCCGGGCGAGGCCGACGCCCTCCGCCGCGAGGCGTTCGAGGAGTTCGGGGGTGAAGTGCAGTCCGGCCGTGGGCGCGGCGACCGAGCCTTCCTGGCGAGCATAGACGGTCTGGTAGTCGCTGCGGTCGCGATCGTCCTGCCGTCGCTTCGAGGCGATGTAGGGCGGCAGGGGCATTTCACCGACCCGGGCGATGGCGGCGTCAAGGTCTGGACCCGAGACAGCGAAGTCGAGGGTGAACTCCCCGGCCTCGCCCTTCTCGACGACCACGGCGGACAGATCGCTGAAGCGGAGCTCATCCCCGGGGGCGACCTTCTTTCCGGGCCTCATGAAGGCCCGCCAGGTCGCGTCCGACACCCGCTGGTGGAGGGTGGCCTCCACGGCGATGTCCGACCCTTGCCTGAGTCTGCGCCCCTTCAACCGGGCCGGAATCACCCGGGTCTCGTTGACCACGAGGACATCGCCCCGGCGCAGCAGGGACGGAAGGTCCCGGACCTGATGGTCGGAGAGGACGCCGCCCGGCCGGACCTGGAGCAACCGGGCGGAGTCGCGTGGCTCCGCAGGCCGCAGGGCGATGCGGTCTTCGGGAAGCTCGAAGTCGAAATCCGAGAGCTGCATGGACGGGGCTGATGCCTGCGGCGATCCCCGCGCGTCAAGCGGTCAGGCGTCCGCAGCCACCTTCATCGAGACAATCCTGCCCGGGGCGCGAGGCGGCTCGCCCTTGGGCAGGGCGTCGATGTGCTCCATCCCCTCGGTCACCACGCCCCACACCGTGTACTGGCCGTCGAGGAAGGTGGCGTCGTCGAAGCAGATGAAGAACTGGCTGTTGGCCGAGTTCGGGTTGTTGGTCCGAGCCATGGAGCAGACGCCGCGGACATGGGGCTCACGGGAAAACTCGGCCGGCAGGTTGGGCTTGGAAGAGCCGCCCATTCCGGTTCCGTGGGGACAGCCACCCTGCGCCATGAAGCCGGGGATGACGCGATGGAAGAGGACACCGTCGTAGAAGCCCTCCCGCGCCAGTTCCTTGATGCGGGCGACATGCTGGGGCGCCAGGTCGGGACGGAGCTGGATGGTGACCCGGCCAGTCTCTGTATCGAGCAGAAGGATGTCTTCGGGTTCCATTACTTCACCTCCGAGGGAATGCTGATGGCGCAGGCCGTGAAATCTGCGCCTAGACCCGCCCTGACACGGGCCACCTCGGCGGCGAACCAGGGACTGCGGGGATCGATGACGCGCACCTTGGGGCGCGAGCCGGGCGGCATGTCGGCCAGAACCTGGACCTTTGTCATGGTGTCCTGTGGCGGATCCACAGGCTCGCCAGTCTTGATCACCCGCACGACGTCGAGGCCTGAGATGACCCGCCCAAAGGCGGTGTATCGCTTCTCCAGGGAAGGATAGGCCTGGCGCATGAGGAAGAACTGGCTGTTGGCGCTATCGGGCGCGCCACCCCGGGCCATGCCCGCAACACCGGGGCAGAAGAGGGCCCATCCCGAGATCCGGCCGTCCGCCGTCATCGGCATGAGTTGGGAGCTCTGGGTCATCACCGGCAGGGGGCCGATGAAACCGATCTCAGCCACCGCCTGGTCCGCCACGCGGACAAAGGGCGTGTCCATTCCTCTCCGGAAGGTGAACTCGGCCGCAAGGTCCGGCAGGTCGCTGCCGCCCGTACCATTGTCCCTGGGATCCCCGGTCTGAGCCATGAACTGGTCAATGACCCGGAAGAAACTCCGTCCATTGTAGAAACCCTGGCGCGCCAGATCCCTCACCCGCACGACATGGGCCGGCGCAGCGAGCGGCACGAGCTCAAGCAGGATGCGTCCCTTGTTCGTGTCGATGACCAGAACGTCCTGGGGATCCGGCGAACGGAAGTCTGAGCCAACGGGCGGGGCGGGCGACGACGGCGCAGCAGCCGCCTGGGACGACGTCGCCAGGGCAAGGACGAGGCATGCGGCGACGCCGGTTCTGACAGCGGACTTCAACGTCCCACCTTGGCCAGCAGGGCTTCCTTTACCCGGGGGCTGACGAACTTGGTGACGTCGCCTCCCAGGGTGACGATCTCCTTCACCAGCTTGGAGGCGATGGCCTGATGACGAGGATCCGCCATCAGGAAGACCGTCTCGATCTCGCGGTCCAACTGCTGGTTCATGGCGGTCATCTGGAACTCGAACTCAAAGTCGGCCACGGCGCGCAGGCCACGGACAATGACATTCGCCCCAACCTCCCGCGCAAAGTGCATGGTCAGGCCCTCGAACGGCTGAACGACGATCTCGGCGCCGCCGGCCAGGGCCGCCGCTTCCGCCTCGACGATGGCGACCCGTTCCTCGAGAGTGAACATCGGGCCCTTGCCGGTATTGATGGCGACACCGAGAACCAGACGATCGACGAGCTTCACGGCGCGGCCGATGATGTCGGTATGGCCGTTATGGATCGGATCGAAAGTCCCCGGATAAAGCCCCACACGCTTCGCCATCGAGGTTCCCCCAACTTAAACGCGACTTCGCCTTTCGCCGGGTTGACGGGGTCTGGCAAGAGAAAACTCCCGCCGCTCTGCTCCGGCGATGATCAGTTCCCGGTTTCCGCCTCCGGCGCCTCGTCCTCGCCGCCCCCCGGATCGGCAAGCCGTTCGACCGAGACAACGCGCTCCTCTTCGGTGGTCCGGAAGATGATGACGCCCTGACTGTTGCGACCGACAACCCGGATCTGCGCGACCGGCGTCCGGATCAGCTGGCCCTGATCGGTCACCAGCAGAATCTCGTCATGCTCCTCCACCGGGAAGGAGGCGGCCAGCCTGCCGCCCCGGCGGGACAGATCCTGGGCCAGGAGACCCTGCCCGCCCCGGCCGGTGCGACGGAATTCATAGGCTGAGGACCGCTTGCCGAAGCCTTCTGTCGAGACGGTGAGGATCTGCTCTTCCGCCGCACCGAGCTCGGCGATGCGCTCCGGACTGATGGGGGCAAGGCCTGTGACCGCCTCGTCCTCGGGGTCCTCGTCGACGACCTGGACCTCCTCGCCTTCCCCGGTCTCGCCGGAGGCGGCGCGGCGCATGGCGTTGGCGTGGCGGATGTAGGCGGCACGCTCCTCGGCCGAGGCCGGGACGGTGCGCAGGATCGCCATGGAAATGACCTCGTCGCCCTCGGCGAGCCGGATGCCCCGCACGCCGGTGGAGTCGCGGCCCGCAAAGACACGGACGTCGTCCACGGCGAAACGGATGCATCGACCCAGGGCCGTGGTCAGGAGAATGTCGTTCTCCTCCGCCCGGCAGAGCGCGACGCCGACGATGGAGTCGCCCTCGTCCAGCTTCATGGCGATCTTGCCGTTGCGGTTGATCTGCGCGAAGTCGGACAGCCGGTTACGCCTCACATGGCCGGATCGCGTCGCGAACATGACGTCGAACCCGGCCCACTCCGCCTCGTCCTCCGGCAGGGCGACGATGGAGGTCATGGTCTCGCCCGGCTCGATCGGGAAGAGATTGACGAAGGCCTTGCCACGCGCCGTGGGCGCACCGACGGGAAGCCGCCAGACCTTGAGCCTGTAGACCTTGCCCCCGGAGGAGAAGAACAGCATCGGCGTATGGGTCGAAGCCGAGAAGACCCGGGTGACGGCGTCCTCGTCCTTGGTCGCCATGCCCGAACGACCCCGCCCGCCCCGGTGCTGGGTGCGGTAGGTGACCAGGGGTGTCCGCTTGACGTAACCGCCATGGGTGACCGTGATCACCATCTCCTCGCGGGCGATCAGGTCCTCATCCTCGAGATCGCCGCCGCCATCGACAATCTGCGTGCGACGGGGAATGGCGAAGTCTGTCTTCACCTGAACCAGTTCGTCCCGGACGATGCTCATGAGCAGGTCCCGGGACTCCAGTATGGCGAGAAGGCGGGAAATCCCCCCCGTCAGTTCGCCCGCCTCCTCGAAGATCTCATCCCGGCCAAGCCCGGTCAGGCGAGAGAGGGTCAGGGCCAGGATGGCCCGGGCCTGGTCATCCGTCAGACGGATCTGGTTTTCGTCCACCACCAGGGTGCGCGGGTCGGCGATGAGCTCGACCAGGGGCAACATGTCGCCCGCCGGCCAGTCGCGGGCGACGAGACGCTCGCGGGCCTCCGCAGGATCCTTGGAGGACCGGATGATCTGGATGAAGTCGTCGATATTGGCCACGGCGATGGCGAGGCCGACGAGAACGTGGCCCCGGTCCCGGGAGCGGGACAGCTCATGCCGCGTACGGCGCACGACGACCTCCTCGCGGAAGTCGACGAAGGCCCGGAGCATCTCGCGCAGGCCCATCAGCTCCGGCCGGCCCCGGTTGAGGGCCAGCATGTTGACGCCGAAGGAGGTTTGCAGGGGCGTAAAGCGATAGAGCTGGTTCAGCACAACTTCGGCCGAGGCATCGCGCTTGAGCTCGACGACGACGCGCATGCCCTGGCGGTCGGATTCGTCCCGAAGGTCGGCAATCCCCTCGATCCGCTTCTCGCGGACCAGCTCGGCGATCCGCTCGACCAGGACCGCCTTGTTCACCTGGTAGGGAATGGCGGTGATGATGATGGCCTCGCGTTCCTTGCGGACCTGCTCGATGGCGGCCGTCCCTCGCATGACCACAGACCCCCGGCCGGTCATCAGGGCGGTTCGGGACGCCGAGCGCCCCATGATCTCGCCGCCGGTCGGGAAGTCCGGCCCCGGGACGATGTCGAGGAGTTCATCGAGGGGAATGTCCGGCCGTTCCACAAGGGCGAGGGCGGCGTCGATGATCTCGCCAAGGTTGTGCGGCGGGATGTTGGTCGCCATGCCCACGGCGATTCCCCCGGCCCCGTTGACCAGGAGGTTCGGGATCCGCGACGGCAGGACTACGGGCTCCTTCTCCTTGCCGTCGTAATTGTCCTTGAAGTCGACGGTGTCGAGGTCGAGATCGGCGAGAAGGGCGGTGGCCGCCTTGGTCATCCGGCACTCGGTGTAGCGCATCTGGGCGGGCGGATCGCCGTCCACCGAACCGAAGTTGCCCTGGCCGTCGACCAGAAGGAGCCCCATCGAGAAGGGCTGAGCCATGCGCACCAGAGCGTCATAGACGGACTGGTCGCCATGGGGGTGCAGGCGCGCCAGGACGTCGCCGACCACACGGGCCGACTTGGAGTAGGGCCGATCCGGGCTCATGCCCAGGTCATTCATGGAGAACAGAATCCGGCGGTGAACCGGCTTCAGGCCGTCACGGACGTCCGGAAGGGCGCGGCTGACGATCACGCTCATCGCGTAGTCGAGATAGGAGCGACGAAGCTCGTCCTCGATCGTGATCGGCGCCACGCCGGAGGCGCGTCCATCCTCGGACGGGGGGGAACCGGTGGTGCTCAACGGGGGGACTGGCCCTTAGAATCAGGCAGGAAATCGCCTGAATTTCTTTACCATTTCTGGGAAGGAGGGCCAACCGGGGCCCCGTGATCGGCATCCCGTCGAGGATGCATACCGGTCCCTCCCCTGACGCCCGCGCAGGCCGGACTTCGCCCGGCCCCAACGCCCTCGCCGGCTGGGCCTAGAAGGGAATCTCGTCGTCGAGGTCCGCCGAGAAATCCTCCTGCGGGCCGCCCGACTTGGACCGCGGACCCGACTGGAAGCCGCCGCCATAGTCTCCGCCGCCATCCCGGCCGCCGCCATCGTCGCCCCGGCCGTCCAGCATTGTCAGCTCACCCCGGAACTTTTGCAGGACGACCTCGGTCGAGAACTTCTCCTGCCCGGACTGGTCCGTCCATTTCCGGGTCTGGAGGGAGCCTTCAATGTAAACCTTCGAGCCCTTGCGCAGATAGTTCTCGGCCACCTTGACGAGGTTCTCATTGAAGATGACGACCCGGTGCCACTCCGTCTTTTCCTTGCGCTCGCCGGTCGAACGGTCCCGCCAGGTCTCCGAAGTCGCGACCCGGAGGTTGGCCACCCGGTCGCCGGAACCCAGGCTCCTGACCTCAGGATCCGCCCCGAGATTCCCGACCAGAATGACCTTGTTGACGCTGCCCGCCATGTGACTCTCCTCAGCTTCCGTAGATGCGGGTCTGGACCCTGGCGGACGCTAGCCGAGAGAGATGGCTTTCGCAATGCAAATGTTCACGTCCTGTTCTCGTTCACCCGCTTCGTCCACAGGGGAATCTAGGGCCTGGGCGGCATGGGCATGGCGCCGGGAACCACCAGCCGTCCGTCTCCGGAGCGGACCAGCGCGAGGAACTGGTTTCCTTCCCAGGAGGTGGAGGTGTAGATGCCCGCTGGCACAAGGAAGAGGAAGCTTCCCTGGTAGGCGCCTGCGATGTCCCTCTGATTGCCGCCCATACTCAGGAACCGCACCCTCATGGCTTCGAGCGCGGCGGCGCAGCTCTCCAGATCGGGCTGCAGCGACGGCAGGCGGTTGTACTTCAGGCCGTCAGAAGTGGGCTGGACATGGTAGCAGACCCCCGGATCGCCGGGGGGCTCGATACTCTGGGCGCAGGCCGACAGGGCCAACCCGGCGACAAGAGCCGGCAGGGTCCAGTTCAGCTTGCGGCGCGGCGTTCGCATGGGGTGGACTGTACAGCCGCGAGGCATGCAGCGCGAGCCCGCTTTTCGGTCAGCCCCCGCCGGCCGGGGCGAAGCTGCAGTTGGGGCTCTGCTCGAGGAGCGGCCTGAAGGTCCTGTTGTCATTTGAGACCTCCACTCGGCTGGTTACGAGGCGAAGTGTCTGGACGCCCCAGCGCCCGTAGGAGGCCGAGCCGGCGGGCTCGCACCGCCCGTCAAAGAGCGCCTTGACGCAGGCCAGCTGGGACATCTCTCCCGGGAGGCGTCGCCAGTCCGCGCCGGTGTGCCGCCAGCATGCCGCCGCCGCCGCCGAAGCGGAGGCGGGCGCCGCCTTGGGTTCGGCGGAGCCTGCAGGACTGAGAACCTCGACGGGCGCAGGCGCATCCCCGGAGGGCAAGGGGGACAGGGCCCCGGATCCGGCGCCCATGGCCCCTGTGGAATCGATCCCCACATCGAGGGCCCCGGACGCAACGCCATTCAGGCGGGCGCAGGCCTCCAGGGTGAGTTCCCCGACGAGCTGACCGTCGACGTAACACCGCAGGCGCGCGCCAGGCGCCAGACGCGCGTCACCGCGGGGACCCGCCTCGACCACGAGGCCGCCTTCGGAGGCGGGAGGCGGGCCGCTTCCCGGACGACCCAGAACAAGGAGCGCGACCGCCGAGGCCAGGCCAGCGGCCAGGGCGACGGCGGCGCCGATCAGGATGGGTCGACCGGATCGCGGTTCCTTCGACGGTTCCATGTCCCATCGCTAGAGGCTGGGGACATCGGATGCAAGGCGCGGTCAGCTGAAGCCCGTCAGCCTTGAAAGCGCCTCCTGGTAGTTGGCGATCTGCCTCCGCAGCTGCGTGGGGATGGTGGACTGGCCAGCAGCCTGAGCCGACTCCGCCCTCTTTACGGCTTCAGGCGTGGCGGCGTCCCTGAGGGTCCGGTAGGTCGAGCGGATCACATTGATGGCGCCTGCGAGTTCCGCCGCCGCATGGTTGATCTCGACTGTGTCCTGGAGGTTGATCTGGCGGTTCAGCTTCAGGCCGTAGACCGGCGAGCCCCCGTCGCCGGGAATGATTGCGCCGCCCCTTGCGATGTTCGTGTTACGGAGCACCCCCTCCGGCAGGCCCAGCCCTTGCAGGGCGTCCTTGCCCGGCGGCCCGGCGACAAGCTCGATCACATTCCGCTGGGTGGCGGGCTTGACCTGTAGCCGCCGGCCGCCGTCGACCGTCATGACCCGGACATCGGCCTGCGCGCCAAACGCCCGTTTCATGCGATCCGCGAGCGTCGTGAGGGTGTCGCCCTCCTGGACCGTGATGGTGGTCGTCGGCCCGTTCAGGCGCGCACGGATCTTGAGCTGGTCACCCGTACGAATGGAGCTGACCGCGTCGAGCCGGATGGAGTCCGCGGCGTTCAGCTGGCCGGTGGGCAGGCCAAGGCGGTCGAGCACGCTTGCGCCGCCCGTATCCACGGCGATGGCGGAAGGAGCTACATGGCCGTCCTTGCCGCTGAACCGGCGGGACCAGGGTGAATCGCCATTCGCGGGGTCGATTTCCGCGACGAAGCCGTCCACGGTTCCGATCTTGTTCAGGTCGGGGATCGCCGCCTTGCTGGTCCCGGTGATGAAGACGCGATCGTCCTTGATCGCAACGCCGGTGATGGCGTCCTCGCCCTCGCCGCCGAAATAGGTGACGCGATCCTGTCCCGTGGGCTGCAGGCTGGCGGAAAGACGGACGATGAAGCCGTCCTGACCGCCGGAGAAGGCCTTGGTCACATTCCCGGCGTTCAGGTCTCCCGCCCAGGTGTTGCCGGTCACGATCACGCGCCCGTTGGCCATCCCGAGCCCGGTGATGTCGCCGCCGCGGAGGCTTCCAAGGTTGCGGGTCTCCGCCAGAACCGGAGCGCCGCCGGAGAGGTCGAAACGCCGGATCACGGCGAACCCGCCCTCATTGCCGGCGAGGTAGAGATCGTTGCCGTTGACGAAGACCCCCTTCGCGGTATCACGCTCGGCGCCGCCGGTGACCGCCGAGGCCGTGTAGGTCACCTTGTTGTTGGCGTCCGTCGCATAGGTCTCGAGGAAGACGTCGGACTGGCCAAGTCCGTCCAGATTCCCCCGTCCGGTCGAGGTGTTGCCGGCGACGTACAGCTTGCCGTCCGCGCCCCAGGCGAGGTGGGTGGCCTCGTCGTCGCCCCGCGAGCCGCGCCTCTGTGTCCAGATCTCTTCGCCGGCAGCGTTGAAGACTGTGACAAAGCTGTCGGTCGTCGCCCCCCGGCTGTCATTGATCGCACCGGTTCCGGCCCCCTCGAGCGCGCCCTTGACCCTGCCGGCTATGGCGATACGCCCATCGCTGGCGACGGACATGGACATGCCGAAGGCCTCGTCGGAGGCCCCCAGGTCCCGGGAGAACAGCAGCTTTCCCGCCGAATCGAACTTCTGGAGCACGACGTCGCGATCGCCGCGGGTCTTCACGCCGCTCAACTCGCCCGTGACGTCCGCCAGCACGAGGACGGAGCCGTCGGCAAGAGTCTCCATCGACCGGACGGATGTCAGGGCCGGATCAATCGTCCGGGACCAGACCTGCCCGGCCGCCAGGCTTTCGGAAGAGTTCAGGACATTGGGAGGCGTCAGGTTCTCGGTCCCGGTCTGGAACTTGAGAAGCTGGTTGGTCAGGACGCCGTCCTTGGTCGCCGGCTTGCCGTCGGGATCCGGATTTCCCGCCTTCTGCGCGAGGTAGATCGCCGGGACTGTCGTCGCGGGGGTCAGGGTCACGGCCTCGGCGGTATCGAGCTTGAGGTTCAGAGCCCAGGTATCCGGCGTCTTGCCCAGGGAGATCGTCCTGCCCCCGACGGTCGTCGAGCGCTCCTGGCCAGGTATCCTGCGGGTCTCGAACCGGGTCGTCAGCCCCTCTTCCTGGAGCTTGGCGTTCACGAAGTTGACGAAGTTCGGAAGTGTCCGCTCGGACTCCGGGACAGTGGAATAGTCGATCTCGATATCCTTGGTCACGCCGATCCGGGTGATGGACATGTTGAACTTCACGACGCCCTTCAGGGCCTCGCTGACGCCTGCCGAGTTTGTGGCGACCAGCGGCGGCGTCTGGTAGGCGCTTGAAGCCGGACGCCCGGCGGAGGACGCCCGGACCGAGCCGTTGACCTCCCCGAGGGCAAGCCGCAACCGCTCGAAGCGCGTCTTCTCGACATAGTCCACGAGCTCGTCGACGCCGCGACGGAACGCTGTCTGCAACTGTGCGGTGCTGGCGGCCGAGGTCGGCTTCGCCTTGGCGTTCTCCACCAGCTGGGAAAGGGTGTTCAGGCCGTTATAGAGGGCGAAGAGTTTCCTGTAGTCGCTGCTGGCGTTCGGCAAGTCGAGCTTGGCGGCGTCCTCGTCAATGACCTTGGCGCCGCTGATGACATCCTTAGCCGCCTTGGAGAGAAGTTCGGCATCGTTGGCGGGGTTACGCTGGGCGGTGATCGACCAGGGCGCGGTGGGCGCATAGAGCCTGCGCGTCAGGGGCGAACCGCCCGCGATTCCGGCCGAGTTTGAACCTAGAAGGTCAGCAGACAGCCCAGACGGCTGCGCAAAACCCCCGCGCGACCCCTGCGCCGAGGACAGCAGGAGAGACAGATTCGACAAAGAGACGTTGCGCATGGGGATCTCGACAACGGCAGTCCTTCGACCAGAGCCGCCAGCAAGATTCATGCTAGGCTGAAAGGATTAACGTCTCCTCAAGCCGTCAGTTCCTGAAGAGGGAGAGAATAATCTGCGGGGACTGGTTGGCGATCGACAGCGCCTGAGCGCCGAGCTGTTGCTGGACGTTCAGGGCCTGCAGCCGCGCGCTCTCCCTCGCGAGATCGGCGTCAACAAGGTTGCCGACACCCGCCTCGACGGAATCGCTCAGCTTGCCGACAAAGGTGTTGTGGTTCTCGAGTTGCTTGACCTGGGCCCCCATCTCCGCGAGGGCCAGGCTCACATTTTCGATGGAAGCGTTGAGGCGGCTGAGCGAGGTCCGCGCATTTGTCAGAGTCAAGATCGACGCGGCCGCCGACAAGGTGATGATCGACTGACCGAGTCGCATGTCCTGGTTGGAAATCGTGATGGTGCTCGAACCGTTGGCGTCCGCGAGGAAGCCCATGCCTCCAGGAAGAGAGTTATCCAGAAGCTTGGCGCCATCGAAGGCGGAGTCCCGGACCACCTGGGTTATCTGCTTCAGGAGTTGGGTGAAGTCGGCATTGAGGGCCTGTCGGGAAATCGAGGTCAGCGACTGGTCCTGCGCCGCGACGACCTTCTCCTTCATTTGGACGAGAAGTTCCGAGATGGATTTCCCGGCCGTCAAGGCGGTCTCGCCGATCGACTGGGCCCGGTCCAACCCCATCTTGACAGCGGCGAGCCCTCCGAGGTCCGCCCGTTGATCCTGGGCGATGGCCCAGATGGCAGAGTTATCCTTGGCGCTGGAGATGCGCAGACCGGTGCCGATTTTGCTCTGGGTGTCCTGGAGGCTCCCGGTGGTCGAGTTCAAATTCTGCAAGGCGATCATCGCCGCCTTGTTGGTTTGTATCGACAGCGACATCGCGCTCTCCTTGGCAATTGAGCCACTCCGGCGGCGACACAGAGTCGCGAAGCCAGACACCTTCTAGATGCCTGAGTATCGCTGAATCATGGTTTTTAAAAGGTTAATGCAGAAACGCCGAGAACCGCTGCCGGCGACCCGGAGCGGAATAAGAGCGGAGACGGCGGCGTGAACTGAGTCAGGCCGTCGTGCTGATGATCACCCCTGCCGAATAGGTTTCCTGGCTGCGCATCCTCAGGACTTCCTCCATCGGATACTGCCAGACCACCTCACCCGTTCTCCGGTCTATCGTCTTGTAGACGTAAGACCCCTCTGACGGCTCGATGACGAGACGCAGGTCCGAGTCGGGCGACGGCTGGAATTTCGGGATCGAGGCCTCCTGTCCGGTCTCCTTGCGTTCAGCCGCCTGCTGCGGGGGCTGACCAGCCGGGAGCTCCTGGGGCGGAGGAATCGGATTGATCTTGTTTTCCATGGCCCTTGTCTCCGATGTACCTGAGGCATCGGAAAGACGACGGTCTCCGGGACAACGCCAGGCGCCATCCCGGAGCCGCCGCCCGCCGCCGAGGCGACGGGCGGCCCGTCAGTTATCGGAAGAGACTCAGCAGGTTTCCGGGACCCTGGTTGGCGATCGACAGCGCCTGGAAGCCCAACTGCTCCTTGGTCTGGAGAGCCTGAAGCTTTGCGCTTTCCTTCGCCAGGTCCGCGTCCACGATATTGCCGACACCGGCCTCGATCGCATCCTGCAGCTTGTTCACGAAGTTCAGGTGCGTGTTGAGCGCCTTGGAACCCGTGCCCAGCTTCGCGAGGGCGAGAGAGACGTTCTCGATCGAAGCGTTCACCAGAGAGAGAGCGTTCTTTGCATTGGTGACCGTATTGACCTCGGTGCTCGTGGTCACCGTCACGTTTGAACCGCTCAGGTTGAGCCTCTGGGCTTGCACCGTGATCAGATTCGACCCGGTTTCATCGGCCAGGGCGGTGACGTTCGCGGCGGAGGCACTGATCAGACTGGCGCCATTGAACTTGGTGTTTTTAGTGGCGTTGGTGATCTGATTCCGAAGCGACTGGAAGTCTGCGTTCATCGCCGCCCGTGATGTCGAGCTGAGCTGGGCGTCTGAAGCGGCGAGCGCTTTTTCCTTCATCTGGCTGAGAAGATCAGAGATCGTCTCGCCAGCGGCGATGGAAACGTCCGCAACCGACTGGCCCCGCTGGAGGGACTCGCGGACCGCGTTCAGGGCGCTGCCCGTGGCGCGTTCGTTGTTCGCAATGGCGAAAATGGCGCCGTTGTCTTTCGCCGACGAAACCTTCAAGCCGGTGGCGATAGCGGTTCGGCTCATCTGGAGTTGTTCCTGAGTACGGCTCAGGTTCTGCGTCGCGAGCATTGCCGCGACATTGGTATTGATGCTTGCAGTCATTCTGCTGGCCTCTTTTTCTCGATGTCCAGCCGCTCATTCTGAGGGCGGGGAGCGTTTTGCTCCGATTACAGAGTTGCAAGCTTCGGGCCAGCGGGCAGAAACTACCCAATCTGACTAACTAATGGAAAAATATGAATTTATTTCCTGTTCATCATGTCTTGATCGGCAGAAATTGCCGCTCATGAGGCAAGTTTTGCCGGGCCCGCCAGGCAATTCTCGCCCGGCGTGCAGCAAAAGGGGGGACCAGGCGAGCCCCTTAAGACTCGCCTGGCCCTGCGTCCTAGCGGAACAGGTTGATCAGCTGACTCGGCCCCTGGTTTGCGATCGAGAGCGCCTGGAAGCCCAACTGCTCCTTGGTCTGGAGAGCCTGCAAACGGGCGCTCTCCTTCGCGAGATCCGCGTCAACAATGTTTCCAATTCCGGCGTCGACGGCGTCCTGAAGCTTGCCCACAAAGGTCAGATGCGTCGCCAGAGCCCGCGACCCCGTTCCCAGCTTGGCCAGGGCGAGGGAGACGTTCTCGATCGAATCGTTCACCAGGGAGAGCGCGGCCTTGGCGTTGGTGACGGTATTGATCTGCGTCGTACTCGTCACTGTCACGTTGGAGCCGCTGAGGGCCAGGACCTGGGCCTGCACTGTGAGCAGACTGGTTCCGGTCTCATCCGCCAACGCGGCCACATCGGCGGCCCCTGCCTTGATCAGGTTCGCGCCGTTGAAGTTGGCGTTGTTGACGGCCTTGGTGATCTGGTCCCGGAGCGCAATGAAATCGGAGTTCATCGCGGCCCGTGAGCTTGAATTCAGTTGCGCGTCCGCCGACGCGAGTGCCTTCTCCTTCATCTGAAGCAGAAGATCAGAAACGATTTCAGCGGCGGCGCTCGAGACATCCACCGTGGACTGACTGCGCTGCAGAGACTCCCTCACCGCATCAAGCGCGCGTGAGGTGCCCCGCTGGTTCGTCGCAATGGCGAAGATCGCGCCATTGTCCTTGGCGTTGGCTACCTTCTGTCCGGTTGCAATCCGCTGCTCGGCGATCCTCAGTTCTGCTTGTGACGCATTAAGTCTCTGGAGCGCGTACATAGCGCCCACGTTCGTGTTGATGGATTGAACACCCATGTCGTACCTTCCATTCTGGTCGGGGATTTCGTCCGGCGTTTTGCGGACGCGCGATTCTTCGCCTCCAGCGGGTCGCAAGGACCGCGCCATGAGCGAGATCGTCCCCTCTTACCAAAGGGATTGATAAGGTTGGATTTTCTGACCGAGGCATGGTCCAGAGCACGGCGCCTTGGACGCCGCCCGGCAGTTTCCGCCGGGCTCTTCCTGCCGCCCTAACGGGCTTCGCTGGCGAGCAGGTTGTCGAAGTACGCGATCGTCCGCGTCAGTCCCTCGTCGAGCTCGATCGTGGGTTTCCAGTCGAGCAGCCGGCCCGCGAGACTGATGTCCGGCCTCCGCTGGCGGGGATCATCGGACGGGAGGGGTCGATGGACAAGCTTTGACGCTGATCCTGTCAGGGCGATGACCCTTTCGGCCAGGGCGCGGATCGTGAACTCGCCGGGGTTGCCGAGATTGACCGGTCCGGTGACGTCGTCCGGCGTATCCATCAGCCGGAGAATCCCTTCGACCAGGTCGTCGACAAAACAGAATGACCGGGTCTGGAGGCCCTCGCCATACAGCGTGATTTCCTCCCCCTTCAGGGCCTGGACAATGAAGTTCGAGACAACCCGTCCGTCGTTGGGATGCATCCTCGGGCCATAGGTATTGAAGATCCGGGCAACCTTGATCTTCAGACCATGCTGGCGGTGATAGTCGAAGAACAGGGTCTCCGCACAGCGCTTGCCCTCGTCATAACAGGATCGGACTCCGATCGGATTGACGTTTCCCCAGTAGTCCTCCGTCTGGGGATGAATGGCGGGATCACCGTAGACCTCGCTGGTGGAGGCCTGGAAAATGCGGGCGCGCCGGCGTTTGGCGAGGCCGAGCATGTTGATGGCCCCGTGCACGGATGTCTTGGTCGTCTGGACCGGATCGAACTGGTAGTGCACCGGCGAGGCCGGACAGGCGAGATTGTAGATCTCGTCGATCTCCGCAAAAAGCGGGAAGGTCACATCGTGCCGCATGAGCTCGAACGCCGGGTTTCCCAGCAGGTGGGCCACGTTGCGACGGGCCCCTGTGTAGAAGTTGTCGACACAGAGGACCTCGTGCCCCGCATCGATGAGGCGCTCGCACAGGTGCGAACCGATGAATCCGGCGCCGCCGGTGACCAGGATACGTTTCATGTGTTTCGCCAACTCCGCGCTCAGGCAGGGAATCAGGCCGCAGTCTCATTCCGTGCGCTGAGACCCTGCATGATCATGCGGTTGACGTCGATCAGGTCCTGAATGTCTTCCCGACCGCGAATGACCTCGCTGGTGTATTTCCCGACCCAGATGGAGAGGGAGACGATCCCCGCCCTGAGCTCCTTGGGAAGCTGGTTGCCTTCGCTCCCGCAGTCGATGGCGAGCACCGACCAGAGACGGCGATTCCAGTCGAGGGCGGGCGCCCTCCCGACAACGTCCGAGGGGTCCAGGCGCGAAGCCTCCACGAGGGCGAGCGTCACCTGCGAAAACAGGCGGAACTCGGCATCCCTCGGGGTTTCAGCCCTCGTCGCCGCCTGCTGATACGCCCGCAGGGACATTCCCCAACCTCACATCTTCGTATTCAATAAGCTTCCGACAGGAGAGAAGCGCTTTGTAATAGTCGCGCTGGAGACAGCAACGTGAAATCGTCACGCACTCCGCGAGAATCGCAGGATTCCTCACTGCTCCCATGAATTCGCTCAACCTCCGCACGAATTCATCATAGTACTTCTGGGCGTCTGCAGGCTCAAGGTACATGAGCATGACCTGGAAGTATATCCGACGCGACGGTGTATTGGCCTGATCGGGCTGGAGAATGTCCTTTTCCCGGAGGACAGAGGCCTTGTTCTGGAGGATCAGAACACCACGGCGATCGCCGTTCTGGATCACCGCACCATTCAGGACCAGCTTTTCGCCCGGCTTCAGAGAGAGCTTGAGTGGCAAGACCTGGTTCCCGGGACGCGCGTGGAAGTCGCATTCGAACTTCGGACCTCATAATCGAAGAGGAGTTAACGATGTCCTTATCCCCCGAGTTTATGGTTAGCGTCGCATTAACCCTTCCGGCTTCAGGAAGGCGAAGCCTCTCCAGCAGGATCGAGCCATGACGGACGCCGTTTCGCCCCTCCCGGCGCCAGACACCCCCGGTGCATCCAAGGGTCTGATGGGTTCCAGCACATCGCAGGGCGCGCTCCGGGTGCTGAAGCAGGAATTGGCCCTGCAGCGGGATGCGCGGATCTCCGGGTTGCTGGCGCGGGCGGTGGCCGAGATCCGGGCCCATCGGCCTGACGGCGCCGCGGACCTCGCACTTCAGGCCTTGCAGACCGACGAACGATCCGGGCTCGCATGGCATGTGCTGGCCATCGCCCAGGAGGGACGTGGCGACTACGTGAATTCGCTCCGCTGCTATGAGGCGGCGCTGGCCCTGCTGCCCGCGGATTCCGACGTGCCTCTCAACCTGGGAAGACTGGCCTTTCGCATGGGCATGTACAACACGGCGGAAAAGCTTTTCGGTCACTTCCTGGCGCAGCGACCGGACCATGCGGAAGGGGTGAACAACCAGGCCCTCTCCGTCAGTGCGCAGGACCGTACGGACGAGGCGATCCGGATGCTTCAGGACTTCCTCGGGCGAAATCCGACCCACGCCAACATCTGGAACAGTCTGGCTGGAATGGTCGCCGAAACCGGGGATCTGGCGTCGGCGGAAGTCTTTTACCGCGAAGCCCTTCGCCTTGATCCCCGGACGCCGAGAATTCGGTACAACCTGGGCTCGATGTGGATCGATATCGGCCGGATCGCCGAGGGGCTTGGAGAGATCGAGACCGCCCTGAAGCGTCCGATGGCCGCTGACGAGAAGGCCATGATGACCATGGCTCGCGGCCTGGCCCAACTCGCCCTGGGCCGGCTTTCCGAGGGGTGGCGCAACTACGCGGCCCGGCACGACATCCACCTGAAGGATGCCACCTACTTCGCCCTCGACGGCGCCCGCTGGACGCCGGGAAGCACCCTGGGCGGCAAATCACTCCTGCTGGTCGGCGAGCAGGGCCTGGGTGACGAAGTGCTTTTTGCCGGCATTGTCCCGGACGCGCTCGAAGACCTTGGTCCCGGAGGCCAGCTGACCATGGCCGTCGAAAAGCGGCTGGCGCCCCTCTTCGCCAGGAGCTTTCCATCGGTGCGGGTGGAGGCCCACAGGACGGTCGCCACCGCGGGCCGCACCGTCCGGGCCGTCCCGGCGCTTCAGACGTCCGGCGCGACCTTCGATCTCTGGTCGCCCATCGCTTCGCTGCTGCAGGACTATCGACCCAATGTCGAGGCCTTCCCCCAAAGGACGGGCTATCTCCGCCCCGACCCGGAGCGCGTCGCCCACTGGCGGGACGCCCTGGCTTCGACGCCCGAGGGCCCCAAGGTCGGTCTTCTCTGGAAGAGCGCAGTCCTCACCCGCGGGCGGAGTCGCCTGTTCTCGTCGTTCGAGGCCTGGGAGCCCGTGCTTCGGACGCCCGGTGTCGTGTTTGTGAACCTGCAGTACGGCGATTGCGAGGCTGAGCTCCGGATGGCGCAGGAGCGCTTCGGGGTCGAAATCTGGACTCCGCCAGGGATCAATCTTCGCGAAGACCTGGATGATGTCACAGCGCTCTCCGCCGCCCTGGACCTCGTGATCGGATTCTCCAACGCCAGCTTCAACCTGGCCGCCGCCGCGGGAACTCCCGCCTGGCTGATCGCCAGCAAGGGCACATGGACGGCGCTCGGTACGGATCGCTATCCCTGGTACCCTCAGGTCCGCCTGCACCGGCCGGAGACCTACTCGGACTGGGACCCGGTCCTGCAGACCATCGCGGACAACCTGGCTCGGGAGTTCGGCGGAGCGGCAAGGCGGCCCGAGGCCCCGGAAGAGGCCTCGTCGTGACGCGAGCCTGCCCATGACCCCCGGCGAGACTCCTCCCCAGGCCCCGCCCCAGCCGGAGATCCCGGCCTTGGAGGCGACCCTCCAGGACTCCGCACTCAGCGACGTCGGTCGTGAAGACGGTTCCGCCGGGAACAAACCGGACTCGCTTGTGTCACAGGCCCGTCAGGCGCTCGGGGAACGCAGGCTTGAGGCGGCTGCACAGTTGTGCCACGCCGCACTCGAGATCGACGAGACCCACGCACTGGCCTGGCATGTGCTCGCCGTCGTCCATGAGGTCAGGAAGGACTTTCCGACCGCCCTGTCGTGTTACCAGGCCGCGCTGAAACTGCTTCCCGATGATCCACGGATCGTCCTCAACCTGAGCCGTCTGGCCATGACCATGGGCATGAGCGAGGTGGCGGAAAAGCTGATCCGAAAACTTCTGATCTCCGATCCGGAGAATCCCGAGGCGATCAACAAGCTCGCGATCGCCCTGAGCGCCCAGGACCGGCGCACTGAGGCCATAACCCTGCTCCGCGACTTCCTGGAGCGACAGAACGGTCATCCGAAACTCCTGAACAACCTTGGCAGTCTGGTCGCGGACTCCGGGGATCTGGAGACCGCCAACATCCTGTTCAGCGAAGCCTTGCGCCTCTCGCCCGACCTCGTCGCAGCGGCCTACAATCTCGGCGACAATCTCCTGGTCCGGGGTCGGACCGCGGAAGCCCTCCGTCGGATCGAGGCGGCGGTGGCGGCTGGCCCACCGCCTGAGGATCGACCGGCGATGGTCTTTGCGAGGGGGCTTGCGAACCTCGCGCTGGGCGACCTTGAGGCCGGGTGGCGCGACTACGAGGCGCGGAACGATCCCAACTGGCCGGGACATATCCGCAATCTGCGGGACGAACCGCTCTGGAGGCCTGGAGAGTCCCTTCAGGGTCGTCGTCTCCTGGTCCTCGGGGAGCAGGGATTGGGGGACGAGGTCCTCTTCGCCAGCCTGATTCCAGACGTCATCGAGCGGGTGGGGCCAGAGGGAAGCGTCATCCTGGCTGTCGAACCCCGATTGGTCAGCCTGATGGCCAGGACCTTTCCGACAGTCCGCGTTATGCCCCATTGCGCCGGGGATCTTGGCGGTCACAGGGTCCGGATCGTACCCGGCTTGCCAAAAGGCGAGTGTGACCACTGGACCCCGATCGCATCGCTTCTTCAGACCTTGCGGCCGGATGTTCGCGCCTTCGCAGGACGGGGCGGCTATCTGAAGGCGGACCCCGGGCGCGTCGACCATTGGCGTAACGTCCTGGCGCAGGCGCCACCCGGGCTGCGGATCGGACTCCTCTGGAAGAGCGCCTCGCAATCCAGAGGACGGGCTCGCAGCTTCGCGGAGTTCGACGCCTGGGCGCCGGTGCTCAGGACGCGCGGAGCCACATTCGTGAACCTGCAGTACGGAGACTGCGCCCCGGAGATCCGGATCGCACAGGAAAGGTTCGGGGCCCGTATCTGGACCCCGCCGGGCATCGACCTGATGCAGGATCTGGACGAGGTGACCGCCCTGGCGAGCGCCCTCGACCTTACCGTCGCATTCGCCAACGCCACCTTCAATCTCGCAGCGGCGACAGGTGCGCCGGCCTGGCTGATCGCCTCGAAGGGCGCCTGGACCACCCTCGGGACCCGCGCGTATCCCTGGTATCCGCAGGTGCGCCTCTACCAGCCCGGCGCCTACGCGGACTGGGCCCCTGTCCTGGCCCGGGTGGCGAAGGACCTCAAGGCGGTCCTCGGAGCCAGGACCTGATGGGGCGTGCGGCCGGGAGCCCGCTGGACGACGCCCTCAAGGCCCTCGACGAGGGGCGCCTGCAGGACGCCGTCCGGTCTGCGCGACGAACGGCCGAAATGGACCCGACATCGCTCACCGCCCTCAGGGTCCTCGCCATGGCCCAAGAGCGGCTGGGCGAGGTGACGGACGCCCTGGCGACCTACGAAAACGCCCTGCGGCTGGCGCCCGACGATCCCGATCTCCTGAACGGCCTCGGCCGGCTGGCTCTAGAACTGGATCTGGCGCCAGTCGCCGCAGGCATGGCGCGCCAGTCCCTGGCGGCGCGGCCCGGAGACCCTGAGGCGGTGTGCCTGCTCGGCCGCGCCCTCGCCCTGGAGGGACGGGTTCAGGAGGCCATCAGATGTCTTGCGGACCATCTGGGAGCCTATCCCGAGCAGGCCGGCGTCTGGAATGCGCTGGGCGTGCTGATGTCCGACACCGGCGATCCGGTCATGGCGGAAACCGCCTTTGCAGAGGCAATACGGCTGAACCCGGAGCTTGTCCCGGCCCGGTTCAACCAGGCGAACCTGCTGGTGACCCTTGGGGAAACCCGGCGCGCCCTCGACGCCCTGCTTGAGATACCGGAGACGAACCTGAACGCGCGGGAACGGGCGACCCTGCGATTCTCTAGGGCCTGCGCCCGGTTGCAAATGGGGGATCTTCCCGGCGGATGGCGTGACTACGAAGCCCGGAACGATCCGGGCCTTTCGGGGGCGGCTGACTTCGAAGCCCCGGGCAGGCGCTGGCGGCCCGGAGATCCGCTAGATGAACTTGACCTGCTGCTTTTCGGTGAGCAGGGCCTTGGAGATGAGGTCCTGTTCGCCAGCCTGCTCCCAGACCTGCTGAAGCGGACCGACCGGCCGGCCAGGATTCACTTCGCAGTGGAACCGCGGCTTGTCTCCCTGTTCCAGCGCTCCTTCCCGGAGGTGTCGGTCATAGCGCATTCGACGGTGGGAACAGGAGGACGCAAGATCCGGCGGATACCGGCGTCGCACAACGCCACTCGCGTCTCGGCCTGGACGCCGATCGGCGATCTGCTCCCTGTCCTTCGACCGGACATCACCGCCTTTCCCGGACACAATGGGTTTCTCATCGCAGATCCCCAGCGGGTGCTGGAGTGGCGTGACTGGCTGACACGCGCCCCCGGGGGATTGCGTGTCGGGCTTCTGTGGAAGAGCGGGCTCCTGGCGGGGGCCCGGGGCCTCTCCTTCGCAGGCTTCGAGTCCTGGGCGCCGGTGCTGCAGGCGCCCGGCGTCACCTTCGTCAATCTCCAGTACGGGGATTGCGCGGAGGAAATCGCTTTTGCCCGGGATCACCTCGGAGTGGAGATTCTCACGCCGCCGGGGCTGGACCTGAAGGAGGATCTCGAGGGCGTGGCGGCTTTGTCCTGCGCACTGGACCTGGTCATCGGGGTCGCCAACGCCAGCTTCAACCTCGCCGGGGCCTGCGGCGGGAGGACCTGGCTGGTCAGTGGTCCCGACGCATGGACCGTTCTGGGGAGCGGACGCTATCCCTGGTACCCTCAGGTCCGACTGTTTCCTTCCGCCCGTCTCGGTGACTGGGCGGACATCCTCGCCACCGTCGGCCGCGCGCTCGCCGCGGAAGCGGGGCCCTGAACCCGCCCGGCGGCGGCGGCGGCGAGCAGGGATTGAGGCGGGACAGGCCGGGGATGAAGCGGCTTGAATGTCTCCGGCCAGTCTTTAGTGTGCCAGAGGGTTTGAAACATCAGTTCAGGCGACCGCCCCCTGGGCCGGCGCATTTCGGGGACACCATATGAGCCAGCGTTTTGAAGGCACAGACAATTACGTCGCCACCGACGATCTCAAGGTGGCCGTCAACGCCGCCATCGCCCTCGAGCGTCCCCTATTGATCAAGGGCGAGCCGGGGACCGGCAAGACCGTACTGGCCTACGAGGTGGCCCGGGCCCTCGACGCCGAACTGATCACCTGGCACATCAAGTCCACGACAAAGGCCCACCAGGGCCTCTACGAGTATGACGCCGTCACGCGACTTAGGGACAGCCAGCTCGGTGACGAGCGGGTGAAGGACGTCCGCAACTACATCAAGAAGGGCAAGCTCTGGGAGGCCTTCACCGCCCCGAAGCGACCTGTCCTCCTGATCGACGAGATCGACAAGGCCGACATCGAGTTCCCGAACGACCTCCTCCAGGAGCTCGACCGGATGGAGTTCTACGTCTACGAAACCAACGAGACGATCCGTGCGGAAATCCGGCCGGTGGTGATCATCACCTCCAACAACGAGAAGGAGCTGCCCGACGCCTTCCTGCGTCGTTGCTTCTTCCACTACATCCGCTTCCCTGAAGCCGAGACGATGAACGACATCGTCGAGGTCCACTATCCGGGCATCAAGCAGAAGCTGGTCTCTGAGGCCCTGCGTATCTTCTACGACATGCGCAAGGTTCCGGGCCTGAAGAAGAAACCCTCCACCTCCGAGCTGCTCGACTGGCTGAAGCTCCTGATGGTCGAGGACATCAGCGACGAGATGCTGAAGGAGCGGGACCCGACCAAGCTGATCCCGCCCCTGCACGGCGCCCTCCTGAAGAACGAGCAGGACGTGCAGCTATTTGAGCGCCTCGCCTTCCTGGCCCGCCGGGAAAGTGGTCCGCCCCGCCCGGGCCAGTAGCAGCCAAACCGACGGGCGGAACGCCGCGGCAGGGCGGGTCAGACCTTCTGGACTTCGACGATCTTGTAGGTCAGAGGCTGGCCGTCCTCGTCCGTGACGGTGACGTACTCGCCCACCATAAAGCGGTGGTCGCCAAGCCTGTGAACGGGCTCGTCGTCGTCGCTGGACCCCTGATCATAGTCAAAGAACCAGTTCTGGCCGCGACGGGCCAGGCGTCCCATCACGGCGTCCTCGTCAGGCGCGAACCGGCGGACCGTGCACTCGGCGCGGGCCTTTGCGAAGGCCTCGCCGTCGAGACGCCCCTCCGGAGTCAGGGGAGCCGTCAGGGTGTAGCCACGACGGTCGTCACCGCCGAACTCAGAGCCAGGATTGCGGGCGAGCCGCATGACGATGCGCGACAGGGACATGCGCCAGAACCTCTAATGAGACAGGAAGAGTGAAGGAGCGTCGGCGGCCAGAAGGCTGCGGGTCGTTCCGCCGAAGATGAATTCCTGGAGCCGGGGATGCCCGAAGGCGCCGGCGACCAGCAAGTTGGCGCCCGCCCGGCGAACGGCGCCGAGCAGAAGCCCCGCCGCCTCGCCCTTGTCTCCCAGGACCTCGACCTCGGTCTGCACACCGCGAGCGGCGTAGTAGGCCTGGAGCCGGGCGGGATCGAAATGTCGCGAGGTGGCGCGCGGGGCTGCAAGCAGGATGACCCGTGAGGCCCTCTCGAGCATGGGCAGGGCCAGACGGGCGGCCCGGCTGGCCTCCTTGCCGCCATCCCAGGCGACCGCCACCACGCCGCCGACCTCGAACCCGTCGCGAGCGATGAGCACCGGTCTCTGCTCGTCGGCGACGATCTGCTGGAAACACTCGGCCAAGGGGCCGCGTCCCCGCGCCGGATCGTCGCTGAAGACCACCAGGTCGGAGAGTCGGGCCTCCGCCGACAGGGAAGCCCAGACGGGGCTCTGCAGGGCGATGAAGGTCTTTTTGCCGTAGACACAGGCCTCATAGGATGCGCGGGAACGGGCCTCTCCCGTCGCTGCGGCCTGTCTCAGGGTCTCGATCGCCGTGGTCTGGACACCGCCCATGTAACCTTCGCCCAGCCAGGGCATGATGTCGGCCACATCGGCTGGGGCGAAAACCGCCGACAGTTCCGCACCGAAGGGCTCAGCGGCCCTGACAGCCGCTGATAGGACGGCCGCGTCGCCATCGGCTCCGGCCAGCGGCGCCATGACCCTCGCCCAGCTCATTCGCGTGCTCCTCGGTTCCTGTGGACCCTAAGCTATCAGACTGCGCACCGACATTGATCTTTCTCAAGCCCCGGTGCACCTGTCGGGGATGCCCTGCACCGGAGATCAGCATTGAAGCGCGCCGCTGCAAGCCCTCCACGGGCCTGGCAACGCATGCTTTCAGGCCGAAGGCTGGACCTTCTCGATCCCTCCCCGCTGGACATCGAGATCGAGGACATCGCCCATGGTCTCGCCCGCGTGGCCCGGTGGAATGGGCAGACCGTCGGCGAACACGCCTTCTCTGTGGCTCAGCACTCGCTGGTCGTGGAAGAGATCTGCATTCACCTGCAGCCGGACCTCGACCCGAGATGGCGTCTGGCGGCGCTGCTGCACGACGCTTCGGAGTACGTGATCGGGGACATGATAAGCCCCTTCAAGGCGGCTTTGGGATACGACTACAAGGCCTTCGAACACCGGCTTGAGCAGGCGATCCACATTCGCTTCGGCCTTCCGGCCCGGACTCCCGCCGAAGTCCGCAAGCTGATCAAGACTGCCGATCGCGCCTGCGCCTTCTTCGAGGCTGTGCAACTGGCGGGCTTTGGTCACGACGAGTCCGTCTCCCTCTTCGGACGACCGCCCGCAAGGTTTGAGATCGAGATTGAGCCGCTCGCGCCGGGACCCGCGCAGAGGCGTTACGTCGAGCGGTTCCATCTCTTGTCCGAAGCGGCGGGGTTCGCCTCCGCCGCCACCTCCCGACAGGGGGGCTAGCGCCGTGTCGCAGCGCATCGTCATCGGACTCTCGGCCGTGGTCGCCGCCGTCGCCGACGGCGAAGCGCGGGTGCTGACGGTGCGGACTCCTGGGCAGCCCGCCGCCCTGCCCTTCGGCCCCTTCGATCCGGAGGCGGGCAGGACATTCGAGATCGCGCTCAGGACCTTCGTCTCCGCTCAGACCGGCTTCAATCCGGGCTATGTCGAACAGCTCTATACCTTTGGCGACAAGGGGCGGGATGCTCCCCTGGCCGCGGTCGACGGGGCTCAGGCGGCGCGGGTCATCTCGGTGGGCTATCTGGGCCTGACCGCGAGGGCCGACACCGTCGCCCAGGCCGGCGCCACCTGGTCGGCCATCACCGGCTTCTTCCCCTGGGAGAACTGGCGGGACGGCCGGCCAGCCGCGCTGGCCGGGATTGAGGCGGCCCTCCGAAACTGGGCTGGGGCCAGCGCCGCGCGACTTTCCCGCGTGCGGCTTCTCTTCGCCCTCGATGAGGCGCCCTGGAATGACGAAAGGGTGCTGGAGCGCTATGAGCTTCTTTACGAAGCGGGCCTGGCGCAGGAGGCGGCCCGGGATCGTGGCGAGACGCCGGACCCGGCCATCGCCCTGCTTGGGCCGGCTCTGGGCGAGCCCATGATCTCCGACCACAGGCGCATTCTCGCCACAGCTCTCTCCCGGCTGCGCGGGAAGCTCCGGTACCGGCCGGTCATCTTCGAGATGATGCCGGATGCCTTCACCCTGTCGGCTCTCCAGAAGGCTGTGGAGTTGGTCGCCGGGGTGCCCCTCCACAAGCAGAACTTCCGCAGGGCCCTCGAACGCTCAGGGCTTGTGGAAGGGCTCGGGCGCCTGGACCAGGAGACGGGCGGACGGCCGGCCGAGCTGTTCCGGTTCCGGCGGGAGAGCCTGGCATCCCGCTCCGCCCCTGGCCTCTCGCTCCCCCTGCTCCGGGACTAGAGACCGTCGCGCCGACGGACAAACGACCGGTCGGCAATAGATTCGCCTCTTGCATCGGTCCGACCCTCTTTGGCGGCGTGTCCTCAGAGAGTGGGGTCATCACGGGGCGCGGGGATAGGTTCCGTCTGAGGCGCTCTCCGGGAGGCGCAGGCCCTCTGGCTCCATGACGGCTGCCTGGCGTCCGGAGCTCAGGCCGGCGATCCGTCGGGCTTGGCCTCGCCGCCCGCATCCCCTAACGGTGGAGGGAACGGAGGAAACCCCCATGACCCGCGCACGCCAGGTGCATCTCGTCCGCCGCCCATCCGGCATGCCCGTTCCGGAGGACTTCGCCATCGTCGAAGCGCCGCTCCAGGACGCTGCGGAGGGGGAGATTCAGGTCGAGGGTCTGATTCTCTCGGTGGATCCCTATATGCGTCCGCGCCTCGACGCCGACCAAAGGCTGGGCGAGGCCATGGCCGGCGGCGGAATCGGGCGTGTGGTGCAGTCGCGTAACCCGAAGTTCCGGGAGGGCGACCTTGTCAGGCATGGCCAGGGCTTCTCCGAACGGTTCAATAGCGACGGCCGTGGCGTCCAGGTGCTCAGTCCGGACCCGGAGCTGCCCCTCAGCGTCTACATGCACGCCCTGGGCGGCACCGGGATCAC
>NZ_JADCBG010000210.1 GCF_020253645.1 Phenylobacterium sp.
GCCCTTCTCCGGCGTGGTCATCGACAAGGCTGCGCAGGCGGGGGAGATCATCTCGCCTCTCTCCGCGGGCGGAGGCTTCACCCGCACCGGCATCTGCACCCTCGTGGACATGGACAGCCTTGAGATCGAGGTGGATGTGAACGAGGCGTACATCGGGCGCGTATCCGCCGGCCAGAAGGTCGAGGCCGTCCTCGACGCCTATCCGGAAAGCCGCCTGCCCGCCCGCGTGATCGCGACCATTCCGGCGGCCAGCCGGGACAAGGCCACCGTCCGGGTTCGCATCGCCTTCGAAGGCCGGGATGCGCGCATCATTCCCGACATGGCGGTCAAGGTGACCTTCATCGAGACGAAGACCTGAGCCCCGAAAACCCAGAGCGCATCATGACCGACTTCATCAGGCTGACCGACGTCTGCAAGTCCTACACCCGCGGCAAGGAGTCCATCAGCATCTTCGATCGGCTGAACCTGGTCATCCCGAAGGGCGACTTCGTCGCCATCATGGGTCCGTCCGGTTCCGGCAAGACCACGCTGCTCAACCTTCTCGGCGGAACCGATCGCTGCGACAGCGGGCAGATCTCCTTCGACGGTGAGCGGATCGAGGGCTACTCCGAGGGCCAGCTCACGGCCTGGCGCGCCCGGAACGTCGGATTCATCTTCCAGTTCTACAACCTCATGCCGATCCTCACTGCGGCCCAGAACGTAGAGCTGCCCCTCCTCCTGACTTCCCTGCCCGCGCAGCGACGGAAGGAGAACGTGACCACCGCCCTCAAGATCGTGGATCTGGCGGACCGGGCCCGGCACAAGCCGAAGGAACTCTCTGGCGGTCAGCAGCAGCGGGTCGCCATTGCCCGCGCCATCGTCTCCGACCCCAGGCTCCTGCTCTGCGACGAGCCCACCGGCGACCTCGACCGATCCACGGCGAATGACATCCTGTCGACGCTGCAGCTTTTAAACCGCGAGCTCGGGAAGACGATCATCATGGTCACGCACGATCCTGAGGCGGCGCGTTTCGCCACCCGCACCCTGCACCTGGACAAGGGCCAGTTCGTGGAGGTGACGGCGTGAATGATCTCTATCTCGTCTGGAAGAACCTGTTCCGGAAGCCGCTGAGGACGGTTCTGCTGATCATTTCCATCTTCATCGCCTTCCTGATTTTCGGCCTGCTGGTGGGGGTGAATGTCGCGCTCAACCGCGCGACGGAGACCGGTTCGGCCAGCAACAGGATGGTCGTCGCCAACAAGATCAACTTCACCGAGTCCCTGCCTATCGCCTACCTCAACCGCATCGCCACCATTCCGGGGGTGACCGCGGCGACCCACCAGAGCTGGTTTGGCGCCTATTTCCGTGACCCGGCGCAGAGCCGGTTCGTAGGCTTCGCCGTAGACCCGGGGTCCTACACGGCCATCTTCGCCGACCAGATCAGGCTGGGCCCGGGAGAGCGCGAGGCCTTCATCCGCGAGCGCACCGGGGTCATTGTCGGACGCTCCCTCGCCAACCAGTACGGCTGGCGGGTCGGTCAGACCATCCCGATCAGCTCGGACATCTATTTCCGGCCTGACGGATCGCGCAGTTGGGACATGAAGGTGGTCGGGATCTTCGACGGCGCCAAGCCCACCGATCCGACCAACGCGCTTTACTTCAACTACGACTACCTCAACGAAATCCGCCCCTTCGGCCGGGATACGGTGGGCACCATCTCCGTTCTGACCGCGTCGCCCGACATCAATGACCAGGTGGCCAAGGCGATTGACGCCACCTTCGCCAATTCACCCTTCGAGACCTCGACCGTGGATGAGAAGACGTTCTCCAGGGCCTTCCTCAAACAGGCGGGCGATCTGAACTTCATCATCACGATGGTCGTAGCGGCGGCCTTCGCAGCGATCCTGATGATCGTTGGAACAACCCTTGTCTCCGCAGTCAGGGAACGCACCAAGGAGATCGGCGTGATGAAGACGCTGGGTTTCCCGGGCCCCAGGGTCCTTCGGATGGTTCTGGGCGAGTCTCTCCTGCTGTCCGGACTGGGGGGCCTCCTGGGACTGGGAGTCGCCGCCCTGGCGCTCAACGGTCTTTCCCGATCCCCCATCGGCGAAACCTTTGGCGCCCTGTCCATGACAGCGCCGGTCGCAGCGGCGGGTATGGGCCTTGCCCTGCTCCTGGGTCTTGTGACCGGGCTCGTACCGGCTCTCTCGGCCCTCAGGATGAACATTATCGACGCCCTCGGGCGACGCTGAGGAGTCCTCTTGTGAGCCTTCTGAACCAGACGGGATCGGTCATCCTGATGAACATCCGGTCCATCCCCCAGCGGCTCTGGATGTCGCTGGCGACCGTCGTGTCGATTGCCCTGGTCGTGGCCGTCCTCCTGGGTTTCCTGGCGCTCGCGAACGGCTTCAGCCAGACCCTCAAGGGCTCGGGTTCTCCAGACGTCGCCATCGTGCTCAGGGATGGATCGCAGTCCGAGATCAACAGCACGCTGTCGCGGGAGCAGATCGATCTCCTGGGTCAGGGACCCGGCGTACGCGCCGCAGCCGACGGCGGCCCGTTGGTCTCGGCAGAGCTGCTTCTCATCGTCGACGGCATCAAGCGATCGACGGGAACCAAGGCCAACATGCCCCTGCGCGGTATTGGTCCCAATGGCCTGGCCGTCCGCCAGCAGGTTCGGCTGAAGGAAGGCAGGATGTTCGCGCCGGGGTCGAACGAAATCGTGGTGGGCGCGGGCCTCCTGCGGGAGTTTTCCGGCTTCGAGATGGGCAAAACGGTCCGCTTCGGCGCCCAGACCTGGCGCGTGGTCGGTGTCTTCGAAGCGCCCGGCACGGTCTTCGAGTCGGAGCTCTGGGCCGATGCGCCGGTCGTCCAGAGCCTGTTCAACCGCGGCTCGACCTTCCAGACCGCCCGGGTCGCCCTGAACAGTCCGGCCGACCTCGCAGCCTACACGGCCTATGTCGGATCCGACCCCAGGCTCCAGCTGCAGGCCCAGAGCGAACAGGCCTATTTCGCCGCCCAGGCGGAACGCTCCGGCCTGCTGATCCGCTACGTCGGCTGGCCGCTTGGGATCATCATGTCAATTGGCGCCCTGGCTGGGGCCCTGAACACCATGTACGCCTCCGTTTCCGCCCGGGCGACGGAGATCGCGACCCTCAGGGTGATCGGGTTCTCTGGCGTCTCCGCCTTCATGGGCACCATGTGCGAGGCGCTGGTCCTCTCCTTCATCGGCGCCCTCCTGGGAACAGCGGTCTGCGGCCTCCTGTTCAACGGTCTGTCCGCCTCCACCCTGGGTGCGGGGTTCACCCAGGTGGCGTTCCGACTGCAGATGGGACCGGAGCTGGTGCTCCAGGCTATCGTGCTCGCCCTGGTGATCGGCTTTGTGGGAGGCATGCTGCCCGGAATCCGGGCGGCCCGCCAAAGGCCTTTGCTGGCCCTGTGATCGCGGGGCGCCGGAGAGCTGATCAAGGCTCCCGCGCCAGACAGTAAAGCCCGTTGTCCAGGTCGGCCGTGAAACAGACGGAGCCGTCAGCGCGCACCGCCACCCCTGTGGCGGCATAGGGCGGCGGGGTTCCGGGGCTGGCTGCAAGGCCGATCGGGAGGTTGTCGGCGATGACCTTGCGAAGACCCTTGCCGAGGTCGATTTCCGTCAACCGGCGGGCGCCGGCCTCGGCGACCACCAGGCTGCCCCAGGGGGTGAAGGCGAGACCCTCTGGCAAGGCGAGGCCATCCGCCGCCAGGGAGACCGCCCCCGTCTTCAGGTCCACCCGGCGGATCGCGCCCGCCGCCTCGCTGACATAGAGAGCGCCGTCCGGCCCGAGAGCCAGCTGGGTCGGCCCCGCCAGGCCCTTCGCCAGGGTGCGGCGAGTGGCGTAGCCCGGGCCGCTGGCCAGGGTGATCTCGCCGACCGCGATCTCGGTGATGGCGATGGCGCCATCCGGCAGAAACTGGGCGTCCATCGGAGCCCTGAGACCGTGAAGGACCGCGACGGTCTTCATGTCCGGGCGTTCGAGGACCTGAACCGACCCGCTGAACCAGGAGGTCAGCAGGATCCGCTCGGGACCGAGGCCCACGGCGAACGGATATTCGAGGTCCGAGGCCTGCATCCGGTGAATGTCGCGGACCGCCCCCGTCCTCAGGTCCACCTGCCGGAAAGAGAAGATGTCGGCAACCCAGGCGGTGTCGCCTTCGATCTTCAGGCCGGCGGGGACGGCGAGCTTGCCGGACAGCAGGGTGCGCAGGGCGCCCGTCGCCGGGTCGAAGGCCTGCACCGCATTGTCCGCCATGTTCGAGACGTAGATCGTCCCATCCGGGGCGATGGCGAGGTTGTCCAGGGCGGTGGACAGTTTGCGCACCGCGGTCCTGCGCCCCGTCGCAAGGTCAACCCGGCTCAGGTCCCCCGCCCGGGTGTCCACCACCCAGAGGTTGCCCTTGCCGTCGAGGTTGACCGCCGCCGGGACCTGGAACTCGCTGTTCAGGACGGTGAGGTCGCCGTTTGCGGGGTTCATCCGGGCAACCGCGCCCTTGAACCACAGGGGTCCGTAGATCTGGCCATCCGGCCCGACCTCGAAGCCGTTGAAGCCCCCCAGGTCCTTGGCGATGAGCCGGGGCGCCTTCACCCCCGCCACGTCGATCTCCCACATCGCGTCGGCCAGGAAGACCTGGCTGGCGTAGAGCTGGCCGGTCTTCATGTCGAAGGCCAGAGAGTTGATCCCGGTCAGGTCCCTGGCGAGGACCCGGATGGGGGCGCCTTCGGTCTCCCGGTATCGGATGACGCCCTGCAGGTAGGAGGTCCAGGCCAGTTCGCCCCTCGGCCCGATGGCGATGTCGTCCGCCTGCCCCTCCGGCGCGGGGATGTAGACCTTGGCCGCGCCGGTCGCCCGGTCCACCTCCCACATGTCATTACCCACCACAGTGCCGGCAAGGACGCGCCGGTCGTCTAGGACCGCCAGGCCGTGCACGCCCTGGAGGGCGGACGGGGGAACGACAGCTTGAGGAGGCCCCCACTGCCCGGCCCCGGAGACAGAGCTTCCGGCAGCGGTGAGGGCGATAACAAGGCCCAGCGCCGCCATTGTGCGCCTGACGTCCATCCTGATCCCCCCATCAAGGCCCCTAGGTTGGCCTCAAGCGGGATGATCACCTCGTGGATCCGAGGAGTCCATACACCCGGTCTAGCCGCCGGCGGTCATGGTGGCTGTACGAAACGTGTCGCGCCGCCAGTTTCGGAAGCGACGCCCGGCGGCCCGGAAGTAACGCCCCGAAAGGATGTAGGCGGCGATCGAGGCGTCTGGATAGCCCTCCGCCAGAGCATGGGCGAGACCCGGGGGAGGCAGCGGTGCAGGACGCTCATCCGGCCTTGCATGCCGGAAGATCGCTGTTGTGTCGGTCAGGGGCTCTCCGTCCGCCGGCACAAGCCCGTGCCTGGCCGCTGCGGCCTGCAGTGTCGCCGGCACGAATCCATGCACGTGCGCGAAATGAAACCGCTCGAAGGCCGGGCGGTCATTCGGCCGCATGTCGGGAACGGAGAGGAACAGCGCGCCGCCGGGCGCGAGCCATCGGGCCATGGCGCCGATGGCGTCAACAGGCGCGCGCAAGTGCTCGACGACGTGGTTGGACGTGATCAGGTCGAACCGCCCCTCGGGAAGGTCGACGGCCTGCCAGGGCGCATTGATGACATCTATGCCGTGCGTCTCGCGGGCATAGCGCGCGAACACTTCACCCGGCTCAATCCCGACCACCGTGCAGCCCTGCTCGCGGGCCAGCATGAGAAACTCGCCAGACCCGCAGCCGAAGTCCAGAACCCGTTGGCCCGGCTTGATATAGGCCGATAGCTTCGTCAGGCGCGCCCGTGCGTCTCGCAGGGAACGCGTGGTGTGAAACTTCGGTGGGGCCTTCGACGCCATCTGGTAGTCGGCCCGGTACTCGCTCCGATAATAGGCCTCGAGCTCGGAATCGCTGGGCATCGGCTGGGTGCGCATCAGTCCGCATTCTGCACAGGCGACCGTGCCGAGCTTTTTCCAGCGTCGATCCTTGCGACAGATGTCAAGGGCCGCATCCGATCCGCAGAGGTTGCAGGCCGCCGGCTCCCCTTTGTAAGGATAGGCGGTGAACGGGATGATGTGCGATAGGAAGTGGGCCATGGCGCGCGGGTCCAGGTCTGCGGGTCCGGACCCCTGCTATGCGCCGCTCACCTTGCCGCAGCCTGACAGGCCTTTCCGGTGAGGGTCTTGCTCGTCGAGGACCATGAACGGCTCGGCGAGAGCCTTCGTGAGGCGCTGAAGGCCGCACTGTTCACAGTCGACTGGGTGCGCTCGCTCGAGGACGCCGCAGACCTCGCCGACCTCAATCCCTATGAACTGGTCCTGCTCGATCTTGGCCTGCCGGACGGTGATGGTCTTGACCTCATCCGCACCTGGCGGGCGGGCGGGCGCACCACGCCTGTTCTGGTGCTCACGGCCCGGGGAGAACTCAACGACCGGGTCAGAGGGCTTGATGAGGGCGCAGACGACTATCTGGTGAAGCCGTTTGAGCTGCGCGAAATGATCTCACGTTGCCGCGCCCTGTTGCGGCGCCCCGGCGGCCTGGCTGCGACGTGCGTCCGCCTGGGCGCACTGGAGGTGGACATGACGACGGGCGCGGCGACCTTCCTCGGGAAGCCGCTCGCATTGAATCGACGGGAGCAGCAGTTGCTCCTGGCGCTCGTGCGCCGCCCTGGCCAGGTCTGCTCGCGCGCCTATCTGGAGGGTGCGCTCTATGATCACGCGGCCGATCCGACCATGAACGCCCTGGAGGTGAGTATATCGCGCCTTCGCGGAACACTGCGCGCATCGGGGTTGCATGACGCCATCCGGACGGTGCGCGGCGTCGGCTACGTCTTCCAAGGGGCTGGCCCAAATGCTGCGTCCTGAGGGCTGGTCCCTCGCACGCCGACTTCGCATACGCCTGCTGCTGGCGACCCTGGCCGTAGCGCTGATGACGCTCCTGGCCGTCGGCGCCCACTACGGCTCGGATCACTCCGACCTGCGCCAGCGCAAGGTGCTGGAAATGGCCGAGACGATCCGTTCGATTGCCACGCAGATCGATGACCCGGCGCGGGTCACGGAAGCGGTGGCCGCGGCGCAGCCCGAGTACGCCAATCACCCGACCGCCTATGGGTGGCGGATCGAGCGGGAAGCAGGACCTGTCCTAGCCCAGTCGGGTTTCCCCTGGGCAGAGGTGGACCCGCTACTCCCGCGCGATCGTCCGGCCGAGTGGACCGAGAGGACGGCGGACGGCGCCTGGCTTGCGGGCGCAGCCTTCGACAGGGATGGAGAGCCCTGGCATGTCGTGACCGCCGTACGCGGGGATCCGGCGGGCCTGTTCTGGCGTCTCGTGCTCAATGAACTCGTCATGCACGTGGTCCTGCCGATCCTCCCGCTGGTCCTGCTTGTCTTCTGGATCACCAGCAGCGCAATCGGACAGGCATTACGACCCCTTGAAGACCTCTCGCGGCAGGCCCGGAGCATACGCGCGCTGCACGACCTGCGCCCCCTGAGCGTCGAGGCGGCGCCTGCGGAGATCAGGGAACTGGTGGCGGCGCTCAACGCAGCGCTCCTGGCGCTCGCACAGGCGCGGGACAGCGAGCGCAACTTCCTGCTCGACGCCTCCCACGCCCTGCGAACGCCCCTCGCCGCTCTGAAGGCAAGATTGGAACTGAGCGAGCAGACACTCCAGAGATCGGCCATTGAAGCCGACATAGAGAGTCTGATCCGGCTTTCCTCCCAACTGCTCGCAATGGCCAACTCGGAACGACTGGTCGTGGATCCCCATCGGCGGATTGACCTGCAGTCGGTGGCCATCGAGGTCGCCTGCAAGCTGGAACCGCTGGCTTACGCCTCGGGGGTTCGCCTCGAGGTCATGCGCCTTCCCGGCTCAGTCCTTGTGAGGGGCGACGCGGATGCGCTGGCCCACGCCCTGAGCAACCTGGTCGATAACGCCATCCGCCACTCCCCGCCCGGAGGCTGCATCGCCATTCAGTTCGGCGGAGATCCGGCCGGACTCGAGGTCCTGGACGAAGGCCCGGGCATGAAGAACTCCCCGGACACGTTCCACCCGACCCGCTTTGCCCGGGCGCCCTTCATCAATGGCGCCGGCGCCGGACTGGGCCTTTCCATCGTCAGCCGGATCATGGCCGCACACGGCGGAAAGATGACGATCCGGAACCGTGAATCCGGCGGCCTGTCCGTACGACTGAGCCTGCCCTGTCCGGTCCCGGTGACACCCGGAGCGGGATAAGCGAGGGTCGAGCAGGTCTCCGCCGGATCACCCTACTCCCACTCGATTGTCCGAATTCCCCATAAGTCTTTGAAAATTCAATGGTAAGTGCTCATTCTGACGGTCATTCTCCGACTGTGAGTCCGTCAAAAAGTTACGCTTTTGATTTCATTGAGAAAACTGCCAGAAAAAATATTTTCACGGCTCCGGCATCTATCGAGGTCAATCGCCCCTCCGACCCAGTTTTTTGCTTGCCCAGGTTAACACAGGAGGATGCCCGAAAGTACCGTCAGTTCTCTATAGCAGGACTCATTCTTCGGATCGAGTAGCCCGGGAACGGTGAGAGTGGCCAGCGCACGTCCGACGCCCCCTAAACGTAGAACTTGAACGGCTGTCGCTCTGCTCCCGTAGCGCTGCCCATGGTTAGCACTTCGCCGACCTTGTCCGCGAAACGAATGGTGACCGGTAACCCGTCGCTGAAATTGCAGGCGTTGTAATTGATTTTCGTGAGACCCAGTATGTCTGCCAGTACCGTCTCAATAGAGGGATAGTCACCGCTCGCGCGGAGCACGGTCACGAACAACGGGTTCGGAGTCTCTGGACCGATATAGGTGTCGATACGTGGCGCATACCCCGTGGTCCACAGATAAGCGTCTTTGTCTCCGAGCTGGATCGCCGTGCCGCGCAGGCACGGATAATCGCCGTCGCGGAAGAGCTTGGTCTCGCCGTGAGTCGATTGTATACGCACGCCTACAATATTGGTTCCGTCGGGCGCGGCCTTGCTAAAGGCCTCCCATTCAGCGTCGTTGAACTTTGTTCGGCCGTGAATGAACAGCTCTTTTGGATAAGTTCCGAAGCGTTTCTTGTAGGTATCCAGAACCGTCTTGATCAGGTTTCCGGCCGCAAGATCGCTGAGGTGAAACTCTCTGTTTTCAGTCTGCCACGGCCCGTTCGCCCCGCGAAAGACGACCCCGTCTCCTTCGCTCAGGAACATCTGCGCCGCACAGCAGGCGTGATTGTCAGCGTGATTGGGAAGGAGCTTAAACACCAAGCCGACGTAGCAGACGCCTGGCCGCATACGGGCGATCTTCCAGGGGGGCTCCGCCTGCGTTTTGTAGAACAAGCCTGTGGCCAGATTCCAAGCAACGGTGGCGGAATCCTGAGTTCCACGTTTCGGATATCCCGCCTTGTTCAAGAACTCTTCAGGAGCAAGGGTTGTCTCGCGAATAAGCTGAGATGTCATGCCCAGCTTTAAAAGCTTCGCTTTGACCTGCCGGTGGAAGTCGGGAATGTCATCGAACACTGCTTCAAGCGTGTCATCAATAACACCGACCAGTAGCGGAAGGTCGACACGCCCCTTCTGGCGCCGGGACAATTCCCCCTTGAGAAGCTCGACCTTGCGACGCTGACCCGCAACTGGGCGGCAGGTTTCGAAGACGATTTCCGGCACAACGAAGATCCAAACGTCAACCGTCCGCTCCTCATTTTTCGCGTGGCGCTCAATCGGGTCGATGAACAGCTTGGTTGTTGTGGCAACTGCCTCGTGATGGTTCTCGATCGCAATCGCAGCACGGATATCCGCAGGATCAATCTCGCATTTAATCATAGCGCCCCGATCGGCGCGGATGCCAAAGGCCTCCTCGAGACCGGGAAAATCCGACAGATGAAGCCGGAACTCTTTGTCGCGCTGACCCCGAGGCGGAATTGCGACGGGATTGCTGATTGCATCGAGCCAGCGGCAAAGGAGTTCTAGGCCATGTTTTGTGCCAACCGCACCTATCGTAATCTGCGGACGATCGGGCTTTGACGCAGGCCCGTAAAGCGTAAGGCCATCCTTCGGATGATCCGAAGCCTGCCCGTGCCCAAATCCCAGCGGTGGTTCCGGAATGTAGAGAACCGGAACGGATTTCTCGGAAAATTCGATCAAGCGTCCTCCTCCTCGAAGTGGCCGCCGAGCGTTGTGGGATCGGCTTCTTCCGCATCCTCGCCCAGTCTGTTGGTCTGGCGCGCGGTCACAGGCGCTGTGAACTGGATCGGCATCGCATCGAGAGTGATGCTGCCGCCCGAGCCGACGGCAAGGTCGACATACGGGCTGTCGCCAGCCAACAGCTCCATGAAGGCCATCACACGCCCATGCCATGCCTTGTTCCGCCAAGCTGAACAGATCGAACGCCGAAGGCGAAACTGAGTCTTGGGGTCTGGAATAGCGATCGGCTTGTTGTGCTCGCCGATGTCAGAGAACAGTACACGGCCTTTGAGCCGCATATGAGGGTAAGGGAAGAGGCTGGGAATGACGCTTACACCATATTCCCAGATCTTCTTGCGGGCGACACCGCGTAGCATTGAATTGCGGCTCTGACCCTGGCGCCCCCATGAGACGCGCTTCTTGAGGCCCAATCTTTTGTCGCCAACGTGGAAGGACAGTCCGCTTGAAAACGAATGAGCAAGAAGCCCTTGGCGGGCGCAATGCTTCTCCCATGCCTGGCGCAAGAGATTCATCATGATTGACCGGGCATCGCGACTGTCGATCCCCGCGTCCGATGACCCGTTCTCGAGTAGATTGAGAACATCAAAGTGACTATCGGCGTGAAACGGCCCCACCCGCTCGAAATGTTCCGCCAGGTCCATTGGGCTGGCGAAGGTCAGGAAACCGTCGCCGAATTCGGCCATCGGGTATTCAAAGGACGCGCTGAGCTTACGCAGCAACGCCTCATTGGCACGATTGTTAGGCACCAAGTGATTGAGCTTGTCCGGCATCCTTAAAATCCGGAGCCAATTGGACGTCAGAACCTCGGGAGCCGCCTCGATCTCGACTGCGCGCCGCCGCAGATGTGCGTACCATTCGGGCTGAATGATGCCGCCGCCCGCCTTGGGCACTTGCTGCCTTTCGAGCGATTTGAGCAAGCTTGCCAGCCCCTGCGCCCAGCCGCTCTCGAAATCGACATACTGCAGGCCGCCGATGCCGAAGAGCTTTTGGAAGGTACGCATCTTCAGCGGAATGATGAAGTTGGGATCCTGGAGTTGTTTCGTTAGGTCTTCCGCGATGGCGATCTCCTCGCGAACACCCCTTCTGGCGAGCGTCTCGTCACTACAGCACAGCAGCATCTTGATCGCCCGAGTCTGAAGCGCAGCGGTCAGCTTGCCGCGCCATTCGTCCCCGGCATCGAGATCGAAGATGTCTGCAAATACCCTGTAGCCGGCGGCTTCGAGCCGCGGCGCGAGCCACAGCACAAACTGGTCATCACCAGGCGTAGCCTTGGAAATGAAAATCAGGTCGCGCTCAACAGGCCCGCCCCCACTCATCTACTCGACTGCCTTGTCGATGAACCCGAGCGTGTTGGCGTTCTCAACGAGAGTGCGCACCTTCGCCCGGTCGAGCCCTGATGGAACCTCGGCGTCGATCTCAAGCCTCAGCTTCACCGAACTCCCCGGCAGCGTTGTGAGCTGCTCGACAATGGCTTCGACAATCTGATGCATGTCGCGAGCTGGGCGCTCCGGCGAGATCATGACGCTCCCGGTAAAGCGGGTTGGCTTCCTGTCAGCAGGTGCGGGCTGGGGCGTGCCACCCGTTGGCTGTGTTCCTGTCTCAGGCGTCTTCTCACCGGGAACCTCCGTGCCCCCGCCACTTCCGGGCTGTACCGGAGCCGGTCGATGGGCCTCGGCCACGGCAGGTTTCACGATGACGCTGTCGCTGTCGATCACGACTGCCGCGTTAGCGGCCCGCTCGATGGCTAGGCCCAGATAGGTGTCCGACTTCTCGTCCCATCTTTCTGAATAGGCGAAAGGCCCCGGGATCATCCCGCTTACTGAGGCCTGCACGGCCTTGATCAGAACCTCCTGGTTCTTCAGACGCGGCAGATAGATGTAGCGATTGAGATACTCCCGCAGATCCTTGAGCGAGAGATGCGGCTTGCCGTTCCAGATGTACTTCTGGAGATCGCGATCAAGGCGCGTGGGCCCGAGTTCCGTAAGCAACCCTTCCTCGGCCACGAGCTTCTTGCTGGCTCGCGCCAGCAGCCCGTCCTGAGCCGGGATCTTGCCCGAAACCCATTCGACATCGGCTTGCGCGCTCTCCTGCGCCGGATAGTGAAGATAGCACCACGCCTCTTTCAGGCGGGTCTTCATCGTCTCGTTCGATTCAGCCAGCTTGGCCTTGGCCAGCGCGCTGTCGCTCTGCGTGAGGTTCAGCCGCTCGGTGTCGCGGACGATCTCGCCCCAGGCGAGTGACGCTCGCACCGCGTCTTTCAGATTGTCGAGCTGGCGAGAATCCGCGGCGATAAAGACCAGCATGTTGCGATAGACGCGCGGCGTGCTGCCACGCTGCATCAGGATGTCCTTGGCTTCGACCAGCGCCTCGGATCCCTCGCGGCCATTGTGCGGATGCGCAACGCCCAGCACGACTGCCCGCACGCCTCCAGCTTCGTCCGGTACTTCTGCAGACGAGGCCGGCGCCACCTGAACGGCGTCGAAGTGCCCGCGATCAGCGAGGCTGTTCACATACTTGCTCAGCTCGCTGTCGATCGTCATCAGGACGAGTGCCGTCTCGATCTGCGCTGCCTTGTCGGCTGCGATACGATTGAGGCTCGCCGACATCGAGTACCAGTAGCGCCCGAGATCGGCGTGCATAAACTTGGCCTGGTTGGTCAGCCGCCGCAGCGCGTCGCCAAAGATCGCCGGCCGCTCACCCGGCTGCACAACGCCAAGGTTGATCTGCTTGTCGTCTAGGCCAGTGTTCTGCTGCTGGTGCGTCGGCGCCGTCCCCATGAAGATCGCCCGAGCAACGCGCCTGGTCGCGGAATAGCGGTTCAGGTTGGGTGCCGACTGGTCGATCTTGTAAGGCGTGGACGCGGTGCCATCGACATCACCGGCGATGATCGACTGCCAGGTCACGTCGAGATAATGGAGCAGCTCCGGCTCAACGCGCGGCGAACTCACCGCGACGCTACCCGGCATGATCATCACCGACGGGTCGCCATTCATCCAGAGCTCGTGGATGGCCTGCGCCATCAGGCGCAGCACGCCGCGCGTCCGCTGGAACTTCTCCAGCGATCCCCAGCTTGTGTAGAGCTGGTCGAACAGCTCGGGATGGATCGGATAGGCTTTCTCCAGTTTGCGCCGGTAGTCCTCGTCGGCGCAGCCCTGCGGAAAGTCGTTGGCGTTCTCGCGATAGAGCTTGGCGAACTGCTTCAGCGTGTTGTCCCGGTGATGGAACTTGTCGCCAGAAATCTCCTTGAAAAGCCGCCGCCGGACGATCTCATAGCTCTCCTCCTGGCTGGCGGGCCGCCATGACGATTCGACACGGCTGAAGGTCTGCTTGAGACGCGCGAGCGCCTCCTGACCGCCTTCGCCGCCGACCTCGATCTGCGACGCCGGCAAGGATGCGACCAGCAATGTGCCGGGGCTGGCCTTGACCGCTTCGGTGAGCGACTGGACGAACGAGAGGTTCGCGTCGAACGAACCCGATGGCAGCCCTTCGACCCGATAGATCTGCCGCAGATACGCCACCCACTCGTCGATCAGGATCAGGCACGGAGCGTACTTCTTGAAGATGGTCTCGAGCAGGTGCGAGCCTGGCGCGATGCCATTGGCATCATTCTCCGCAACCATGTCGAAGGCTTCGGCGCCGCCGAGCTGCCACGCCAGTTCACCCCAGGTCGTCCGGATCTTGCGGCCGCCCTCGGCATTGAGGACGTCCTGCGGCCCGCGTGAGGTGCCAACCAGCACCGCGCGCTTGATGTTCTTGGGTACAGTCAGTTCGTGCTTCTCGAGTAGCTGATCGAGGCCCGATAGATCCTGAACCGGCGTCGGCCCTGCCATGTGGTAGAGGGCCAGCATCGAGTGCGTCTTGCCGCCGCCGAAGTTGGTTTGCAATTCGACAACCGGGTCGCCGCTGCTGCCCGACAGCCGCTTGGCCGCGCCGACCAAAAGCGCGCTCAACCCCTCGGTCAGATAGGTGCGGCTGTAGAACTGGCGCGGGTCGCGATACTCGGCTGGCGCGCTGCCCGAATGCACCTTGGCGAGATCGGCGGCGAACTCGGCCTGCTGGAACTCGCCGGTGGCGACATCCTGGTGCGGCTCCACCACCTCGCGCCACGGAAGCAGTCCTGCCACCGTCTCGACGGAGATTTCCAGCCGCTGGGTCTTCCGCCGTTCCTCGTTGCGCTGAAGCTCGGTGAACTTCGTCCGCAGGATGGTGTCGCGCATCTTCGATAGCTGCTCGGCGGTCTCGCCGGCGCTGATCGCCTCCATCAGCCGGCGCATGGAATCGAGCGCGCGCTCGGCATCGTCGTAGGTGAAAGTCTCATTGTGCGAGAGCTTGTTGCGGACGTCGCTCAGCTCATTCACCCAAGACCGCTCGGCGCGGCCGAGGACTGCCCGGAACCCGTCATTCCAGAAGCGATCCATCGCGTTGAACAGCGCGGCCTGGTCCCAGCCGACCTCTCCGTTGCTGTTGGGGCGCAGGCTCGGGAGCTTCTCCAGAACCTGGACCTGCCAATGTCCCTTCAGCGAGCTTTCCAGCCGCTTCTCGACGAACGGAATGAGGGCTGCGGGCAGCAGCTCCATGCCCTCAAAAACATATTGGCGCGTGCTCTTGGCCACTGTCCCGTTCCCCCTCAGATATCCAGCCGGATCTGACGATCCCCGCTCGTGTCGTGGATCGCCGCGGCCTGCCGCGTCAGCTCCGTCCAGTCGGCGATCAGGGCATTGTAGGCCGTGGCCTCCTTTGCATCCTTCCGCTTGTTGGCGCTGATGTCATAGAGGCAGTAGGCAAGGTCCTTTACGGCCTCGGCCTTCGCGTCGATCTTCTTCAGCAGCA
>NZ_JADCBG010000211.1 GCF_020253645.1 Phenylobacterium sp.
CCCGGGCGGCTATGGCCTCAAGGCGCCTGATGTGGGCTGGCGCCACGCCTAGCGCGGTCGGGGAGACGACTTCAAGCACCTTGGACGCGCAGGGTACGGAGGCCTCCATGCCATCCAGGAGTTCCTCGGTAAGCTTTTCGCCCGGCCGGAGGCCGGTGATCTCGATGTCGATGTCCTTGCCGGGCGTGCGTCCTGATAGCGCGATCATCTGCCGCGCCAGGTCCATGATCTTCACCGGCTCTCCCATCTCAAGCAGGAAGAGGCGGGCGCGGTCCGGCTTCATGTCCGCAGCACAGGTCGCCGTCGCATGGAGAACCAGCTGGGTGGCCTCGGGGATGGTCATGAAGTACCTGGCCATGTCGGGGTGCGTCACGGTCACAGGTCCGCCCCGGTCGATCTGAGAGCGGAAGATCGGCACAACGGAGCCGGCGGAGCCGAGGACATTGCCGAACCGCACGGCTGAAAACCGGGTCTCGGATCCCTGCTGCTGACCCTGAATGACCGCTTCGGCAAGACGCTTGGTGGCGCCCATGACATTCGTGGGATCCACCGCCTTGTCCGTGGAGATCAGCACCATCTGGGCTGCGCCCGCGACCCTCGCCGCCTCGGAGACATTCCAGGTCCCCAGGACGTTGGTCAGGACGCCTTCGACGGGATGACGCTCGACCATGGAGACATGCTTCAGCGCCGCTGCGTGGAACACCAGGTCCGGGCGCTCGGCCAGGAAGCAGTCCCGGATACGGTCCGCATTGCGCACGTCGACCAGGGCCGCGTTACGCGACATGGCGGGAAAGGTCTCTCCCAGCTCCCTGTCGATCTCGAACAGGGCGGTCTCGGAGAAATCCAGAAGGGTCACATGGGCGGCCTCGAGGGCCGAGACCTGACGGCTGAGTTCCGCCCCGATGGATCCGCCCGCCCCGGTGATCAGGATTCGACGGCCAGAAACCAGGGCGTGAAGGGCGTGTCTGTCCAGTTCAATCGGATCGCGTGGGAGCAATTCCTCGACGCTGATGTCCCGCATGGGCAGGAGCGCCAGGCTCTCTCCCACGGACAGATCGACGATCGAGGGCAGCCTGAGCAGGCGGACGCCGTCGTTCTTCAGCCGTCCGAGCTGGGCTGCAGTAAGGCCGGGAAGCTTGGAAGGCTCGTCGAGGAACAGAATGGCTCTGGGATACTGATTCCAGCGTCGCAGGTCTGCGAGCGCCAGTTCGAGGCGTTCAATCGACTCGATGATGCAGACGCCGCGAACCTGCTGGCCGACTTCCCGCGAGTCGGGCGCGATGATCCCCACCGGCGTCCAGTTCGCGTCCCGCCGGCGACCTGACTCCCTGAGATAGGTTTCCGCAGCGGACGTCGGACCAATCAGAAGCAGCTCTGGGGCCTGATGCGGCCGATCGCTGAATGACTTGAGCGGGGCGAAGTTGTCCAGGGCGCGCTCGTGCGCCGCGCGGCGGAGCATCCTGGCGCTGATGGCCCCGGCGAGCTGGAAGATGGGCGCCAGGGCGAGCATGGAGCGGCTGAGGTTGTGCGCGCGGTCGGCGGCGAACTGGAGAAGGAGGAAGCTCGCTGCGGTCAGAAGCGCGATCCGGGCAAGTACAAGGGCATCCGGCGTGGAGACGTAGCGCCAGGGGGAAAGCTCGCGCCGGAAAACGCCTGTATAGGCGGCAGCGACGAGGCCGTAGATCAGGGACTGCAGGGCGACCGAAAGGAGAATCTGCGGAGACAGGTCGGAGGCGCGGCCGGCCGTGAGCACGAAGGCCGCAAACAGCGCGACGGTCGCGATAGCCGTGTCGGCCAGAAGACTGCGGGCCCGGTTGGCCATCTGATCCACGCAACAGCTCCTTACCTGCGACGGCCCTGCGCCTGAAGGACAGCTGAGGCGGAGGTCGTACCGAACTCAAACGTTCGACCCGGAGGTTTCCGTCTCAGGTCTACGGCCCCAATCGCACAGCAAGATTAACGACTGTTGGCATAGACCGTGATTTACCAAAAAAAGAAAGCCGCCAACCGAACGGCCGACGGCTTTCTCGTTGAGTTGTGGCTCAGGCGCCGGCTCAGAAGGCCGCCTTGAGACCGACCACGACGCGACCCGAGGTGATCTTGCTGGGGTCATCCGACTTCTTGATGTTGGTGTCCCAGTAGCGGAGGTCGAGGCCGAAGACGTCGTTGATGGCGTACCCGACACCAAGGTTCCAGGTCTCGTAGTCACCGTCACCCTTCAGGGCCTGGTGTCCGATCGCGCCCGAAACCGAGACCTTGTCCATGAGCGGAACGGAGCCGTTCACCTCGACGTAGGTCGCCTGACCGGTCTTGCCGAAGTTTTCAGGCGTGTAGAACACGGCGGCCCCAATCGTTCCGCTCCCGGCCGGCACCGAACCGGCGAGCTTGGCTTCCCAGAAGTCGAAGTTATCGCCGCTTTCCTGGTTGGTGTAGCCGTAGCGCAGGAGCGCGACATCAAGAGCGACTGGGCCAAGGGTGGGCTTGAAACCGGCATAGAGGTCGTATTCGACGTGATCCGAGCCGAAGTCCACGTTGGAGAGCCAGACGCCGGCGTAGAAAGTCCCGATGCCGAGGTCCGCACCCCCGTACACTTGGGCCTTGCTGTCCGTCTGGCTGATCCCGCGGAACATGTAGTCCGACGCAGCGCCGACGTTGAACGAAACAGATGGAGCGTCCTGCGCCTGAGCGGCGGCGCCAAAGGCCAGAACGGCGGTGGCTGTCGCGGCGGCGGCCGCAAGCTTGACTGACTTCATTTTTGCAATCCCCTTGATTTGCAGGCCTGACCCTGTGTCCCGGACCATTCCCCCCCCTGCGCCAGCGCGACCACCCCGATCCTCCCGGAGAGCCATGGTGGCGGCCGGGGTGTCGATTATTCGGGCGTCGTGAGGAGAAGGGCGCCTCTTTTCCGGGCGCCGCCTCTCCATCTCGGCCCCTTAGCAGACGCCCCCGGGCGTTAACAGGGGATGAACCGGCCTCAGCGCATGGCCAGCGGTGCGAATCCGAGATGGGAGCCCGCATCCACGAGGAGGGTCTCGCCGGTCACGTGCCGGGACTGGCGCGAGGCCAGGAAGGCGGCCGCAGCCGCGATGTCGTCGGCGGACGAGGCGACCTTCAGGGGTGTGGACGCAGCGGAGCCTTCGCGGAGCCGGGCCACACGTTCCTCAGGCATCCCCTTGCCGAACCAGGGCGTGTCGATGAAACCCGGGCAGACGGCGTTGACCCGGATCTTCGGGGCGAGGGCCCGCGCCAGGGACAGGGTGAGGGTGTTCATCGCCCCCTTGGACGCTGCGTAGGGGACGGAAGAGCCGATCCCCGCCACCCCGGCGATCGACGAGGTGTTGACCACTGCGCCGGGTTGAGGTGCGGACTCCAGAAGGCTTCGCGCTGCGCGCACCATCTGGAAGGCCCCCACGACGTTGACCGCGTGGAGGTGGAGGAAGTCCTCCGCCGAGACGGCGTCCAGGTCTGCGTGGTTCTGTGCGAACTTGGTCACGCCCGCGTTGTTGAACAGGGCGTCTATTCGACCCAAGGGCGCCGCTACCGCCGCGATCCTGCGGCAATCCTCGTCCAGCGAGACGTCTCCCTGCACCAGATGGGCCCGGGCCCCCTCTGCACGCACAAGCCCTGCGGTCGCCTCAGCTTCCTCGGCGCTGCGCGCAAAGTTGATCACGACGTCCGACGCACCGCGGCGGGCGGTCTCCAGGGCGAGCGCGCGGCCGAGGCCTGTGGAGGCTCCGGTGATGACGACGACATAGTTTCCGAAGTCCTCGATGCTCATGCGATTGGCTCCTCCTCTTCCTGCTAGCCTTATGCCGATCACCGGCGAGGTGGAAGAGGACGCAAGGGGAGAAGGAATTCTTGACCGCGCCCCAGAAGAATTGGTCCTGCGAGTCCGGCTGCGGAGCGGTATCCCGCTGATCGGGGCTCCGACAGGGGCGGCCGAGTTGAGGGGAATGGATGACCCAGACGGCGGACAGATCGACGCTGACCCACCTGCAGCGGCTGGAGGCCGAGGCCATTCATATCCTGCGGGAAGTCGTGGCCGAGGCCGAGCGACCGGTCATGCTCTATTCCGTCGGCAAGGACTCGGCGGTGATGCTCCACCTCGCATCCAAGGCCTTCTGGCCATCCCGCCCGCCATTCCCACTGCTTCACGTGGACACCACCTGGAAGTTCCGGGCCATGTACGAGATGCGTGAGCGGATGGCCAAGGAACTCGGCTTCGACCTGATCGTCCATCGCAACCCGGAGGCGCTGGAAAAGGGGATCAACCCCTTCGATCACGGTTCGGCCCTGCACACCGACATATGGAAGACGGAAGGCCTCAAGCAGGCCCTCGACCTGCACGGCTTTGACGCCGCCTTCGGAGGCGCGCGGCGGGACGAGGAGAAGAGCCGCGCCAAGGAGCGCATCTTCTCCTTCCGGTCCGCCCAGCACAGATGGGACCCCAAGAACCAGCGGCCCGAACTCTGGCGTCTCTACAACACCCGCAAGAACCCGGGAGAGTCGATCCGGGTCTTCCCGATCTCGAACTGGACCGAGCTGGACGTGTGGCAGTACATCCATCTTGAAGGCATCCCGATCGTCCCGCTCTATTTCTCGGACGTGCGACCGGTGGTCGAGCGCGACGGGACCCTGATCATGGTCGACGATGACCGCATGCCGCTTCGTGCAGGGGAATCCCCGATGATGAAGTCGGTCCGGTTCCGGACCCTGGGCTGCTATCCCCTGACGGGCGCGGTCGAGAGCACGGCCTCCACCCTGCCGGAGATCATCCAGGAAATGCTTCTGACCACCACCAGCGAACGCCAGGGACGCGTGATCGACCATGATCAGGCCGCGTCCATGGAGAAGAAGAAGCAGGAGGGCTATTTCTGATGGCTCACCAGTCCGATCTGATCGCCACGGACATCGACGCCTACCTGAAGGCGCACGAGACCAAGAGCCTGCTCAGGTTCCTCACCTGCGGGTCCGTGGACGACGGAAAGTCGACCCTGATCGGGCGACTTCTCTACGATTCCAAGATGATCTTCGAGGATCAGCTTGCGGCCCTCGAGGCGGATTCCCGGCGGGTCGGGACCCAGGGCGGGGAAATCGACTTCGCCCTGCTGGTCGACGGCCTCGCCGCAGAGCGGGAGCAGGGCATCACCATCGATGTCGCCTACCGCTTCTTCTCCACCGACCGCCGGAAGTTCATCGTGGCCGACACCCCCGGGCACGAGCAGTACACCCGCAACATGGTCACCGGGGCCTCCACCGCGGATGCGGCGGTGATCCTGATCGACGCCCGCCGGGGCGTGCTGACCCAGACCCGCCGCCACTCCTACCTCGTCCGGCTGCTGGGCATCCGGCATGTCGTGGTGGCGGTGAACAAGATGGACCTGGTCGACTGGTCGCAGGAGGTCTTCGACCATATCGTCGGCGAGTATCGAGGCTTCGCCGCCCAGATCGGGCTTGAGGCGTTCGAGGCGATACCGATGTCGGCCCTCAGGGGCGAGAACGTCGCCGAGCCCGGACCGGGCGCGCCCTGGTATGAAGGACCGACCCTGCTGTCCTGGCTGGAGAGCGTTCCGGTGGGGGATGATGCGGCTGAACGCGCCTTCCGCATGCCGGTCCAGTGGGTGAACAGGCCCAATCTGGACTTCCGGGGTTTCTCCGGACTCATCGCCGCGGGCGCGGTCCGGGCGGGAGACCGGATCCGCGTCGCGCCGTCAGGCCGGGAAAGCCGCGTCAAGCAGGTGATCGCCGGTGCGTCGGAGGTGACCGAGGCCCAGGCCGGACAGTCGGTCACCCTGACCCTCGAGGATGAAGTCGACGTCAGCCGTGGTGATGTCCTGGCCCAGGCTGACGCCCCGGTCAGCGTCGCCGACCAGTTCGAGGCGACCCTTGTCTGGATGGATGAGGCGCCGATGCTGCCCGGGCGTCCCTATCTCCTCAAGCTTGGAACCCGGACCGTGGCGGCCTCGATCACCGAGCCAAAGTACCGGGTAAACGTCAATACGCTTGAACATCTGGCCGCCAAGCGACTGGATATGAACGAGATTGGTGTCTGTAACATCTCTACGGACGCGCCAATCGCATTCGAGCCCTATGCCGACAGCCGCGATCTCGGGGGGTTCATCCTGATCGACAGGATGACCAACAGGACGGTCGGAGCGGGCATGATCCACTTTGCCCTTCGTCGCAGTCAGAACGTCCACTGGCAGGCTCTGGATGTGGACCGCCAGGCCCGGGCGGCCCTGAAGGGACATCGCGGTCGCGTCGTCTGGTTCACTGGCGTGTCCGGCTCCGGAAAATCCACTATCGCCAACATGGTGGAGAAGAAACTTCACGCGATGGGCAGGCACACCTACCTGCTTGACGGGGACAATATCCGGCACGGGCTGAACCGCGACCTGGGCTTCACGGACGAGGACCGTGTGGAGAATATCCGGCGGGTGGCCGAGGTGGCGAGGCTGATGGCCGACGCCGGCCTGATCGTCCTGGTGTCCTTCATCTCGCCCTTCCGGGCCGAACGCGCGCTGGCACGGAGCCTCATGCCGGAAGGCGACTTCGTCGAGGTCCATGTCGATACGCCCCTGGAGGTCGCCGAGGCGCGGGATGTGAAGGGACTTTACGCCAAGGCAAGAGCCGGGGAGCTGAAGAACTTCACGGGGATAGACAGCCCCTACGAGCCCCCTGAGACGCCCGAAATCCGGATTGACACCACCCTGGTCGAGGCGACCGAAGCCGCCGAGACGATCACCGCCTGGCTCGAGGGCGAGCCCGACTACATCATCTGAGGCCCTCCGGGGTGCTTGCCCGGGCGTCGCCCCGGGAGTAAGCGGCCTGCATGAGCGAGATACAGGTCACGCAGCTGGGCCGGGTCGTCGGGGGCTTCGACAGCCCCGAGGCCGCCGTCATCGAGCGTGTGCCCAACCCTCAGAGGGGGCAGACCTTCCTTGCGCGCTTCACCGCGCCGGAGTTTACCTCGGTCTGCCCGGTGACGGGCCAGCCTGATTTTGCGACCCTGGTCATCGATTACGTCCCCGGCGCATGGCTGGTAGAGTCGAAATCGCTTAAGCTTTTCCTTTCATCCTTCCGAAATCATGGCGCTTTTCACGAAGATTGCACCTTGATGATTGGTCGGAGACTGGTCGAGGTCGCCGAGCCGGTCTGGCTCCGGATCGGCGGCTACTGGTACCCGCGGGGAGGCATTCCGATCGATGTCTTCTGGCAGACGGGCGCTCCCCCGCAGGACCTCTGGCTGCCGGATCAGGGCGTGGCTCCCTATCGCGGCCGCGGCTGACGGAGCCGATCAGGCGCGCCAGACTTTCATGAGGGCGTCGGGGTCAGGTCGTTCCCGTTCACGCGGCGGCTCCGTAGACTCGCCGAGCAGGATGAAACCCGCCACCTTCTCCTCGCCCTGAATTCCCAGAAGCGCACAGGCTTCGGGATCGTAGGCGTACCAGTCCGTAATCCAGTTGGCGCCGTAGCCCATGGCGGTGGCGGCGAAGACCAGGGTCGTGCAGACGGCGCCGGCGGAGAGCCTCTGCTCCCATTCCGGGATTTCCGACGCCCGCGGACTGGAGACCACCGCGATGCATGTCGGCGGGGTCCTCAGCTTGGCGAGCTTGCCCGCAGCCCGGTCATCGCCCCTGGCCCGGGCCAGGGCCTCGAGCCGGCCCGCGAAGGCGTCCTTCTGGTCACCGGCGAGGATGATGAACCGCCAGGGCGCAAGCTTGCCATGATCCGGCGACCGGGAGGCGAGGCGCAGAAGGTCGGTGATCTCGTCGGGCGCGGGGCCAGGGCCGACCATCGAAAGAGCCGAGACGGACCGGCGTCTCGCCAGAAACGCCAGCACCTCAGGCTGTGGAGGCTGCGCGACCGGGGTGCCGAAGGGCGGGGCGGGCGGCGGAGCGAACCGTGACCGGCGCGTCATGTTAAGCCTCCTTGAACGTCGGACCTCACATAGAGCCCGGAACCGAGGGTGCAAGCAGGGGATTCGCGACGCAGCCGGCCTATGCTAGGCTGGAGCCGTCAGCGGGGGAGAAGCCGGATGACGCAGAAGCTTGAGGTGATCGATCCGCGTGTGGCCCCGCCGGTCTGGGCGGCCCTGCGCAATGAGGCGGAGCGCGCCGCCCGGACGGAACCGGCGCTGGCCTCGCTCGTCAACGCCGTGATCCTCGGCCACGACGATCTCGGCGAGGCCCTTTCCTACCAGCTGGCGCACAAGCTGGGGGATCAGGAGCTTCGGGCCATGAGCCTGAGGGATCTCACCATCCAGGCCTACAGGTCCTCGCCGGGCCTCGTGGAAACGGCGGAAGCTGACCTCCGGGCGGTGTTCGAGCGCGACCCGGCCTGCAAGGGCTACCTCCAGCCCTTCCTCTTCTTCAAGGGCTTCCAGGCCCTCCAGACGCAGCGCATTGCGCACTGGCTCTGGGGTCAGGGGCGGGAGACCATGGCCTTCTACCTTCAGAGCCGGATGAGCGAGATCTTCCAGGTCGACATCCATCCCGCTACGCGCATCGGCTCCGGAGTCTTCATCGATCACGGGACCGGGATCGTCATCGGCGAGACGGCGGTCATCGGGGATGATGTCTCGCTCCTTCAGGGCGTCACCCTGGGCGGCACCGGCGCCGAGCGCGGCGATCGTCATCCCAAGATTGGCCGGGGCGTTCTGCTGGGCGCCGGGGCCAAGGTCCTGGGGAATATCCAGATTGGCGATTACGCCAAGGTCGCTTCCGGGTCCGTCGTGCTCAAGCCGGTCCCGGCGCATTGCACGGCGGCCGGGGTTCCGGCCAGGCTTGTGAACTGCCCGCCCGGCGAGGAGCCCGCCCGCAGCATGGACCACACCCTCGGGGATGTGGTCTACGATTACGTCATCTGATCCGCAGATCAGTCCCTGCGGTTGCCGACCGCGGGCCCATTGCCCATTCACGGAGCAGACCCTTGGACGAACGCACCCTCCGCAAGATCGAAGGCCATCTGCGCGGCACCTTCGCCAATGCCCGGATCAATGTCGTGCCACGTCCCCGGCAGAAGGACTCTGCAGAGGTCTATGTCGGCGAGGAGTTCATCGGCGTCGTCTTCGAGGATGAGGACGAAGCCGGCTCGTTCATGTTCGAGATGGCGATCCTGGCTGAAGACCTGCCCTGACGAGCCGGGTCACAGGACCCCGAGCATCTCGGCGACAAGCGGGTGGCGGACGATGTCCCTGTCCACGAGCCGCACCACAGCGATGTTACCGACAGCCTCCAGACGCTGGGCGACCGGGGCGAGTCCTGAGAGTTCCGGCAGGAGATCCGACTGGGCGGGGTCGCCCGTGACCACCATTGTCGAGTGCCAGCCCAGGCGGGTCAGCAGCATCTTGAGCTGGACGTAGGTGCAGTTCTGCGCCTCGTCGATCACGACGAAGGCGTTGTTCAGGGTGCGGCCCCGCATGAAGCCGACCGGTGCGATCTCGATGACGCCTTCGGCCATCATGGCCCGGACCCTCTTCATGGACAGGCGGTCGGAGAGGGCGTCGTAGAGAGGGCGCAGGTAGGGGGCGAGCTTGTCCTCCATCTCCCCCGGCAGGAATCCGATCGATTCCCCGGCCTCCACCGCGGGTCGGGACAGGACGATCCGGCCGACCTTGCCGGCTTCCAGCGCTTCGACGGCCTTGGCGATGGCGAGATAGGTCTTGCCCGTACCGGCCGGACCGAGGGCCAGGACGAGGTTGTGGGAGTCGATCGCGGTCATCATCGCCTTCTGCCCCTCGGACATGGGCCGGATCGTCTTGACGAAGGCCTGGTCGCGCTCGTCTTCGGTCCGGCGGGGCAGGGGAGACCAGGCCCTCTCGACCGGCAGCCTGCGGATCCGCGGATCCCCCTCGAACTCGGAGAGATCGAGGGCGCCTTCGCGAAGTTGACGCTTCAGGGCTCGCTTGGTCATGAGGGCCTCCGGCTGGGCGTGAAAAAGGGGCGCATCCGGATCGGACCGCCCCTTGGGAAAAGCGCTGTGCTGGGATCGACGCGGCGTCGGGAGGCGCCCGGCGGGCTGCTTCCTCGCTGTCTTGCCGGCGGCCTGGGCCGCCTGGGGCTCTGTATCGACATCCGGTCTCCCGCATACGGGATTAAGGCTGGCGCGGGGCTTCGCAGCCCCGAATCGCCTGACTAGGATGATATCGACCATGTTGCAGAAGGGTGAACGCGTCGGTCACCAAAGGGTCACGGGAGGAACCATGTCTGTCTATTCGCTGGGCGACGCGACGCCTGAACTGCCGGGGGAAGAGGACTACTGGATCGCCCCCAACGCCGCCGTGATCGGGCGGGTCATTCTTCGCAGGAACGCCTCGGTCTGGTGGGGCGCTACGCTTCGGGGCGACAATGACCCGATCGAGATCGGGGAGAACTCCAACGTCCAGGACGGCTCGGTCCTGCATACCGATACCGGCTCGCCCCTGACGATCGGAGCGAACGTCACTGTCGGTCACATGGTCATGCTCCACGGCTGCACCATCGGCGACAACACTCTGGTCGGGATCGGCTCCATCATCCTCAACGGCGCGCGGATCGGAAAAAATTGTCTGATCGGGGCGAACTGCCTGATCACCGAGGGCAAGGAGATACCCGACAATTCACTTGTCATGGGCGCGCCGGGCAAGGTGGTGCGAGAGCTGTCCGAGGCGCAGGCCCGGTCCGTGTCCCTGGGCGCGCTGCATTATGTCGAGAACTGGAAGCGCTATCGGGCCAGCCTGCGCCACAAGGGTTGACCGCGGCCGCGGCGGGCCTCTTTCTGAACCCACAGGAGCAAAGGGAGCAGGGCGATGGCCTACGAACACATCCGCGTGGACCGGGAGGGTCACGTCACCATCTTTACACTGAACCGGCCGGACGTGATGAACGCCCTGCATTCGCCGGCGCATTTCGAGATGCACGAGGCCCTCGACGCCTTCGCTGCGGACCCCGAGCAGTGGGTGGGAATCCTCACCGGAGCGGGCGAGCGCGCCTTCTCGGCGGGCAACGACCTGAAGCACCAGGCGACGGGCGGCGAGATGCGCAGTCCGCCGTCGGGGTTCGCGGGTCTGACCTCACGCTTTGACCTGACCAAGCCCCTGATCGCAGCCGTCAACGGCGTGGCCATGGGCGGCGGCTTCGAAATCGCCCTCGCCTGCGACATCATTGTCGCCTCGGAGACCGCGGTCTTCGCCCTGCCGGAGCCGCGGGTGGGCCTTGCAGCCCTGGCCGGCGGACTTCACAGGCTGCCCCGGGCCATCGGCGTCAAGCGGGCCATGGGCATGATCCTGACCGGACGCCGGGTCTCTGCGGCCGAGGGCGCCGAGCTCGGCTTCGTCAACGAGGTGGTCCCGCCGGCAGAGCTGATGACCGCGGCGCGCCGCTGGGCGGCCCAGATCGCCGAGCTTTCTCCCATGTCTGTCCGGGCGTCCAAGGAGGCGGTCTTCAAGGGTCTCGATGAGCCCACACTCGAGGCGGCGATCAAGGGTCAGAACCGGTATCCGGCGGTCGCGGCCCTCTTCACCTCGGAGGACTTCGTCGAGGGGCCGCTGGCCTTCTCCCAGAAGCGGGCGCCGAACTGGAAGGGTCGCTGACGCGCACCCCTTGCCCGGGGCGGGCAAGATCGTCAGAAGGGCGGAACGAAACACCTTTTCGCTGCGAGGCCCGCCCATGGACGCCTACGACTACATCATCATCGGGGCCGGCTCGGCCGGCTGTGTTCTGGCTGCACGCCTGACCGAGGACCCAAAGGTCCGGGTCCTGCTTCTGGAGGCCGGGGGCAAGGACAACTCCTTGATGGTGCGCATGCCCGCCGGGGTCGGGGGCCTGATCGGCGACAAGGGCGACTACAACTGGGGCTTCTGGACCGAACCGGAGCCGCACCTTGATGGCCGCAAGCTCTGGTGGCCGCGCGGCAAGGGCTGGGGCGGCTCGTCCTCCATCAACGGCATGATCTACATCCGCGGCCACGCGCGGGACTATGACCAGTGGCGCCAGATGGGCCTGGAGGGCTGGGCCTACCGGGACATCCTGCCCTACTTCAAGCGTTCCGAGGCCTTCGAGGGCGGCGCCGACGACTGGCATGGGGCTGAAGGGCCGCTGAAAGTCTCCAAGGCCTCGGACCCGAACCCGATCTACGCGGCCACCATCAAGGCCGGGGCGCAGGCGGGGCATCCCCTGACCCCGGACTTCAACGGCCGCCAGCAGGAGGGCTGGGGCCCCTACCAGCTCACCGTGCATGACGGGGAACGCTGGAGCGCCGCCCGAGGCTACCTCCATCCGGTCCTGTCGCGGCCGAACCTGAACTGCGTGACCGGCGCCCGCACGACCCGGATTCTCGTCGAGGATGGCGTGGCGACGGGGGTGGAGTACGCCGACGAGAAGCCCCGGGTCCGCACCCAGGCCAGGGCCACGCGCGAGGTCCTGGTCTGCGCCGGCGCCGTGCAGTCGCCGCAGATCCTGCAGCTCTCGGGCATAGGCGATCCCCAGGCCCTGGCGGCCGCCGGGATCGAAACTGTCCACGCCCTGCCCGGCGTCGGCCAGAACCTTCAGGACCACCTGGACGTCACCCTGTCCTGGGCCTGCCCGCAGCCCATCACGATCTACTCGCAGCGCAAGGGCCTGAAGACCCTGCTGGTCGGGATCAACTACCTGCTCTTCAAGAAGGGGATCGGCCGCCGCCAGTTCCTTGAATCCGGCGCCTTCCTGAAGTCGCGGCCGGACCTCGACCGCCCCGACCTCCAGGTGCACTGCGTCCTGGCCGTCATGCAGAACCACGGCAAGACGGTGGTGAACCGCGACGGCTTCACCTTCCACGTCTGCCAGCTGCGCCCCGAGAGCCGGGGATCGGTGGGCCTGCGCTCCGCCGATCCCTTCGACGATCCGGCCATCTTCGCCAACTACCTCTCCGCTGATGAGGACCGCCGCGCCCTGCGAGAGGGCGTGCGCATGATGCGCGAAGTGGCGCGCCAGCCGGCGCTGGACGCCTACCGCTCCGAAGAACTCTTCCCCGGCGAAGCGATTCAGACGGATGAAGCGATCGACGCCTGGATCCGCTCGGCCGCGGAGACGATCTATCACCCGGTGGGCACCTGCAGGATGGGCGCCGACGGCGATCCATTGGCCGTGGTGGACGCCCAGCTTCGGGTGCGGGGCCTGAAAGGGCTCCGGGTTGTCGACGCTTCCGTCATGCCGACCCTGGTGGGCGGAAACACCAACGCCCCGACCATCATGATCGCCGAGAAGGCGGCGGACATGATCCTGGGCAGGCCGGCCCCGGCGCCGGACGACGCCGAAGTCGCCGCCTGACGAACCCCCAGCGGGTTACCGGCTTCGGGCGCTGGCGGCGACCTCCGGGCGGATTTCCATCCGCCAGAGCCGCTCTTCCCCCATCCAGCGGCGTGCGGCGGCGTTAAGGTCGTCCGGGGTCAAAGCTTCGAGGGTCGGAATCAGGCTGCGCAGGGCGTCCAGCTGCCTGGGATCCGCCTGGACGCCGGATAAGGCGCTCAACCAGTAGCTGTTCGTCTCCCGCGCCTGGAGAAGTCCCTCAAGCATGGGCTTGCGGGCGCGCACCATTTCATCGTCCGTCGGCGGAGAGGCCACGAGGTCTGCTGCGATCCGACGAATGGCCGTTGTGACAGCCTCGATCTGGTCTGGCGGGATCTCCACCGTCGCCGAGATGTATCCCCACTCCGGCAGGACCAGACTCTGGGTGGAATCGGTGCTGGGCGAGTAGGTCGCCCCCTGTCTTTCCCTCAGTTCCTCGGTGAGTCTGAGGCCCAGAACCTCAGCCAACAGGCGATTGGCCCGGGCGCCCCTCGGGTCCTGAAAGAAGCCGGGGGTCGGCCAGGCGGCGAACAGAAGCGCCTGATCATCCCTGCCCCGGTGGGTTCGCGTCACCGCCTCCCCGCCGCCGGATGGCGGTCGCACGCTGATCTTGCTGGCGGGCGGGGGCCCGGCGAGGGCTCGAGGCGGAAGCGCCCCGAAGGTCCGGGACACGGCGTCGATCGCCTTTTCGACGGTGGTTGCTCCCACCACGACCACCTCAAGCGGAGCGGAGGCGAGAGCCGGCGTCAAGACGGACCTGAGATCCGCGAGCCGGGCGACGCTGAGGGCCTCGCGGGTGGGAAGGGCCCAGCGCGGATCGCCGCTCCGGATCAGGGCGGAAAGGTCGCGGCGGAGAACCCCAGCGCCGGTCGCAGCCAGTTGATCGTGAAGACCGGTGCTGAGCGCCGCATACCTTTCGAAGGCTTCGGGACGCCAGCCCGGATCCGAGACATAGGCGGCGAGGACCTGCAGCTGAGTGTCCAGATCCGCGGGGCGAGTCGCCCCGGAGAGGACGAAGGCGTCATCCGTCAGGCCGAATCCTGTGGAGTACACCTGCCCGGCCAGAGCCTTTTCCATCATGCGGGTGCTGATCTTCCCGGTCCCGCCCTCGATCAGGGCTCCGGCCGACCATTCCGGACTGGGCCGGTCCGGAGGCAGACTCAGGCGTCCGCCGCCGACATTGACCCGGACGAGGATCTGGTCGGCCTTGAACCGCGTGGGCTTGACGGTGAGACGGACCCCATTGGCGAAGCGGACGAGGACCGCGTCAAGGTCCGCTATGTCCCTGCGCTCGACAATCTCGGAAGGCGTCCCGAAGCTGGAATAGGGCCAGGCCATCGACGCCTCTGGGGCCCTGGCTGAGACCCGGGTCCTCATCAGGTCGCGAGCGGCGGACAGAACCGCAGCTTCTGCGCCCTCGACCGGCCTCGGACTTGTCATGAAGATGAGAGGTCCGGAGCCCCGGAAGAGCCCCTTCGCCGCCTGGTTGAGGTCTTCGAGGCTCAGCGTCCTTGCGAACCTTTCGAATCTCTCGAGATCCTGTTCCGGACTGGTGACCACAGTTCGGGAGGTGATGGAGCCTGTCACCTCCGCGGCCAGGGCCGACGGCGTCCGTGTCGCTGATCCCGCCCGGGCGGCCAGGAGGTTGGCGCGAAGGTCGGCGATGATCCGGTCGATCTCGTCCTGACGTACGCCGAATGCCTCGAGGCGGCGCTGTTCATCGAGCACTGCGCTCAGCGCGCCTCGCCAGTTCGCACCAGACACCAGGGCGTAGATGCTGGCCTGGCGCTGAGCCCGAAAGGGCTCGGCCAATGACGCTCCGGCTCCGAGGAAGGGCGGAGTCTTGCCACGGGCGAGGTCTGAGAGACGCTGGTTGAGGATCGCCAGGACAAGGGATCTCCGAAGGTCGGCCCGTCTCTTCGCCTCTGAATCGGCCGCCAGATCGGGGGCGGCGGTCCAGGCGACGGAAAGGGCGGCGGGCAGACCCGGATCGACATGAATTCGCGCCTCCGGACCCCGCCGGGTCACCTGCCCCAGGTCGGGAGCCCGCCCGCCCGGCCCGACGCCGCGCCAGTCCGAGAAGGTCTCCCGTATCCGCTCCTCGACGGCTTCGGGATCAAAGTCCCCGACCGCGACAAGGACGGTGGTCTCGGGGCGGTACCAGGCCTGGTAAAAGGATATGAGACCGGCGCGGTCCGCCGCCTTCAGCGCCCCGACTTCGCCGATGGGGAAACGCCGAGGCGGCAGCTGACCTTGGAACTGAAGGGCGTAGGCCGCCCTGGCCGCCCGCAGGGCGGGGCCGTCCCGGGACCTCTCTTCGGAGAGCACGACACCCCTCTCGCGTTCCACTGCAGCCTCGGAGAAGGTCAGTTCGCCTGCAACTTCCCGAAGGAGCCGAAGGCCGGTCTCGAGGGTCTCGCGATCGGTTCTCGGGAGGTCGAGCCTGTAGAGGGTCTCGTCAAAACCGGTCGACGCGTTGGTGTCCGGGCCGAAGGCGAGGCCAAGGCGCTCGAGGATCCGGATCATCTCGCCTTCCGGGACGCCGGTCGAACCGTTGAAGGCCATGTGCTCCACGAAATGTGCGAACCCCTGCTGGCCTTCTGTCTCATTGAGGGACCCGGCTGAGACATGCAGCCGCAGCGCCGCCTGTCCGGGAGGAACCGCCTGTTTCCGGACGGCGAACCTCATGCCATTGGGCAGGACGCCGAACCGGAATCCGGGGTCGGCGGCGATATCGGAGGCCGCCTGGGGCCAGGATGGTCCCTGGGCCTCGACCCGCTCGGGCCGATCCTGACGTATCCAGGCTCCTGAAGGCCCTGCGACGGCCAGTGCGACCAGAAGACCCAGCAGCAATCGGACGGCCGACCTGTGATTTCCGATCATCTCTTGACGCCTCGCCTCCCGGGCTTGTCCGGCGGCCAGCCTGGCCCGAAGATCATGGCGCGGGCAAGGCGGCCCTCTAGCCTCGGAGACTTCAATGCGCGACCCCTGGGCGGACGGACCAGAGCCACTGGCCGGTCGAAACGGCCGCGAACCCGCCATTACGGCGCCGGCCGGGGCGCTCTGGCTGACGGGTCTGCTGGTGGTCGCCTTCCTCCTGCAGGGTCTTGTGGCGTCTCCGGCGCTGATCGACGCCCTCGTCTATTCACCCGCGCCCACTCCCCTGACCCTGCCGTACACCCTTTTCACGGCGGTCTGGCTGCACGGCGGATGGGGACACCTGGCCATGAACGCAGCCTTCGCCCTCGCCTTTGCGACGCCGCTCTCTCGCTTTCTCGGAGAGGGAGTGAGGGGCACGAGCATTCTGCTCTTCTACTTCATGGCTTGCGGCGCACTGGGAAACCTGGGGTTCGGGCTCCTGCACGCCGGAGAGCCCTACGCTCTTGTCGGCGCCTCCGGCGGAGTCTCCGGACTGGCGGCGGGCGCCGCCCGAATCGTCGGGGGCAGGGGCGGGATCGGCGGGTTCCGGTCTCCCTTCGTGGTGTCCATGGGCGCCGCCTGGGTTCTGACCAACCTGGTGGTCGCCGTCGCCGGTTCGGCCCTGATCGACGGCGGGGCCCAGATTGCCTGGGAGGCGCATCTCGCTGGATTCGCCGCTGGATTGATCCTTCTTCGGCCCTTTGCGTCCCTGGCGGGACCGCCAAGGTCGTGAGCCGCCATACAATTCCCTTGCCAGAGGGCCGTCAGCAGACTATTGAAAGCGCCCTCAATCGGCGCACGCAGTTCCGTCATGACGTCTTCGAACGTCCTGAGGGAGTCGCTGTCCCTTCGGGGGCGAGGTGCGGAACTTTCTCTCTGAGAGACGTATCTGGCGATTGACAGGGAAGAGGCGGCCCCCTAGATAGCCGCCTCCGCCAGCCACCGGCGTTAAACAGTGGGGCGGGCGAAAGCCGGTCAGGGTCTTTGACATCGTTGAATTGGAAAGAGAAACGCAGGCGGCGGCGCTCTAGCGATGGTCCTAACCAGACCATCTCGACGACGACGTATCTGCGGTCTCTTGAAG
>NZ_JADCBG010000212.1 GCF_020253645.1 Phenylobacterium sp.
CCGCCGTCGTCACGTCGCCCGCCAGGAGGGTCGCGATGAAGGCTCTTTCATCGGCGATCCCGGCGGCGTCCGGATCGAGGTTGCGCACCGCACCATAGTAGCGCGCGGCGTCGGCGGGACGCCCGGCGTTCAGGGCGGCGCGGGCCGCAAGGAACTGGCCGTAGGGCGAGGATCCGGTCCCCTCGGGCGGGAGCCCCGTCGGGTCCGTGGCGGTGGCGCATGCGGCGAGGACAGCCAGCGCGCCCGCCGCCACGAGGCGCACCGCAGCCCGCCTCAGGGTCCGTTGTCTCCAGCCAGCCATGGAGCGGGTGTTCACCTGTTCGCTCCCCCCGGCAAGCCCGGCTACATGTTCGGGTAGTTGGGTCCGTCGCCGCCCTGGGGCGTCGTCCAGTTGATGTTCTGTGACGGGTCCTTGATGTCGCAGGTCTTGCAGTGGACGCAGTTCTGGAAGTTGATCTGGAACCGCGGATTGGACCCGTCGTCCTCGGTCAGGACCTCGTACACCCCGGCCGGGCAATAGCGCTGGGCAGGCTCTGCATACCTCGGAAGGTTGATGCTGATGGGCGTGGAGGCGTCCGTCAGCTTCAGGTGCGCAGGCTGGCTCTCATCGTGGTTGGTCGAGGCCAGGAAGACCGAGGACAGCTTGTCGAAGCTGATCACGCCGTCAGGCTTCGGGTAGGCGATGGGCTCGTAATCCTTGGCAAGGCCGGTGGCCTCCGCATCGGACTTCCCGTGCTTCAGCGTTCCGAGGAAGGAGAAACCGCCCAGCATGTTGGCCAGGGTGGCGTCCACCCCGCCGAGGATCAGGCCGGGGATTGTCCCGAACTTCGACCACAGGGGCTTGAAGTTGCGGACGGCGTGCAACTCCTTGGCGATGGACGAGGTCTTGTAGGCGGCCTCGTACTCGACGAGTTCATCGCCACCGCGACCTGCCTGGATGGCCGCGAAGGCCGCCTCGGCCGCCAGGACGCCGCTCTTCACCGCGTTGTGGGAGCCCTTGATCCGCGGAACATTGACCATGCCCGCCGAGCAGCCCAGCAGGGCGCCGCCGGGGAAGTAGAGCTGGGGCAGGGACTGCTCGCCCCCCTCGGAAATGGCCCGGGCGCCATAGGCGATGCGCTCGCCGCCCTCGAGATAGGGCCGGATGGCCGGGTGGGTCTTGAACCTTTGGAACTCGTCAAAGGGCGACAGATAGGGGTTCTTGTAGTTCAGGTGCACCACGAAGCCGATGGACACGTAGTTGTCCCCGAAATGGTACATGAACGAGCCGCCGCCCGTCTGGTTGTCGAGGGGCCAGCCGAAGGTGTGCTGGGTCAGGCCGGGCTGGAAGGCGGCGTCCGGCACCTTCCAGAGTTCCTTGATGCCGATGCCGTACTTCTGGGGCTCGCGGCCCTTGTTCAGGTCGAAGCGCGCCTGAAGCTGCTTGGCCAGGGATCCGCGGACACCCTCGCCGATCAGGGTGTACTTGGCGTGCAGTTCGATCCCGGGCTGGTAGTCCGGACCGGGCTCGCCATCCTTGCCGATGCCGAAGACGCCGGCCACGACGCCCTTGACCGATCCGTCCTCATTGAAGACGAGCTCCGAGGCCGCCATGCCGGGATAGATTTCCACGCCCAAGCCCTCGGCGTGCTGGGCGAGCCAGCGACAGACATTGCCGAGGCTGGCGATGTAGTTGCCGTGGTTCAGCATCCACTTCGGGAAGGGCGCCCAGCTGATGTCCAGCTCGCCCGCCGGTCCGAGCATCAGGAACTTGTCCTTGGTGACGGCGGTCTCGAGGGGAACGCCAAGTTCCTTCCAGTCCGGCAGGAGCTCGGCGATGCCGCTGGGATCGATCACGGCGCCTGAAAGGATGTGGGCGCCGACCTCGGAGCCCTTCTCGAGGACAGCGACCGTCAGCTCGGCCCCTGCGGCTTCGGCCATCTGTTTCAGACGGATCGCCGCCGCCAGGCCGGAAGGACCGGCTCCGACGATGACCACGTCGTATTCCATCGCCTCGCGTTCGAGGGTCTCGCTCATGGTGCAAGCTCCGGTGCGCCGGTCGCCTTGCGCCCGGCCTTGTTCCCTTCACGCCTTATCAATAGCTTACCTTGGGTGGGTCAAGGGCGAATGGCGCCGCGCCAGCCGACAGCCGAGGGAAACCAGCCAATATGAGCCGCCCGCCGGTCGCCGTCGCAGAGAGCCTGCTCGCCTTCTGGGCCGAGGCCGGGGTCGACGCCGCCCTGTTGGAGACCCCGGTTGATCGAATCGCGGAAGGACAGATCGCCAGGCCGCCAAGGGCGCCGGTGCAGATATCGCCAGAGCCGGGCCCGCGGGCGACCCGATCGCAGCCCATCGCCCTGGACGCCGCCCGTCAGATCGCCCTGGCCTGCCAGGACCTCGAGGCCCTCGCCTCCGCCATCGCATCGTTCGAAGGGTGTCCCTTGCGATTTGAAGGGGCTGCAAGCCGCGCGGTCTTCTCCCGCGGTCGCGCCGACGCGGACGTCGTGGTGATCGGTGAGGCGCCGGGGGCCGAGGAGGACCGGACGGGTCTTCCCTTTGTCGGCAAGGCCGGAAAGATGCTCGAC
>NZ_JADCBG010000213.1 GCF_020253645.1 Phenylobacterium sp.
CCACCTGCATGCTCTCGTAGCCCTTCACGAAGGACGAGAAGACGCGCTCGGGTTCGCTGACGACCTGGATCTCGGGGAAGCGCTGGAGGATCTCCACCCAGAGGATCTTCAGCTGGAGCTCGGCCAGGCGGTTGCCCACGCAGCGGTGGATGCCGAAGCCGAAGGACAGGTGCTGGCGCGGACGCTCCCGGTCGATGATGAAGGCGTCCGGGTTCTCGATCGCCCGCTCGTCCCGGTTGCCCGAGACGTACCACATCACGACCTTGTCGCCCTTGCGGATGGTCTTGCCGCCCAGCTCGATGTCCTGCAGCGCCGTGCGGCGCATGTGGGCCAAGGGTGTCTGCCAGCGAATGATCTCCGGCACCATGGACTCGATCAGCCCGGGGTTGGCGCGCAGCTTGGCATATTCTGCGGGGTTCTGGTTCAGGGCCAGGACGCCACCGGAGATGGAGTTCCGGGTGGTGTCGTTGCCGCCGACGATCAGCAGGATGATGTTCCCGAGGTACTCCTCGGGCGTCATGTTCCGGGTGGCGTCGCTGTGCGCCATCATGGAGACGAGGTCGCCCGCCGGCGGACGGTTGACCCTCTCGTTCCAGAGACCGGTGAAGACCTCCAGGCATTCCATCAGCTCGACCTGCCGCGCCTCTTCGGTTTCCACCAGGCCGCCCGGATAGGGGATGGCGGTGGCCACGTCCGACCAGCGGGTCAGGCGACGGCGCTCCTCGAAGGGAAAATCGAACAGGGTGGCCAGCATCTGGGTGGTCAGCTCCACCGAGACCCGGTCCACCCAGTCGAAGGCCTCGCTCACCGGCAGGTTGTCGAGAATCTGGCAGGCCCGCTCACGGATGATGGGCTCCATGGTCTTCAGATTGGCCGGCGAGACGATGGGGCTGACCGCCTTGCGCTGCTGATCGTGGCGGGGAGGATCCATGGCGATGAAGCTGGGCCGGCGAAGGTCCGGGCGCGCATCGCGGATGGTGATGCCGCCGAGGGCCGCCTCGGAGGAGAAGACCCCGTGGTTGGTGTCCACCGCCATGATGTCGTTGTAGCGAGTGACCGACCAGTAGGGGCCGAACTCGGAGTCCCGACACCAGTGGACGGGCTCCTCGTTCCGGAGCCGCTCGAAATAGGGCCAGAAGGCGTTGGACTTGAAGAGGTCAGGATCCCCGGGGTTCATGTCCTCCAGCTTCATGCCGAAGGCGCGGGCGCGCGCTTCATCCAGACCGATCGCACCGTCCGCCATGTCACCGCCTCCCGGGATACCCGCCGCGTTGCGCGGCCGGGAAGCTTCAGGAAACCCCAATCCCGGACAGGCTGCAAGTCGTCGCCGCAGCCCCCCTCCGGCACGGTCTTGCATTCCCGTCCAACTCCCCAAACGGGCGGGAATCCCACAGTTTGATGACTCCCCCGAGGGTGATCCCGGTGAGCAACCCTGTTCAGCTACCGGTTCGCCTGGACCTGTTCATCAGCCAGAATGGCCGCGATCTCGTCGCCGAGGGGGGTGAGCAGAGCCGCGGCGGCGCTGCGTTTGCCGGCGATCAGGCGGTATTCCCACCCGGCCTGGATCTCGACGGGGCTGATCCTGCACAGGCGCCCGGCCGCGAGAGCCTTAAGGGCGACGATGTCGGGCACCAGGGCGAGGCCGTTGCCGGCCTGGGCCGCCTGGATGACGCCTTCGAAGGAGTCGAAAAGCACCTGCGGCGCCTCGGTCGTAATCTCCGGAAACGCGAGCCGCCAGGTGTTCCTGTGCCGGGCCAGGGTGAGTAGCGGACCCCTGGCGAGAAGGTCGCGCAGTTCGCCGCCAGCCGCCAGGGCGGGCGCGCCGACCACGATCAGGGGCGACGCGGCGATCCGGCGCGACACGACGGCGCCCGACGGCTTCGGGCCGTACCGGAGAACGATGAGATCGTTATGGCCCTCCAGTTCGCGCGACTGGATCGAGCTCTCAAGCTGGAGGCTGAGGGACGGCAGTCTCCGCCGCAGCCGCTCGACGTGGGGCAACAGATAGTCGTTTGCGAAAAGCGGGGCTGCGGAGAGGCGAACCTTGACGGGTTCGCTCACCGCGCGACGAAAAGCGTCCACGATACGAGCGTAGGCGGGGCGTAGGGCGTCGGCCAGCTGTTCGCCCGCCTGCGTCAGGACGACGCTGCGATGGCGGCGTTCGAACAGGGGTTCGCCGACCCTGGCCTCCAGGTCGCGGACGTGATGGCTGATCGCCGAAGCGGTCAGGCCGAGATCCGCGCCGGCCGCCTTGAAGCTTCCCAGCGTCGCCGCCGCCTCGAAGGCGCGCAGCGCCGCGAAGGGAACGCCCCCCCGGCCGCGATCGTCAATGAGATGAACTAGGCTCATCTTACGACAGGGGATTACTCGTTTTACGCGCAGGGGTCCAGCCCCCAACCTCACGGCGAATTCCCGCACGGAGCCTCGCCTTGCCCGCTATCGACACCGCCGCATCGCCAGCCCGCGTGAGCGCACCGCTGCTCCGCCGGGAAGGCGGCGCCTGGATCGCGAGCGAAGACGCGTCCGGACCGTTTACGGGACTACAGGGCGGGGCGGCGGCGGCCTTGATGGCTGCGGCGGTCGAGCAGTCCGCCCCGGCAGGGTTCCGCCCCCTCTCGTTTCGGGCCGAGTTTCTTCGGCGGGCGCCGATTGAGCGGAGTCTTCAGGTTGAAGTCCGCGCGATTGTGGGCGGAAGCC
>NZ_JADCBG010000214.1 GCF_020253645.1 Phenylobacterium sp.
CAGGGCCCGAACCCCGCCCCGCCGAGCCGCCGCCAACTCCCCAAACCCAAGCTGACCCGTCGACTTCACTGACATCGCAATCCCTCCGCCGTCATCGACAGGGAATCACGATCCGAGGATTTCGCAATAGTCCCCTGAGGTGGAGCAATAAAGTGACTGTAATTCCTCCCCCTCTTGAGGGGGAGGTGGCCCGCGCAGGGGGTCGGAGGGGGTCTGCTGAGCCGCCGTTGCACCCCCTCACCGCGCTTCGCGCGGAGCTCCCCCTGAGGTGGAGCAATTAACCCATTGTCATTCCTCCACCTCTTGAGGGGGAGGTGGACCGCGCAGCGGGCCGGAGGGGGTCTTCGGAGAGGCCGTTGCACCCCCTCACCGCGCTTCGCGCGGAGCTCCCCCTGATGGGGAGCAATTAAGTGCTTGTAATTCCTCCACCTCTTGAGGGGGAGGTGGCCCGCGCAGCGGGTCGGAGGGGGGTTGCTGAGCCGCCGTTGCACCCCCTCACCGCGCTTCGCGCGGAGCTCCCCCTGAGGTGGAGCAATTAAGTGACTGTAATTCCTCCACCTCTTGAGGGGGAGGTGGACCGCGCAGCGGGCCGGAGGGGGGCTGCGGCGGCTAGGGTTCCAGGCGCTTGCCGTCGAGCTGGCGGGCGAGCCGCGTGGCGTCCGCCTGGGCCTTGGTCTTCTCGGCCTTCGTCCGACCGAAGGCGACGCGGTTCTCTGCGGCGAGGGATTTCGCGGCTTCCCGCGCCCGGGCCTTGCGGGCCTTGTTCAGGTTGACGACCGTCACGGCCTATTTCACCGAGGCGCAGAACCGCTGGATCCGGCCGCAGGCGTCCTCCAGGACCTTCTCGGAGGTGGCGTAGCTGATGCGGAAGAAGGGCGAGAGGCCGAAGGCCTCGCCGAACACCACCGCCACGCCCTCGGACTCCAGGAGTTCGTTGGCGAAGTCCTTGTCGGAGCCGATCACCCGGCCGGAGGGCGCCTTGCGGCCGATCAGCTTCTCGCAGGACGGATAGACATAGAAGGCCCCCTCCGGGGTCGGGCAGACGAGGCCCGAGGCCTGGTTCAGCATGGAAACCACCAGGTCCCGGCGCTTCTGGAAGAGGGCGGCGTTGGGCTTGATGAAGTCCTGGGTCCCGCTCAGGGCCTCGACGGCGGCGTACTGAGAGACCGAGCAGGGATTGGAGGTGGACTGGCTCATGACCTTGGCCATCAGCTTGATCAGGGGCTCGGGGCCGGCGGCGTAGCCGATGCGCCAGCCGGTCATGGCGTAGGCCTTGGAGACCCCGTTCATGGTCAGGGTGCGCTCGTAGAGGGCGGGCTCCACCTGGGCGAGGGTCCAGAACGTCATGTCGTCGAACATCAGGTGCTCGTACATGTCGTCGGTCAGGATCCAGACCTGCGGGTGGCGCAGCAATACCTCGGCCAGGCCCTTCAGCTCATCCCGGGTGTATGCCGCGCCCGAGGGGTTGGAGGGCGAGTTCAGGATCAGCCAGCGGGTGCGCGGCGTGATCACGGCCTCCAGTTCGGCGGGCTTCAGCTTGAAGCCGCTGGCCGCCGTGGTCGGGGCGAAGACCGGGGTTCCGCCGGCCAGCAGGACCATGTCGGGATAGCTGACCCAGTAGGGCGCCGGCACGATGACCTCGTCCCCCGGATTCAAGGTGGCCATCATGGCGTTGAAGATCACCGGCTTGCCGCCCGGCGAGACGTTCACCTGGGAGGGCTTGTAGGCGAGGCCGTTCTCGCGGGCGAACTTGGCCGCGATGGCCTCCTTCAGCTCGGGGATGCCGTCGACCGTGGTGTACTTGGTCTTGCCCTCGCGGATGGCGCGGATCGCCGCGTCCTTGATGTTGTCCGGGGTGTCGAAGTCCGGCTCGCCGGCGCCGAGGCTGATGATGTCGCGGCCCTGGGCCTTCAGCTCACGAGCCTTCTGGTCCGTGGCCATGGTGGCGGAGGGCTTGACCCGGGCGAGGGTGGCGGATTCGAGCGACATGTGGGCTCCCGTCGAGGATTCGTCCTGGAGCGGCGGTTTATCCCAGTCGCCCGCCGGGGGATAGGCCGGAGGCGCCACGGCGGTGGGATGCAAGCCGCCTTGACCCGGCGGCCGGACCGCGCGACTCCGGGGCATGCGCCGCCTCTTCCAGATGGTCAGCAACATGGACGCCCGGGCCTGGGTCAGCCTCGGCGTGTCCTTCCTGCTGTTCGGCGGGGTGGGTCTGGTCTTCCTGTTCGGGGCCCGGCTGATGGGTTTCGACAGCGAGACCGCCCTGAGGGGCTGGCTCGGTGCGGCCCACGGCCCCTGGGCCCTGCCGATGGCGGTGGCGGCCTTCGCCGGACTGGCCTTCCTGGGCGCCCCCCAGTTCGTCCTGATCGCCGCCGCCGTCGTCGCCTTCGGGCCCGTCAACGGGGCCATCTACAGCTGGGTCGGGACCCTGGTCTCGGCGATGATCGGATTCTGGCTGGGGCGCTCCGCCGGGGCCCGCACCCTGCAGATGTTCTCCAGCGAGAGCCTGGACCGCTTCATGGCCCTGGTCGCCCGCAACGGCTTCCTGGCCAGCCTGGTGGTGCGCGTCGTGCCGTCCGCACCTTTCATCGTGGTCAACATGGCGGCGGGCGTGACGCCGATCCGCGTCCTGGACTTCGCCGCCGGGACCGCCCTTGGCATCATCCCCAAGATCGCCCTGACCGCCTTCGCCGGGAAGTCGATCCTGCATGTCCTGACCGGCGGCGGCGTCGAGAGCCTGGCCGCCCTGGCCGCAGGGCTCGTCCTGTGGATCGCCATGGGCCTGGCCGCGCGGAACTGGCTGCGGTCTCGCGCCGCGCCGTGACTCCGCAGAAGGGCGGCGCGGGAGGGAACTCGACCGGCCCTTTTGCGCAAGGTTCTTGCCGATCCGTCGCCCCGGACCGAATTCCACGCAAGACTCTTGCGCCAGAGTCGCCAAATCGATATGAGCGGACCCATGATCGCTGTCGCGCCGCATCCTGGCCTTCTGCGGGGGCTTAGTCGCCCCTGAGCGCCTTTTCAGGCTGCGCGAGGTCGCGGCCGGGCGTTTCAGGGGATGACCCTCTCACCCGACCTGAGCTAGACCCCCCGCGAACTGCGAGTTTCCCGACATGAACGCCATTCCTTCCCACGCCCCCGCTGCGGCCCCCTCCGACGACGCCAAGGACCGGGTGATCGTCTTTGACACCACCATGCGCGATGGCGAGCAGTCGCCCGGCGCCTCCATGTCCCTGGACGAGAAGCTGGAGCTGGCCAAGATCCTCGAGGACATGAGGGTCGACGTCATCGAGGCCGGCTTCCCCATCGCCTCCAACGGCGATTTCGAGTCCGTCCGCCGAATCTCCGAGATCGTCACCGAGAGCACGGTCTGCGGCCTGGCCCGCGCCGGGCAGGCAGACATCGAGCGCTGCGCCGAGGCCATCCGCCCGGCCAAGCGCGGCCGGATCCACACCTTCATCTCCACCAGCCCGGTCCACATGAAGTGGAAGCTGCAGATGGAGCCCGACGCCGTCCTCGAGATGGTGACCCGGTCGGTCGCCCACGCCCGCAACCTGTGCGGCGACGTGGAATGGTCGGCCGAGGACGCCACCCGTACCGAGCGCGACTTCCTGCGACGCTGCGTGGAGGCCGCCATCCGCGCCGGCGCCACCACCATCAACATCCCCGACACCGTGGGCTACACCTATCCCTCCGAGTACGAGGCGGTGTTCCGCGACCTGATCGAGAACGTCCCCGGCGCCGACGGCGTGATCTTCTCCACACACTGCCACAACGACCTGGGCCTGGCCGTGGCCAACAGCCTGGCCGGCGTGCAGGGCGGGGCCCGGCAGGTCGAGGTCGCCGTCAACGGCATGGGCGAGAGGGCCGGCAACGCCGCCCTTGAGGAGGTGGTCATGGCC
>NZ_JADCBG010000215.1 GCF_020253645.1 Phenylobacterium sp.
CGTCTCGAAGGCCGAGTTCCGCGAGCGCTGCCGGGCCTACGCCGCCCAGTGGATCGAGGTCCAGAAGGCCGGCTTCCGCCGCCTTGGCGTGCTGGGCGACTGGGACAACCGTTACGCCACCATGGACTTCTCGTCCGAGGCGGCCATCGTCAACGAGTTCCACAAGTTCGTGGTCTCGGGCCAGCTCTACCGGGGCTCCAAGCCCGTCATGTGGAGCCCGGTGGAGCGCACGGCCCTGGCCGACGCCGAGGTCGAGTACCATGACCACAACAGCCCCACCGTCTGGGTGAAGTTCCCGGTGGTCGAGGGCCCTCAGGCCGCCGACCACGCCAGCGTGGTGATCTGGACCACCACCCCCTGGACCCTGCCGGCCAACCGCGCCATCGCCTTCTCTCCGGAAATCGCCTACGCGGTCTACGAGGTCGAGGCCATGGAGACCGGCCTGGACTTCGAGCCCTGGGCCAAGGCGGGCGACCGCCTGATCGTCGCCGACGCCCGCGCCGCCGACGTGGCCGCCGCCGCAAAGATCGCCCGCTGGCGACGGGTCGAGGCCGTAGATCCCTCGGGCATGACCTGCCGCCATCCCCTGGCGACCCTGGACGACCACTATGGCTTCGCCGTGCCGATGCTGTCGGGCGACCACGTCACGGACGACGCGGGGACGGGCTTCGTCCACACCGCCCCCGGCCACGGGGTCGACGACTACCTCCTGTGGCTGGCCCACGGCCACCGGGAGATCCCCGAGACGGTGGACGCCGACGGCGCCTACCTGCCCCACGTCGCCCTCTTTGGCGGCCTCAAGGTCCTGGAGACCGAAGGCAAGAAGGCCGGGAAGTTCGGCCCGGCCAACGGCGCGGTGATGGAAAAGCTGGTCGAGGCCGGAAACCTCCTGGCCCGGGGCCGGCTGGAGCACAGCTATCCCCACTCCTGGCGCTCCAAGGCGCCGGTCATCTTCCGCAACACGCCCCAGTGGTTCATCCGCATGGACGAGGCCGTGGACACGCCGGAGCTGAAGGGGGCCACCCTGCGCGAGACGGCCCTGAAGGCCATCGCCGCCACCGCCTTCTACCCGGAGGCCGGGCGCAACCGCATCCGCTCCATGGTCGAGGGCCGGCCGGACTGGCTGATCAGCCGCCAGCGGGCCTGGGGCGCGCCGCTCGCCATGTTCGTCGACAAGGAGACCTTCCAGCCCCTGGTGGACCCGGAGGTCAACCGGCGTATCGTCGCGGCCATCGCCGAGCGCGGCGCCGACGCCTGGTTCACCGACCCGCCGGAGCGCTTCCTCGGCGGCCACGATCCGGACCGCTTCGAGAAGGTCGAGGACATCCTCGACGTCTGGTTCGACTCCGGCTCGACCCACGCCTTCACCCTGGAGGGCCGGGAAAACACCCGCTGGCCCGCCGACCTCTACCTCGAGGGCAGCGACCAGCACCGGGGCTGGTTCCAGTCGTCCCTGCTGGAGAGCTCCGGCACCCGGGGCCGGGCGCCCTATGACGCCATCATGACCCACGGCTTCACCGTCGACGAGAACGGCGAGAAGATGTCGAAGTCCAAGGGCAACACCCTGGAGCCCGACACCGTCATCCGCGAGTCCGGCGCCGAGATCCTCCGCCTCTGGGCGGCCATGGTCGACTACGCCGAGGACCAGAGGATCGGGAAGACCATCCTGGCCACCACCACCGACGCCTACCGCAAGCTGCGCAACACCCTGCGCTACCTGCTGGGCGCCCTGGCCGGGTTCTCCGAGGCCGAGCGGGTCGACCCCGCCGACATGCCGCCGCTCGAGCGCTACATCCTGCACCGCCTGCATGAGCTCGACGGCGAGGTGCGCGAGGCCTACGGCCGCTTCTCCTTCCAGGACGTGGCCCGGCCCCTGACCGAGTTCTGCCAGACCGACCTGTCGGCCCTCTTCTTCGACATCCGCCGCGACGCCCTCTACTGCGACCGGCCCGACAGCCTGACGCGCCGGGCCGCCCGCACGGTGATGGACCTGGTCTTCGAGCGCCTGACCATCTGGCTGGCGCCCCTGATCCCCTTCACCATGGAAGAGGCCTGGACCACCCGCTTCCCCGAGGCCGGCTCCAACTGCCTGCGGATCTTCCCCGACACCCCCGCCGCCTGGAGCCATCCGGCCGAGGCCGCCCGCTGGGCGAAGGTCCAGGCCGTGACCCGCGTGGTCATGGGCGCCCTGGAGGCCGAGCGGCGCGAGAAGCGCCTGGGCGGGCCCCTGGAGGCCGCGCCGGTGGTGCATGTCGCCGACGCCAGCCTGCGGGCGGCCTTCGAGGACCTGGACCCGGCGGAGGTCTTTCGCACCTCCCAGGCGACCCTCGTGGCGGGCGCGGGGCCGCAGGGCGCCTTCGCCCTGGCCGAGGTTCCCGGCGTGAGCGTCGAGCCCCGACGGGCCGAAGGCCGCAAGTGCGCCCGCTCCTGGCGCATCCTGCCCGAGGTGGGCCAGGACCCGCGCTACCCGGACCTGTCCCTGCGCGACGCCGACGCCGTCGCCGCCTGGGATGCGAGCCGTGTCTGAGGCGGCGCCCGCAGTGACCCCGGCCGGCCGGCTGGCCTTCAGCCTCTCCGCCGTCCTCCTGGCCGCCGATCAGGCGCTCAAGGCCTGGATTCTCTATGGGCTGGACCTGCCGACCCGCGTCTCGACACCGGTGCTCGGACCGCTGAAGCTGACCATGGTCTGGAACGAAGGCGTCAGCTTCGGATTTCTCCAGGCGACCCATGACCTCGCCCGGTGGGGCCTGACCGTCTTCGCCCTCGGCGTCGCCCTGGCCCTGGCGATCTGGGCGAGTCGGGCGGACCGGCGGCTGCTGGGGCTCGCCCTCGGCCTGATCATCGGCGGCGCCGTCGGCAACGCTATCGACCGGGCGCGCTTCGGCGCCGTGGTCGACTTCATCGATGTCAGCGCCATCGGTTTCTTCCCCTGGGTGTTCAATCTGGCCGACAGCGCCATCACCATCGGCGTGATCCTGATGCTGGCAGACTCCTTCCGGAAAGCCCCTTCCCA
>NZ_JADCBG010000216.1 GCF_020253645.1 Phenylobacterium sp.
ACTTGAACGCGCGTCCCCGAGCCCCACCTAAACTGGCTGCCGCGGCGGGTCCGTCGATGGCGAACGGAAGCGCCGCTTGAAAGGCCGTTCATGGCTCGATGAGGCGCCGCTTCGCAAAGAGGAGAGAGCCATGTCTGCGGACGGCAACTGGAAGATCACGATCAACACCCCGATGGGCGCTCAGGAAGTGAACGCCTCCATCACCACCAATGGCGACACCTTCACCGGCAAGACGACGGGCCGCATGGGCGACCAGGAAATCTCCGGCAAGGTCGACGGCGACAAGCTGATCTGGTCCTCGTCCATCACCAGCCCGATGCCGATGACCCTGGAGTTCGAAGCCACCGTCAGCGGCGACAGCCTGTCGGGCAACGTCAAGCTCGGCGCCTTCGGCAACGCCTCGCTGAGCGGCGTTCGCGTCTGATCCCGCGCGGATCGCGGGCGGCCCGGATCGGGTCGCCCGCCCCTGCGCCGGCCGCCCCGGGATTTGGCAAGCCGAGCGCGGCGGGCTAGAAGCCCGCCTTAACTGTTCCCTGAAGATCCCGCCCCTTGCGCCTCCCCCAAGCCCGCCTCGACCAGGTTCTCGGCCGCTTCCATGAGATCGAGGCCCGGATGTCCGCCGCCTCCGATGGGGCGGAGATCGTGCGCCTGTCACGGGAGCACGCCGAACTGAAGCCTGTGGTCGAAGCGGTCCGCTCCCTGGAGAAGACACGGGCGGAGGCGCCGGAACTGGAAGAAATGGCTGTCTCGGGCGACCCGGACATGTCCGCCCTCGCCCGGGACGAGCTGGAGGCCTTGAAGGCCCGCCTGCCGGCGCTTGAACGCGAGGTCGCGCTCCTGCTTGCGCCCCGGGACCGGGACGAGAACGCCTCGGCCATCCTCGAGGTCCGCGCCGGGACCGGCGGCGACGAGGCGGCGCTCTTCGCCGGCGACCTGTTCCGCATGTACCAGCGCTACGCCGCCCTCCACGGCTGGCGGGTGGAGATCGACTCCGTCTCCGAGGGCGAGGTCGGCGGCTACAAGGAGATCATCGCCTCCATCACCGGCGAGGGCGTCTTCGGCCGGCTGAAGTTCGAAAGCGGGGTCCATCGGGTCCAGCGGGTGCCCGAGACCGAGGCCGGGGGCCGCATCCACACCTCCGCCGCCACCGTCGCCGTCCTGCCGGAGGTGGAGGACGTGGACATCGAGATCCGCGAGGCGGACCTGCGCATCGATACCTACCGGTCGTCGGGAGCAGGCGGCCAGCACGTCAACAAGACGGACTCTGCGGTGAGGATCACGCATATCCCGACGGGGATCGTGGTCACCTCGTCTGAGAAGTCCCAGCACCAGAACCGGGCGCGGGCCCTCAAGGTGCTCCAGGCGCGGCTCTACGACCAGAAGCGCGAAGCCCTCGACACCGCCCGGGCCGACGCCCGGCGCAGCCAGGTGGGCTCTGGCGACCGCTCAGAGCGAATCCGCACCTACAACTTCCCGCAGGGGCGAGTGACGGACCACCGGATCAACCTGACCCTCTACAACCTGGCCAAGGTGCTTGAGGGGGAAGCCCTGGACGATATCATCAACCCGCTGATCGCCGAGGACCAAGCGGCCCGTCTGGCCAGCCTTGAGGCGGAGTTCGCCTGATGGAAGCCCTCATCACCGGCCTGTTCCGCTATCCCGTGAAGGGCTTCTCGGCCGAGCCCCTGTCCGAGGCCGAACTGGTCCCCGGCCGCGCCATCGCCCAGGACCGGCGATGGGTGGTCGAGAACGGTCCGTCGGGTTTCGACGCCGCCGCCCCGGCCTGGATCCCCAAGATGAAGTTCGCCGTCCTGGCCGCCCACCCGGTGGTGGCCGCGGCCCGGACGCGGGTGCAGGGCTCGGACATCTCGGCCTCGGCGCCCGGCCGGCCGGACTTCCACGGCGACCTCGCGGCGGCATCCGGGCGGGAAGGCTTCGGCGCCTGGGTCGAAGGGCTCCTGGGCGAGGACGCGCGCGACGGGGTCCGCGTCCTGCAGGCCCCGGACTACCATTTCCTCGACCATCCCCTTGGTCACATCTCCATCATCAACATGGCCAGCGTCCGCGACCTCGAGGCCCGGATCGGCAAGCCCGTGGACCCCCTGCGGTTCCGCGCAAACCTCTATGTCGAGGGCTGGCCCCCGTGGGTGGAGAACGACTGGAAGGGAAGGAATCTCCTGCTCGGCTTCGCCCGCGCCCAGGTCTTCGCCCCCATCGTCCGCTGCGCCGCCACCGAGGTGGACCCGCAGACGGCGGAGCGTGATCTTCCCCTCGTCGAACACTTGTTCGAGCAGTACGGGCACAGGCACTGCGGAATCTATGTCCAGGTCACCCATGGCGGGACCGTGCGGGTGGGCGACGCCTGCAGCACGCCGGGCGATCCCGAGTGACCCGCAACCTCCTCCAGGCCTGGCAGGGGGCGCGGGCCCGGCTGGAGGCGGCGGGGATCCCGGGTCCGGTGATCGACGCCCGGGTCCTGGTGGAGGCCGCCTGCGGCGTCACCCGGGCGGACATCGTCGCAGACCCCTACCGCGAGCTGGACGCCGGACAGGTCGAGCGGCTGGACGACTATCTGGAACGGCGCATCCGCCGGGAGCCGGTCAGTCACATCCTGGGCCGGCGCGGCTTCTGGAACCTCATGCTGGGCGTGACCCCGGACGTCCTGACGCCCCGGCCCGAGACCGAGGTCATCGTCGACCACGCCCTGCGCCTGTTTCCCG
>NZ_JADCBG010000217.1 GCF_020253645.1 Phenylobacterium sp.
CAGTTCTCGAGGCTGTGGCTCATCAGTTCGTTGCCGACGGTGGTCATGCCCGCATTGTTCACCAGGATATCCAGCCGGCCGAAGGCGGCCTCCACCTCGTCGACCACCCGCTCCCAGTCCTCCGGCAGGGTGACGTCGTGGGTGAAGGCCTTCGCCCTGCCGCCCGCCGCCGCGATGGAGTCCGCCACGGCGTGGGCCGCCTCGGGCGAAAGGTCCGTCACCGCCACGGCGGCGCCTTCCTTCGCCAGGGCCCGGCAGGCCGCCGCGCCTATGCCCGAGCCGCCGCCGGTGACCAGGGCGACCCGCCCGTCCAGCCGCCCGCTCACGCCTTCACCCCCGCGGCGCGGAGCGCCGTCATCCGGTCGATGGCCGCCTCGGCGCCGGAGACCAGGCGGGCGACGATCTCGGCCGCCGGCAGGACCTCGTGCACCCCGCCCGCCGACTGGCCCATGGCGAAGCAGGAACTGTCCGGGTTCAGGCCCTCGATCTGGCCGCCGATGCCGCCCATGACCCCGGCCTGGCTGGAGAGCATGGCCTGCATGGGGAAGGGCTGGATGTCCGCCGGACGGCTCTCCCAGTCGTCGACATAGGGGTTCTTGCGCACCCGCATCGGCTTGCCCGAATAGCAGCGGGTCCGGATGGTGTCCTCGTCGGAGGACTCCACGATGGTCTGGCGGTAGAGGTCGCCGGCGTGGGCCTCGGGCGAGGCGATGAACCGGGTGCCGACCCAGACGCCCACAGCGCCAAGGCCCAGCACGGCGGCCAGGCCCCGGCCGTCATAGATGCCGCCGGCGCCGACCACGGGGATCTTCACCGCCTCCACCGCCTGGGCGATCAGGGGCAGGCCGCCGACCAGGCCGGTGTGCCCGCCGCCCTCGCCGCCCTGGCAGATTACCGCATCGCAGCCGGCCTGCTCGGCCTTGATGGCGTGCTTTACGGCCCCGCAGACGACCATGACCTTCAGGCCCGCCCGCTTGAGCTTCTCCATGATCGGCATGGGCACGCCCAGGCCGGCGACAAAGGACGAGGCGCCCTCCTCGATGATCACGTCCACGGCGGCGGTCAGGCTTTCCGGCGAGGCCGCCAGCAGGTCGACGCCGAAAGGCCCGTCCGTGAGGCTGCGCACCTTCCGCATCTGGGCCCGGATGAAGTCCGGACCCTGCCCGGCCATGCCGAGGACGCCGTAGCCCCCGGCATTGGTCACTGCGGCGGCGAGCTCGGCGTAGGAGACCCCGCCCATGCCGGCCAGCATGACGGGGTGCTTCACCCCCAAAAGGTCACAAAGCTTGGTATGCAGGGTCATGGCGTCCTCCCGTGTCGTTGGGAGGCAGCATGGCGCCGAACCCGGCGCCTGGGAACCGGCGCCCCAGCGTCAGCCTGCTTGGCTGTCCAGGTCCGACGGCAGGGCCTCGTAGACGCGGGAGCAGAACTCGCAGGACACCCGGATGCGCCCGTCAGCCTCGACCATGTCCGCACGCTCCTCGGCGCTGAACGAGGCCAGGAGGCCCAGGATCCGCTCCTGCGAGCAGCGGCAGGCGGCCTTCAGGGCCTGGGGAGCGAAGACCCGCACGCCGTCCTCATGGAACAGCCGGAACAGGAGCTCGCCGGCCGGCAGCAGGGGGTCGATCAGCTCGTCCTCGCCGAGGGTCTCAAAGAGGGCCTCGGTGCGCCGCCAGGGCTCCTCGGTGGAGCCGCGGGCGTCATCCCCGGCGATATTCTGGATCAGCACCCCGCCGGCCCGCCAGCGGGGGCCGCCGCCGGAATCCGCCTGCCCTACCGCCAGTCGGATGCGGGTGGGCGTCTGCTCGGACTGGGCGAAATACTGCTCGGCGCAGAGGGCCAGGGTCTCACCCTCGATGGCCGTCACGCCCTGGTAGCGGTCCATGTCCGGACCCTGGTCCACGGTCATCATGAAGAGGCCGTCGCCCAGCAAGGTGCGCGCGCCCGGGCGCTGGAAGCCGGCGGCCAGGGCGGCGATCTCGTCGGGGTCGAAGCGGCAATAGCCCCTCAGCGACCCGGCCGTGTCGTAGTCGCAGACGACATAGCGGACCGGGCCGTTCCCCTGGGCCTGGACGATCAGCCGGCCCTCGAACTTGAGGTTGGAGCCCACCAGGGCCGCCAGGGCGCAGGTCTCGCCCAGGAGGTTGGCCACCGGGTCAGGATAGGCGTGGGCCGACAGGATCTCGTCCACCGCGGGCCCCAGGCGCACCAGCCGCCCGCGCACGGCCTCGCCCTCGATCTGGAAGGGGAAGACCCGGTCGTCGTCGACCGCTTCCAGGGAGACCTGGCGGCTCATATCGCCCCGAAGCACCAGGCCAGGATCGACTTCTGGGCGTGGATCCGGTTCTCGGCCTCTTCCCAGATCAGCGACCGGGGCCCGTCGATCACCGCGGACGTAACCTCCTCCTCACGGTGGGCCGGCAGGCAGTGCAGGAAGACGGCGTCCCGGTGCGCCAGGCCCATCAGGGCCTCGTCCACCTGGAAGGGCGCCAGGGCCGCCATGCGCTCGGCCTTGTCGGTGTCCCCCATGGAGACCCAGGTGTCGGTGATGACGCAGTCGGCGCCGGCGACGGCCTCGCGCGGGTCGCGGGTGACCGACACCTGGCCCTGCCGGGAGGCCGCCCGCACCAGGTCCGCCGGGTCCGGCGAATAGGCCTCCGGACAGGCGATGTTCAGGCGGTAGCCCAGCAGGGGGGCGGCGTGGATGAAGCTGGCGCAGACATTGTTGCCGTCGCCCACCCAGGCAAGGGTCTGGCCCGCCACCGGTCCGCGATGCGCCTCGAAGGTCATCAGGTCGGCCAGGATCTGGCAGGGATGGCCGGTGTCCGACAGGCCGTTGATCACCGGCACGGTGCAGTGGGCGGAGAGGTCCAGAAGGTCCGAGTGCCGGTTCGACCTCAGCATGACGGCGTCCACCATGCGCGAAAGGACCCGGGCGGTGTCGGCGATGGTCTCCCCCCGTCCCAGCTGCATGTCGGCGGCGGTTGAAATGATCACGTCGCCGCCCAGCTGGCGCATGGCGGCGTCGAAGGAGAAGCGCGTCCGCGTCGAGTTCTTCTCGAAGATCATGGCCAGGGTGCGCTCACGTCCCGGGGCGTCGGCGTCGATGCGGCCCTGGGTCCAGCCGGCGCGCGCGGCCTTGCGGACCGCCGCGTCGTCGAGGATCCAGCGCAGGGTCGTCGCCTCCAGGGACCAGAGGTCCAGGAAATGACGCACG
>NZ_JADCBG010000218.1 GCF_020253645.1 Phenylobacterium sp.
AGTCGGGCGACCTGCGGGTCTTCCGAACGGAGCCCGTCATGCTGTCCATACGTAACCTGAGCCATGTCTATCCCGGCGGAACCCGGGCCCTCGACGATGTGAGCCTCGAGATTCCCGCGGGCATGTTCGGCCTCCTGGGCCCCAATGGCGCCGGCAAGTCGACCCTGATGCGGTGCATCGCCGCCCTGCAGACCCCGACCTCGGGCGCCATCAACTTCGATGGCATCGACGTTCTGGCGGAGCCGTCGCGCCTTCGCAGGACCCTCGGCTACCTGCCGCAGGACTTCGGGGTCTACCCCCGGGTTTCCGCCCTGGACCTCCTGGACCACCTTGCGGTGCTCAAAGGCCTGACGAACAAGGCGGAACGACGGGAGACCGTCGAGGCCCTGCTCAACCAGGTCAATCTCTGGCCGGTCCGAAAGAAGGCCGTCGCCGGTTTCTCCGGCGGCATGCGCCAGAGGTTCGGCATCGCCCAGGCCCTGATCGGCCAGCCCCAACTGATCATCGTGGACGAGCCGACGGCGGGCCTTGATCCGGAAGAGCGCAACCGTTTCCTCAACCTCCTCGCCGAAATCGGCGAGAAGGTGGTGGTGATCCTGTCGACTCATATCGTCGAGGACGTCGCCGACCTGTGTCCCCGTATGGCGGTGCTTGCAGGCGGGCGCTTGCTCAGGGAGGGCGCTCCCTCGAGCCTGGTTAAGGAGCTGGAGGGCCGGGTCTGGCGTCGGGTGGTGGACAAGGCGGACCTCGCCGGCCTCGCCGAAGTCGCCCCCGTGATCTCGACACGCCTCTCCGGAGGCAGGACAGTCGCCCATCTCCTGTCTGAGACATCCCCGGGCCCCGGGTTCGAGACCGTCGAGGGCGGACTGGAGGATGTCTACTTCGCCGCCCTGCACGCCTCCCGCCAGCCGGCCTAGGAGGACGACATGCTCGGCCGCATCGCCGCCTTCGAATTCCGCTTCCAGCTTCGCCAGCCTGTCGTCTGGGTCGCCGCAGCCTTCTTTTTCCTGATCGTCTTCGGCTCGATGACCGTCGACAACATCCAGGTTGGCGGCGGCGGGGGCGGCGTTCACAAGAATTCGCCCACGGCCATCGCCATGACCCACCTGGTGATGTCGATCTTCTTCATCTTCGTGACCGCCGCCCTGGTGGCCAATGTCATAGTCCGGGACGACGAGACCGGCTTCGGGCCGCTTGTGCGTTCAACACGGATTACCCGCCTCGACTACCTTGTCGGGCGTTTCCTGGGCGCCTTCGCGGCGGCGGCCATGGTCTTTCTGGCCGTGCCTCTGGGGATGGTCGCCGGATCTCTGGCGCCCTGGGTGGATCCGGAAACTCTCGGTCCGAACCGCCTCGACGCCTATGCCTACGCCTTTGGCGCCCTGGCCCTTCCTTCGATCTTCCTGACCTCGGCCCTGTTCTTCGCCCTCGCCACAACGACCCGCTCGATGATGGCGACCTACATCGGCGCCACGGGCCTTCTCATCCTCTGGGTGATCATGGGGATCCTGACGGAACGGCAGGAAATGCGCGATCTGGCAGGCTGGCTTGACCCCTTCGGCGCAAACGCCTTCGGCGAGTCGATCCGGTACTTCACAACCTTCGACTCCAACTCCCGGTTACCCGAACTCGCGGGCATCCTGCTCGGCAACCGCGTTGCGTGGACCCTGGTCGGGGTGGTCGCCCTTGTCGGCGCCTGCCTCGTCTTCCGCTTCGAGGCGCCGGCGAGGCGTCGGACCCGGACGGAACGGGCGATCGCCGCCCCCCCGCCGTCCACGCCGGTCCGGACCTCAGACGCCGGCTTCCTCCCGCACCGCGGATTTTCAGCCGCAATGGTGCAGGCCCTGCACCGGTCGCGGTTCGAGGCGGCGCAGATCCTGCGCAGCCCCGCCTTTGGCATCCTGCTGATCCTCGGCCTGTTCAACGCATCGGGAGGGGTGGTTCTGGGGCTGGAGCAGAACGGTTCAGTCTTCCTTCCGACAACGATCCGGATGATCGAGACTCTTCAGCGGGCCTTCGGCTTCGTCGTCATACTGGTCGCCATCTACTATGCCGGCGAGCTGGTCTGGCGCGATCGCGAAAGGCGGATCGCCGACATTGTCGACTCGACAGCGGCCCCGGACTGGACGTTCATGATCCCCAAGGTGCTGGGTCTGATCCTCGTGCTCGGCTCCATGCTGCTGATCAGCGTCCTGGCGGGCGTGGCAGCCCAGATCCTGCTCGGCTTCCCCCATCCCGACTGGGGTCAGTACCTCGAATGGTATGTCCTGCCGACCCTCGTCGACTGGAGCCTGGTCGCCATCCTGGCCATCTTCCTTCAGGCCGTGGCGCCCAACAAGTTCGTCGGCTGGGCGCTCATGGTGGCCTACATGATCCTCCAGCTCAGCCTCGGGACCGCCGGGTTTGAGCACAACCTCTACAACTACGGCGGCGGCCCGGGCGTGCCCCTGTCCGACATGAACGGCCAGGGTGACTATGCCGGCTTCGCCGCCTGGTTCCGCGCCTACTGGACGGCCTTCGCCATCTTCCTGCTGATCTTGACCCAGGGCCTCTGGGCGCGCGGGGCGCGGGACGGGATCCGGGCCCGGCTCGCCCGCCTGGGCCGTCGCCTGAAGGGCCCGACGGGCCTGGCCGCCGCAGGGGCCCTTGTCGTCTTCGCCGGCCTGGGAAGCTTCATCTTCGTCAACACCAACGTCTGGAATTCCTACCGGACCCAGCAGGACGAAGAGCGCCTGACCGCGGATTACGAGAAGGCCTTCCTGAAGTATGAGCGCCTTCCCCAGCCTTCCGTCACGGACGTGACCCTGAACCTCGACCTCGACCCCCATGCGCCGCGGCTGAGGGTCACGGGCGCCTATGATCTGGTAAACGACACCGGCGAACCCCTCTCGCAGGTCCATGTCCGGTTTGAGGACCCGGACCTGAAGGTCGAGCGGCTGACCCTGTCGCTGCCGGCCCGGACGGAGACGTTCGAGCGGTTCAACTACAGGATCCTGCATCTGGCCAATCCTCTGGCCCCCGGCCAGACCGCCCGCCTGGAGTTCTCAACCGTCCTGGCGCAGAAGGGGTTCAGGAACGCCCGGAACACGACCCGCCTCGTCGACAACGGGACCTTCGTCTCCAACTCCGAGTTCGCGCCGACCCTCGGCATGTCGCGCAACGGCCTGCTCCAGGACCGGACCACACGCCGCAAGTACGGGCTTCCTCCCGAGCTGCGGCCGGCGAAGCTGGAGGACGAAAGCGCCCGCGCGCGCAACTATGTGGGTAACGCCGACTGGGTGAACGCCGACATCACGGTCTCCACCGTCGCCGACCAGACCCCGATCGCGCCGGGCTACCTGGTCTCGGACACCACGGCGAACGGGCGAAGGACGATGCGCTTCCGCACCGACGCCCCGGTCCTGAACTTCTTCTCCGTCCAGTCCGCCCGGTACGCCGTGCGCCGCGAGACCTACAAGGGCGTCGACCTCGCTGTCTATCACCACCCCGGTCACCCCTGGAACGTGGACCGGATGATGGCCGCCATGAAGCGCAGCCTCGACTACTACCAGGCCAACTTCAGCCCCTACCAGTTCCGGCAGGCCCGGATCATCGAGTTCCCGGGCTATGCGACCTTCGCCCAGGCCTTCGCCAACACGATCCCCTTCTCCGAGGACCTCGGCTTCACGGCGGACCCGAACAAGCCGGACAAGATCGACTTCGCCACCTATGTCACAGCTCACGAGATGGCCCACCAGTGGTGGGCGCACCAGGTCATCGGCGCCGACATGCAGGGCGGCACGGTCCTTTCGGAGACCCTCGCGCAGTACTCAGCCCTACTGGTCATGGAACAGACCTACGGCAAGGAAGGCATCCGCAAGTTCCTTCGCAACGAACTGGACAGCTACCTCTCGGCGCGCGGCGGACAGGCCGTGGAGGAGACGCCCCTGATCCGCGTCGAGAACCAGGACTACATCCACTACCGCAAGGGCTCCCTGGTCATGTACCTCCTGCGCGACCAGATGGGCGCGGACAAGGTCAACGCCGCCCTGCGCAGCGTCCTGGCCCAGTACGCCTTCAAGGGAGCGCCCTATCCGACGTCCCGGGTTCTCGTCGACGCCCTGCGCCGCGAGGCCGGAGCGGATCGACGGCTGCAGGATCTGATCACCGACCTCTTCGAGAAGATCACGCTCTACGATCTCAAGACCGAGGAGGCCGAGGCCCGCCGGCGGCCCGACGGGCGCTACGACGTCACCCTGAAGATCACCGCCCGCAAGCTCTACGCCGATGGCAAGGGCGTCGAGACTGCTGCGCCGCTGGGGACGGAGACGTTCGACGTCGGCGTCTTCACCGCCGAACCCGGCACGCCCGGCTTCACCCGGGCCTCGGTGCAGAGCTTCACCGTGCGCACCCTGAAGGACGGCGAGCAGACCCTCACCGTGACCGTCGACGGCAGGCCCGCCTTCGCCGGGATCGATCCCTACAACAAGCGCATCGACCGGAATTCCGGCGACAACGTCACGCAGGTCAGGGTCGAGGGATAGGCTTGCGTAATGCGAACATTTGAGGAACATTGACGGGGCCGCCGGAGCCCCGCCATGCCCCCGACCGACCTGCAGGAAGCCCCGCTACTCGGGCCCCTGTCGCCCTCGCCGCCGCACGCCGGCCATCGGGCCCGCCTGCGCCATCGCGCCCGCCATGGCGGGCCTGGCGCCCTGCCGGACTACGAGCTTCTCGAGCTCCTGCTCTTCCGGTCCCTGCCCCGGGGGGACGTCAAGCCTCTGGCCAAGGCCCTGCTGGCCCGCTTCGGCTCCCTCGCCGGCGTGCTCGGCGCGCCGCTGGAGGACCTGGTCCGGGTGCGCGGTCTGGGCGAGCAGGCGGCGCTGGACCTCAAGCTCGCCCACGAGGCCGCCGTGCGCATCAGCCGCGAGCCCGTCGCCCGCCGCACCGTGATCACCTCCTGGACCCAGCTCTCCGCCTATCTGCGCACCGCCATGGCCCATGAACCGCGCGAGCAGTTCCGGGTCCTTTTCCTCGACCGGCGGAACCAGCTGATCGCCGACGAGGCCATGAACGAAGGCACGGTGGACCACGCCCCCGTCTATCCGCGCGAGGTCGTCCGCCGGGCGCTTGAACTCTCGGCCAGCGCCCTGATCCTGGCCCACAATCATCCCTCCGGCGATCCCACCCCCTCGCAGGCCGACATCGCCATGACCCGCGAGGTGATCGAGGCGGCCAAGGTCCTGCGCCTGTCGGTCCACGACCACGTCATCGTCGGCCGCGACGGCCTGACCAGCTTCCGCGCTCAGGGGCTGATCTGAGGCCGGGTGGTCCCGCCGGGGCGCGCGCGCTAGAGTGTAGTCGGGCCCGCTTGGCGGAATCGGTAGACGCAACGGACTTAAAATCCGTCGCCATCGGCGTGCCGGTTCGAGTCCGGCAGCGGGCACCATGTCCTGCGTCTCACGCTGCGGAGCAGCCCCGGACAGGCGGGGCTCGCCCGCCGCCTGACGGGCGGGCTCAACACCCGCATCACCGGGTTTTCGACTGGCGAGAGAGAAGTGCGACATTTTTGTCGCTGAGGAGGGGCGGCCCGGTGTCAAGGCCTTAACCTTCAGGGCGCAGAACAAGGATCGGCGTCCTTCCGGCCAGAAGCGTTCGGGAGCGCGCCAGGGAGCAGGACGGCATGGATGTGTCCGGCGCAAGAGAAGGTCCGGCGACAGAGCAGGAGCGAGGGTCGTGACGGCTCAGGACGCCCGCACAGATGACGCCAGCGTCGTCAGGCTGCTTGGTCTTGCCTTCGCCGGCGCGGATCTGGTCTTCGAGATTGATTCGGACGGCGTGATTCAGTTCGCCCTCGGCGCCGCCGAGCGCCTGACCGGTCTTGCGGACCGCAAGCTCGTCGGCATGGACTGGGCGGGGTTGTTCGCAAGGTCAGAGCGCGCCCTGCTCGCCAGGCTCCGGAGCGACCTCACCGGAGGGGAGCGGCGCGGTCCCATGCGGGTCGAGCTGGCGCCGAGGGAGACCCTTACCTCCCGGCCTGCGACGGCGGCGCCCTCCAACGCCAGCCTTTCCGTTTTTCGTCTGCC
>NZ_JADCBG010000219.1 GCF_020253645.1 Phenylobacterium sp.
CCCTCACCCCGCTCCGCGGGGAGCTCCCCCGCAGGGGAGCAATTAGCTCTGTAATTCCTCCACCTCTTGAGGGGGAGGTGGACCGCGCAGCGGGCCGGAGGGGGTTATCGGCGGCTCAGCAAGCCCCCTTACCCCGCTTCGCGGGGAGCTCCCCCGCAAGGGAGCTATGGCCCCCTAATTCCTCCACCTCTTGAGGGGGGGGTGGACCGCGCAGCGGGATGGAGGGGGTCTGCTGAGGCCCCGCGCAGGGCTCGAAATCCGCCGTCAACCCGGCTACCCGTTGCGGCGCACCCGAACCCCATCCCGCCCACCGGAACACCCTGATGATCAACCCCGTCGTTCACTTCGAGATCCCGGTCGCCGACATGGATCGCGCCATGGCCTTCTATGAGGCGGTGTTCGGCTATCGCCTGGATCGCCGCCAGGTCGATGGCTACGACATGGCCTTCTTCCCCCGCGCCGAGGGCCAGCCCGGCGCCAGCGGCGCCCTGGCCAAGGGTGATGTCTACGTTCCCTCGAAGACCGGCCCCATCCTCTATTTCGACGTCCCCGACATCGACCCCGTCCTCGCCCGCGCCCAGGCGCACGGCGGCGCGGTGCTCTACCCCAGGACCCACGTTGGCGAGGCCGGCTATGTCGCCGAGATCGAGGACAGCGAAGGCAACCGCATCGCCCTGAGCGCCCCGGCGGACGAAGCCCGCTGACCCACCCCGCCTGAGACTCCCCAATTCCTCCCCCTCCCGAGGGGGAGGTGGCCCGCGCAGCGGGACGGAGGGGGGTCTTCTGAACCATCGTTGCCCCCCTCACCCCGCAAGGGAGCAATGGCCCCCTAATTCCTCCACCTCTTGAGGGGGCGAGGCCCCGGGGCCGGGGGGACCAGGCCTCAGCCCCCACGCCACTACGCCCGAACCCTATCCGGAGAGTCCGGCTGGCGCGCTGCGAACCCTGACCTCTCCGCGCGCCGGCCTCTTGCAACACCAGCCAACCAAGGCTCAGATCAACCTAGGACTCTCGTTATGGCTGGATGAGAAACGGGGGTCACCTCAGCAATCAGGAGTAGCTCGATGGCAAGTCGAGATTTCGTGGCGACGACGGCTTTCCTTGGGGTGCTTGGCGCCATGAACCTGTGTGTCCCGGCCACGTTGGGCGTGGCTGTAGCGCAGCCGGTGCCCCAACCTTCCACGCCGTCTCCCAAGCTATCGGAGGCCGCCTCGAACTGGCTCACAAAGTGGAAGGCGACCGCTGCCGTTGCTCGCGCCGAACGGGAACGGGCTCAAGCAGGCCTCACTGCGATACAACGTTTGGGCCCTGCCGCGGCGCTGGACCGGCAACTCAGGGAGGGGGTCGCCGCCCTGATGCGCAGCGAAACGCCGCCGGCAGAGCGTGGACTCGTAGCGCAGGCGATGTTCGCGGAGATCAGCGTGGTCGATCGGGAGAACACTGAGATCTTGCGGAGCGCGCTCCCGCCTCAGGGATGGTTCACGGACAAGACCGTCGCTACGGATGCTTGGCTAATCGCCCAGCACTCGTTCGACCGGGAGTTGCAAAAGGTCGTCCTCAGCCGCCTCGAACCCGCTGTTCGGACCGGGGCCGTGAAAGGGCAGGAATACGCGATGCTCTATGATCGCCTGGAGATGTTCCAAGGGCGACCGCAGCGCTATGCGAGCCAGGCGCGCTGCACCGGCGGCGCATGGCGGTTCGCTGATATCGAGAGTGAAACTGAGGTTGATGCCAAGCGAGCCGAGATCGGTTGGCCGGAGACGCTAAACCAGACGAAGACGCGACTGACCATTGGTGCGCCCTGCTGAGTGACATGCAGCCTGCGGGAGCTTGGCGATGAGCGGCTTGTTCCGCCCAGAGGTCGCGGAGCAGCGCCGTAACCGACTGTCGGGTGTTCAGGACACGCGCGAAGACGGGCTTGCTGACCTTGTTCGTCGCTGGCATCGCCGGCCCTGCAGTGTCAGGCTGCAGGGCCCCGTGAGGGCCCCAGGGAGGCAGTCCGCATGAAGATCGCCATTGCAGGTTCGGAAATCATCGACCGAGGTCACGCCTATGTGCCGCAGATGCGCGCGCTCGTGGGGAACAACCTGATCGCATCGCCTGGCGCCCGGGCGGTCATCCGCCGCCGCAGCGGCGCGGAGGAGGTTCTCCTGCATCGCCGCCGTGACTTCGGCGTCTGGGCCATGACGGCGGGCTCTCCTTTGATCGGGGAGTCGATCCTCGACTGCCTGCGCCGGGAGGTCTTCGAGGAAACCGACCTGAGGGTCGCCGCCTGGCGATGCTTCGGCTTCTCCTCCGATCCGGTGCGCGAGATCGTCCGCTACCCCAATGGCGACGTGCTGCACTGTTACTCCCTGCTGTTCGAGGTCGAGCTGGAAGACGAGGCGCTGGGCGGCGTCGACATGTCCAGGATCGCCGCAGAGACCACGGCGCTGCGTTGGTTCGCCCTCAACGACCTTCCGGAAATGATCGACAACCACCGATGGAGCCTGGACAGCCACATCGGCTTCCTGAGCGACGGCGTGTTCAGGGTGAGCTAGGCCCGGGGTTGCAGCGAGGGGCCCGGCGTTCAATAGCCGGCTCTCGAATGCGTCATGCTCCGAACCGCCCTGCGCCGTATGGACTTCCGGGCCGGCGCCAGCTCCACCTGGCCCAAGTCTGCGATCCGCGCCCTCGCCATGGCGGCGTACAGGGAGTGGGCGTCCCCCCAAACCGTTTGGTTCCCCCCCGCGAATGGGCTAAGCCTCCGCCGCAATTTCCGCAGCCATCCGGGGCCTTCGCCATGACCGAGATCGTCGACATCCTCGCCCGCCAGATCCTCGACAGCCGGGGCAACCCGACGGTGGAGGTGGACGTGGTCCTGGAGGACGGGTCCCTCGGCCGGGCGGCCGTGCCCTCGGGCGCCTCCACCGGCGCGCATGAGGCTGTCGAGAAGCGTGACGGCGACAAGTCGCGCTATGGCGGCAAGGGCGTGCTGGCCGCCGTGGACGCGGTGAACGGCGAGATCTTCGACGCCCTGGCGGGCTTCGACGCCGCCGACCAGCGCCGGCTCGATGCGCGGATGATCGACCTGGACGGCACGGCCAACAAGTCGCGCCTGGGCGCCAACGCCATCCTCGGCGTCAGCCTCGCCGCCGCCCGGGCCTCGGCGACCTCGGCGGGCCAGCCCCTCTACAAGTATGTCGGCGGGGTCGGCGCCCGGGTCCTGCCCGTGCCGATGATGAACATCATCAACGGCGGCGCCCACGCGGACAACCCGATCGACATCCAGGAGTTCATGATCCTGCCCACGGGCGTGGACAGCTTCGCCGAGGCCCTGCGCATGGGCGCCGAGATCTTCGCGGCCCTGAAGTCGGGCCTGAAGGCCGCCGGCCACAACACCAATGTCGGCGACGAGGGCGGTTTCGCCCCCAACATCGCCTCCGCCGAGGAGGCCCTGGCCTTCATCGTCCGCTCGGGCGAGGCGGCGGGGTACGCCGCCGGCAAGGACTTCCACCTCGCCCTCGACGTGGCCTCCACCGAGTTCTTCCAGGACGGCGCCTACCACCTGCACGGCGAGGGCAAGCGCTTCGACCCGGCCGGCATGGTCGGCTACCTCGCGGACCTGGTGGCGAAGTTTCCCATCGTCTCCATCGAGGACGGCTGCGCCGAGGACGACTTCGACGGCTGGAAGCTCCTGACCGACCGGCTGGGCGCCAAGGTCCAGCTGGTGGGCGACGACCTGTTCGTGACCAACCCG
>NZ_JADCBG010000022.1 GCF_020253645.1 Phenylobacterium sp.
GAGAGCTTCTCGGAGATCTTCGAGTCTGCAGGCGGCCCCTCCGAGGCCCTGCAGGCCCTGCGCCCCGAGCCCCCCGCCGCGCGGCCGCCAGCCGGCCCGGCCCCGGCCCGGACGCCTCCCGCCGGCGGCGGCTGGACCTGGCGGGACCTCCTGTCGACGGTTGACTCCGACGGCCAGAGGACCGGGCCTGACGCGGAGTCCATGGACTTCCTGGCCGACGAGATCCGCGCCCTTGGCATAGACCCCACCGTGCTTCTGCCGGTGACTCGGGTGGATGAGCTGGCGACCATGATCACGGACGGGCAGGCCGACCTGGCGCGGGACACGGTGCGCCGCCTCGCCCCCGCCGCCACCCGCAAGCTGTCGCGCCGCCTGCTGGAAGAGCCGCGCATGCGCCGCTCGGTCATGGACTTCCTCGCCCGCTACCAGACCGAGATCGAGACGGCCAACCGGCGCGACCGTTCGGGCCGGGAGGTCGGCGCCCTGTTGTCGACCGAGGCGGGTCGGCTCTACCTGCTGGCCGAGGCGGCCGCCGGCGACATCGTCTGAGGCCGGCCATGTTCCGAAGGACGATTCTGGCCGCCGCCGCCGTCGTCCTGCTGGGCGCCGCCGGACCCGGGCCGAAAGCTGGCGGGGTTGAGGTCCGGACAGCCGACTATGCCTTCAGCTACCGCTGGCCGTCGGCCGTGGAGGCCGTTCCCGCCCTGCGCGCGCGCCTGGCGAAGGACCAGGACGCGGTCAGGCGCGCCTTCGCCCATGAGGCCGCCGACGCCCGCCGTGAGGCCGCCTCCGACCCGGACCGGCCCTTCCTGCCTCACGAGCTTTCGGTGGAATGGAGGGTGACGGCGACCCTGCCGGGCTGGCTCAGCCTGTCCCAGCACATCAGCGTCTTCGAAGGCGGCGCCCATCCGAATTCAGGCTTCGATTCCCTGGTCTGGGACCGGAAGGCGGGGGTGGAGCGCCCCGCCCTGGACCTGTTCACCTCGCCGGAGGCGCTGGACGCGGCCATCGGCGCACCCTTCTGCGAGGCCCTCGACACGCAGAGGGCCGAACGTCGGGGCCAGCCCGTGAACCGGGCCAGCGGCGATGAGTTCGACGCCTGCATCGCGCCGTCCGAGCAGACGGTGATCCTCGGCTCGTCGAACCGGAGGACCTTCAACCGGATCGGGATCCTGGTCGCCCCCTATGCGGCGGGCCCCTATGTGGAGGGCGCCTACGAGGTCACCCTGCCGGTGACCCCCGCGGTCCTGGAGGCCGTGAAGCCGGAGTTCCGGGCGGCCTTCGGGCCGTGAGCGGGGCGATGCCGGCTCAGGGCGTCGGGGGCGCCGCTTCCCCCGCGAGGACGGCGAGCGCCCGCTTGACATAATGCGCGCGGGGTTCGGCGCTGACGGTCTCGCAGTACCCGGCGCCGGCCAGGGTCATGGCGGGGCCCGACACCGGGTTGCGGGTCAGGATCACCGTGGCGGCGACCTCCGAGTTGACCTGCAGGCCGCCGCCATAGAAGCCGCCGTCAGGATGCAGGGGCGTTGCGACGATCGTCCCCGACGTCGCGGTCACCCCCGACCCGTCGACATGGGTTCCGGTCAGCTGGTAGGTCCACTCGGTGGGCTGAAGGACATCGGACAGGCTGTTGATAAGGGCGTCGAGGCGCCACTCCGCATTGACCTGCTGCGGGACCCAGACGCCGTCCACCCTGGTGATATAGCCGCTGAAGGTCGATGGGAGATTCGTGCGGAAAGCCCCGTCCTGGAAGGTCGCGCCGGTGTAGGCGTCGCCGTTCTCGAAATTGAACTGGCACCACTGCCATCCGCGGTAGCCGTTATCGAGCGCATTGAGGGTGGGCGGGAGGATGGGCGGCGGCGGATGGAGGGCGTCGGGGGGCGTCGCCATCATCAACTGGTGGTCGATCCAGCCGGTTCCGGAAACCTCGTAGACCTTTTCGCCGATCGTCACCGTTCCGGTCACCTTCAGTTGCGGCCAGCTGTAATAGATGCCCGGCCGCGGCGGCGGCGAGCGACCGGCCAGCGCCTGGAGGAACCATGCGCTCTCAAGGGGCATGTCCGTGGACAGGGTCAGATCGATGGACATGTCCCCGTCGCCCGACTGGACCCGCAGGGGCAGCACCTGTTCGCTTCCCCAGGTCATGACATCGTCACCGCAACGATAGAGCGGCTGGTCCACAGACGGGAAGACCACGTCGTCGCCCCCGATCCGCCATTTCACGTTCGGCTTGCGGCGAACCAGGAAGCTACGGGTTCCATCATTCACCGCGACAGTGGTCGCGCTGTGGGCGATGTGGGATTCGGCGTCGCTCCATCCGGCGCTGGCCTGGATGTCCTGGGGCACCAGCCGCGTGCTTTGGGTGGTTGTCAGCACGCCAAGCTTGGTCATGCCGTCGCTGGCGGTCAGATTGGCGCTGATCCAGTACCACTCCTCGCTGTTCTCCAGGTGGACCCTATGGTCGGCCGGGAAGCTGAGCGGGACGCCGACCGGCGGCGGGGTGGCTATGCGCGCGAACTGGGATGTGCCGAGGACGCCCAGGATCAGGGCCGCTTCGGTCGCTGAGCTGGAGGTCAGGGCCTGAGCGGCCTCCAGCAACTGTCCATAGCCGAAGGGACGCTGGCTGGGGGCGAGCGCTTCGAGCATCGCCGTCATGGCCTCGGCGGGGGACATCTTGGTCATCGAAAACCCTCTCGTCTGGTGTTGTCTGTGCGGGCTTGCGCAGGCTTACCAACCGAGTGGAAGGCTGGTCCCCTGAGGCGGCTCAGATCGCTGCAAGGTCCCGCGCCAGGGCGCGAAAATCGTAGTCCACTTCATCGGCGCAGTCCGGCCAGTTTCCCGACCTGACCCAGTAATCGCAAAGGCCCAGCTTGGTGCACAGACGCAGAAACCGGGGGTCGGCCCGCAGATCCCTCTGGTCGACGCAGAACAGGCAAGACAGCCCCACGTCCGGCGGGGCGAGGCGCGTCCCCGCCGAGAAATAGGGGCTGAAGTCGGACGCTTCGACCAGGGCGAACGCCTCATCCGCCAGGCCCAGCTGACAAAGCCGCCCCAGGTGGGAAAGGGCGATCAGGCCAGTGGATTCAAGCAAAGCTTTCTGGCTCGCCAGGAACTGTGTGGCGAGCCCGGAGTTCGCAACCCGGGCCTCGCGGGCGTAGGCAACAAGCGTTTCGATCCAGGGTCCGTCAACTCCGGGATCGCCCGGGGCCCTGGCCCAAAGATCGACGCGCTCCCAATCTTCAGCCTGCACGGCGCAAACAATGGCGCTTGAGCGCAGAAAGCCGCCGTCGGGCCAGCGGCGTACACCCTCGTCGAACTGGTCCCGGGCCTCCGCCCAGTTTCCAACGCCCAGACGGTAGATCGCGCGCACGGTGAAGGTCACCTGGTTGAGCGGGTCCAACTCAAAGGCCCGCTGGGCATAGTCTAGCGCCAATCGATTACGCCCGACATCGGACGCAACGCCACCGGCATGGATGAGGTCCAGCGGATCGCTTGCCCCGCGCGCCAGGCAGAGATTGATCAATCGCTCGCTTTCGGCGAAGGCGCCACAGTGCGCGGCCGTCATGGCGCGGACACGAAAGGGCACGACGGTCCCTGGATCCAGAGCGAGCGCCCGCTCCGCCGCGACCTCCATCTGTGCCAGATGGTTTCTCGACTTCTCGGGATTGCCCCCATAGCGGGCCTGGACAGCCAGATCATACATGAGCGCCTCCCAGGCGGGGACAAAGTCCGGTGCCCGTTCCAACGCCTCGCCAAGCAGGCGGGCGTCATACGCCAACCGATCTGGCCTGAGATCCCGGGCCCTCAGGTAGAGGTCGAGGACGACCGGATCGACAGACCCGATATCGCGGCCTGCAAACCGGCTCTTCAGGGCGATGGCCACGGCTTGCGAAATGTCGTCCTGGAGCGCGAAGACGTCGGAGAGTTCACGATCAAACCGGTCGCTCCAGAGCATGGTCTGGCTGGCGCACTCCACCAGCTGGGTCGTAATGCGCACGCGCGCGCCATTACGCCGGACGGAACCGTCAAGGAGGTGGGTCGCCCCGAGTTGGGCAGCCACATTGGCAGCCGATTTCTCAGCGCCGCGCAGCTGGAAACTCGACGACCGGCCGATGATCTTCAGGGGCGTGGTCTGCGAGACGGCGTGCAGGATCTCCTCCGAAATCCCATCGGAGAGATACAGGAAGTCGGGATCGCCCGACTGGTTCTCGAAGGCGAGCACCGCCAGGATCGGCCCGGCGGTCGGAGAGGCCACTGTGGCGGGCGTCACCGCGGGGGGCGTGGGGAGGGGCGTCGGCGGCGCATCCTGAGCCCCTGCCAGGATCGCGCGCTCCAGGTCGGCCCCCGGAGCGACGCCGAGCTCGTCGGAAAGCGCCTGCCGGATGGCGAGGTAGCGGCGCCGGGCCTCTGACGGACGGTCGCTGGCGAGGTCCGCACGGATGGCCGACGCCGCCACGGTCTCCTGAAGGGGGTCGCGCCTGAGATAGCCTTCGGACAGAAGCCGTACGGCCTCCCAGCGGCCCGCCGCCTCCAGGACGGCCAGCCGTCGGGTCAGTTCATCGAGAAGCGCCGCCTCCCAGGCCCCGCGCGCCTGATCGAGCCACTCCTGGAAGGGGCCCGGCAGCTCCAGGCCTTCCAGCAAGGGTCCTGAGGCGAGTTGAGAGGCGGTTCCGGCCAGCATGTCCTGATCGTCCGATTGAAGGCCGGCCCTGAGCGTGTCGATGTCGGTCAGGAGGCTGCCCGGGCGGATCGCCACCCGTTCCCGTCCCACCTCCAGAAGGGCGTCGGCTCGTGAACCCAGCGCAGTCCGAAGTTCGAACAGGCATTGGCGCAGGCTGCCGCGCGCCTGCTCGTCGGGCCGGTCTCCCCAGAGGAGCCCGCAGATCCGGTCCCTGAGCAGTCCTCCCCGGCCCTCGAGGCACAGCATCGCCATGAGCCCCCGGGCCCTGCGACCGGTGATGCGGATCGGCTCCCCATCAAGGTCGAAGAGCTCGAAGCCCCCGAGAAGCCTGACGCGCGCCGAAGGATCGGACTCCAACTCCCCCGCCCCCTTCCCTGACCTGGATGACTGAGATCGGGCGGGAGTATATGGGCTCGGGTGGTGAAGGCCAGTGCCTCAGGCGCGCGCGCGAACCGGGGGGAAGACCCGGAGCCGGCCGGAGCGCAGGCGCCGGCCGGCGGCGCGGGGTTACTGGCCTGTCTGCTGCCGGGCCACGACCAGGGTTGCGCTGCCGCCGTACACCGCGGTCAGGGTCGGCGAGTTGATCCCCGAAACGGTGCGCTGGACGACTTCCCTCGTGCAGGGGCGGAACTTCTGGAAGCGATCCAGCCGGTTGGAAGGCTCGCCGCCGCACACCTCGGCGGCCGCATGCTCGATACGCTTCAGGAGAGTCCTGGCGCCGGCCTCCGTGTTGAGGTCGAGGCCGGCGCGGGACACCTTGACCGAGACTCCGTCGAGGCTGGACTGGGCTGACGCGGCGCCGCCCGACAGGGCGAGAAGGCCGATGGCGAGGAGGGTGAGGGAGTGCTTTTTCATGACGATGGTCCTGGTTTCGAGTTTCAAACTGTGCCTGCCGACGCGCTGACGGGCGTTGGCCGGCTCGCAGGACCGTTTTGAGCTGGGGACGTCTCCCCGGGCGTCAGGCCATCGTTAATCCGGCGTCAAATCGACAGCGGAACGAATTTTTCTTCGCCCCGGGATGAGGCGTCGCCTTCCGGCGGCCCCTTGACCGGATCGGGATCCTGGTCGCGCCCTATGCCGAGGGCCCTATGTCGAGGGCGCCTACGAGGTCACCCTGCCGGTGACTGCGGCTGTGCTGGAGGCCGTGAAGCTGGAGTTCCGCGCCGCGTTCGGACTGTAGGCGGGGCGGAGAGGTTGGCCTCGCAGCGTCTCGGGTCGGTGTGGTGACTACTGACGAGCGACCCTGTGGAACGCCTTCAGTTTTGCCAGGAGCGCCTCGGCGGAGCTTAAGGGAAGGCAACTCGGGCCATCACAGAGCGCCTTGTCGGGATCGGGGTGGAATTCGAGGAACACCCCATCGACGCCAGCCGCCACCGCGGCGCAGGCGATGGTCGCGACTCCGTTCCGGCGCCCCCCTGTCGACTTCCCGCCGGTTCTCGGGTCTGCGCCCGGGAGCTGAACGGAGTGTGTGGCGTCGATCGTCACGGGGCAGCCCAGTCCGCGCATCTGCTCAATGCCCAGCATGTCGACGACGAGACTGTTGTAGCCGAAGGACACCCCCCTCTCGCACAGCACGACCCGATCCTCCCCGATGGCGTCGCGCGCCTTGGCGACGATATTCCCGCAGTCCAGGGGCGCGAGAAACTGACCTTTCTTGACGTGAAGCCAGCCATCTGAGGCCTTTGCAGCCTTCGCCGCCGATACGATGAGATCGGTCTGACGGCAAAGGAAAGCCGGAATCTGGAGAACGTCGATCACCTCCGACGCGCGTTCGGCCTGCCCGGGCTCATGGATGTCAGATGCAATGGGCAGGTCGTGCTTCGCCTTCACGGCGGTCAGCATCCTCAGCCCCGGATCCAGTCCCGGTCCACGATAGCTGTCGAGCGAGGATCGATTGGCCTTGTCGAAGCTCGCTTTGAACACGAAGGGCAGACCCAGCGCTTCCGTCACCGATTTCAGGTGGCCGGCGACCTCCAGGGCAAGTCCTTCGTCTTCAAGAACATTCAATCCAGCGATGACACAGAGGTCAGCGCCCCCAATGGTCAGGTTGTGGCGGGGCAACTGCAAGGTGGGCATTGGGGGCTCCGTTCAGGGTGTTGCGCCGACAAGCCTGCCGACGACAAACGATTAATCCGCCTGAGCCGAGGAACACGGGCGCCCAGGTCCGAGTTTCGAGGGCAGGGCCTCTGTCGACCTTGAAACAGGCCTGAGCGCTCACGCCGCGCTCAGCGCCTCGCGAGCCTCGCGGGGCAGATGGGCGATCACCGACAGATAGGCGCTGGCGGTGGCGTCGGGGTGGCGGCGGCCCTGCTCCCAGCCCTTCAGCGTTGCAAGCGGAATCCGGTAGGCGCGGGCGAACGCTTGCTGGGAGAGCCCCAGCACCTCGCGGATCGCCCGTACGTCGGGAACCTCGATCGTATGGACGCGCGCCGCCCCGCCCTTGCCCTCGGCATGCGCAGCGGCCTCTTCCATCGCCTCGATGAGGTCCTTGCCAAGGCTCGACATCGCCATCCTCCTTATCTTCCGTCCGCAGCAGCCTTGATCCTCGCCGCGAAAGCGGCCACCGCCTGCGCGCGACCCAACGCAACTTCCTCACTCCGCCTGTCCCGATGACAACGTCACCGGCCTCGGGATTGAGAGCGATAAAGTCGACGAGTTGAGCGCGCTCTGCTTCGTTCCAAATCCTTTCCGCCGAACGCGCGAAAACCTGGGCCTCGGCGACGGTGATCGGGATCGTTTTCACGCGATGCGAGTACGTCATTGACGCCCAGGGTGCAAGCGCGAACTCGCTTGTTGTCGGTCATCGCTCCATGGCGCCCATTGGGTTCAACCCTTGAGCTGGGCGTAGCCGAGGGTCTCGTTCAGGCGGTCCATGACCTCGATGGCGGCTTCGGGCACCACGGTTCCGGGGGTGAAGATGGCGGCGACGCCGGCTTCGCGGAGGGCGTCGAAGTCCTCGGGGGGAATGACGCCGCCCACCACCACCAGGATGTCCGGGTGGCCCAGGCGGGCCAGCTCGGCCTTGAGCTCGGGCACCAGGGTCAGGTGGCCGGCGGCCAGGGAGCTGGCGCCGACCATGTGGACATTGTTCTGCACGGCCAGCTCCGCGGCCTCGGCCGGGGTCTGGAAGAGGTCGCCGATGTCGACGTCGAAGCCCAGGTCGGTGAAGCCGGAGGCGATGACCTTCTGGCCGCGGTCGTGGCCATCCTGGCCCATCTTGGCGACGAGGATGCGCGGCTTGCGGCCGTCCGCTTCCACGAAGCCGGCGGTGAGGGCGCGGGCGCGGACGCTGGCCGGCGTGTCGCCGGCGGCCTTGAGGTAGACCCCCTGGACGGCGTCGGCCTTCGCCTTGTGGCGGCCGAAAACCCTTTCCAGGGCCAGGGAGATCTCGCCCACCGTGGCCTTGGCGCGGGCGGCCTCGACGGACAGCTCCAGGAGGTTGGCGCCGCCCCGGGCGCCCTCGGTCAGGGCGTTGAGGGCGGCCTCGACGGCGGCGGGGTCGCGCTCGGCCTTCAGGCGGGCCAGCTTCTCCAGCTGGCGCTCGCGTACGGCGGTGTTGTCGACCTTGAGCACGGGGATGACGTCGGCGGTCTCGGGCCGGTAGCGGTTGACGCCGACCACGCTCTGGCGACCGGAGTCGATCATGGCCTGGGTGCGGGCCGAGGCCTCCTCGATCCGCCGCTTGGGCAGGCCGTCCTCGATGGCCCGGGCCATGCCGCCCAGGGCCTCGACCTCGGCGATGTGCTCAAGGGCGCGGGCCGCCAGCTCGGCGGTGAGGCGCTCGACATAGTAGGCGCCGCCCCAGGGGTCGATCACCCGGTTCTGGCCGCTCTCCAGCTGCAGGAAGAGCTGGGTGTTGCGGGCGATGCGGGCCGAGAAGTCGGTGGGCAGGGCCAGGGCCTCGTCCAGCGAGTTGGTGTGCAGGCTCTGGGTCTGGCCCCCGGTCGCGGCCATGGCCTCGATCAGGGTGCGCGGCACATTGTTGTAGACGTCGGCGGCGGCGAGGCTCCAGCCGGAGGTCTGGGTGTGGGCGCGCAGGGCCAGGGACCGGGCGTCCTTCGGGTCGAAGTTCTCCTTCATGAGCTTGGCCCAGAGCAGGCGTCCGGCCCGCTGCTTGGCGATCTCCATGAAGGCGTTCATGCCCGCGTTCCAGAAGAAGGACAGGCGGGGCGCAAACTGGTCGACGGTCATGCCCGCGGCTACGCCGGCGCGGACATAGTCGATGCCGTCGGCCAGGGTGTAGGCCAGCTCCAGGTCCAGCGTCGCCCCGGCCTCCTGGATGTGATAGCCCGAGATCGAGATGGAGTTGAACTTCGGCATTTCGCGCGAAGTATATGAAAAGATGTCGGAAATGATCCGCATCGAAGGTCCGGGCGGATAGATGTAGGTGTTCCGGACCAGGAACTCCTTGAGGATGTCGTTCTGGATGGTGCCCGACAGCTGGGCGTGGGCGACGCCCTGCTCCTCGGCGGCGACGATGTAGAGGGCGAGGATCGGCAGGACCGCGCCGTTCATCGTCATGGACACGCTCATCTTGTCCAGCGGGATGCCGTCGAAAAGGGTGCGCATGTCGAGGATGGAGTCGATGGCCACGCCGGCCATGCCGACATCGCCCCGGACCCGCGGGTGGTCGGAATCGTAGCCCCGGTGGGTGGCCAGGTCGAAGGCGATGGACAGGCCCATCTGCCCGGCCGCCAGGTTGCGGCGGTAGAAGGCGTTGGAGTCCTCGGCCGTGGAGAAGCCGGCGTACTGGCGGATGGTCCACGGGTTGGTGAGATACATGGTCGGGTAGGGGCCCCGGACGAAGGGGGCGAGGCCCGGGAAGCCGGGATCGGCCAGGCCGGCCACATCGGCGGGGCCGTAGGCGGGCGCCACGTCAATGCCCTCGGGCGTGCTCCAGGCGGCGCCGGAGGCCGGGGCGGCGTCGGCCGGCGGGGCGTAGTCCAGGGTGGCGAAGTCGGGGAAGGCGCGGGTCATCAGCGGGACTCCCAGGCCTGGGACAGGCGGATGGGGACGAGGGGCGGGCACCGGGTGTCCGGCCCCGGCAGGCGCGGGTCGGGGGCGGCGGCGGCCGGGACGGCGGGCGCAGGCTCGACCTCGATGGGGGCCTCGGCCTCGGGCGGGAAGGCGGTGACGCCGACGATGCGGGGCTCGCCGGCGGCGGCGCGGGCCTCGGCGGCCTCCTCGGCCTGGCGCAGGACGAGGCCCGACTCCAGGGCGGCGATGACGCCTCCGGCGGCCTCGAGGGCCTGGAAGCGGGCCCAGGCGGCCCGGGCCATGGCGTCGGTCAGGGCCTCGATATAGCCCGCCCCGGCCGCCGGATCGGCCACCCGGCCGATGTGGGCCTCTTCCATCAGGACCAGCTGGGTGTTGCGGCTCTGCCGGCGGGCGAAGGCGGTGGGCAGGCCGAGGGGATCGGTGAAGGTCCCCAGGACGATGGCGTCGGCCCCGCCCATGGCTGCGCCGGCGCAGGCGGCGCCCAGGCGCAGCATGTTGGTCCAGGCGTCCTTCGCCGCCAGCATGCGGTGCGAGGAGCGGGCCTCGATCCGGGCGGGGACGGAGACCCCGCAGGCGCTGGTCAGGCGGGCCCAGACGGCGCGGGCGGCGCGGACCTTGGCGAGGGTGACGAAGTAGTCGGCGTCGGCGGACAGGCCCAGCCAGGTCCCGCCCCAGGCCTCCTCCATGGACAGGCCCGCACGGACGGCGGCGCGGGCGTAGGCGAGGGCGCTGGCCGCGGCGAAGGCCAGCTCTGCGGCCTCGCCGCCACCCGCCTCGTGGACGATGCGACCCGAGGCCAGGAAGAGGCCCGCCTGCGGGTGCCGGGCGGCGAGGCGCGCGGCGACCGTGGCGGCCGAGACCAGGTGGGATTCCACCGGTCCCGGGCTGGCGCCGGCGGCGGCCAGGGCGCCCAGGGGATCCATGTGGAAGTTGAGCCTGGCGGAGGGAGAGCCGCGCGCGACCCCGGCCAGCCAGTCGGCGGCCTGGGGCCCAAGGAAACCGGCGTCGAGGGCGACGGGGGCGATCTCCAGGATGATGTCCTTGAGCGCGGCCTCCAGGCCGGCGGCGGAGCCGATGGCGACGCCCGCGGCGCCCGTCGGGTCGATGCGGACCAGGGCCGAGGCGGCCCCGCCCTTGAGGTCGGCCAGGAGGTCGGCGTTGGCCCGGGCCGGGTCGGGATGGGCGACGGCGGCCCGCAGGTCCCAGGGCCGCTCGGCGTCGCGGGCGGGCAGGGCCAGGGCGGTGCGCGGCCCCTCGCCCGGCAGGTAGAGCGGGGCGATGGGCAGGCCCTCGGCCGTGGCCGAGACCAGGGTGTCGAGGGGCTGACCCTTGAGGGTCTTCTCGACCAGGCTGCGCCATTCGGCGGCGGCGGGTGCGTCTGCAAGGGAGGCGAGGGTCATCGCCCCGCTTGATGGGCGCGGGGGGCACGGTCGTCAAGCGGCGGGGTGGGGGGACGTCGGGGAAGGCGGGGCCTGGAATTCCTCCACCTTTCAGGGGGAGGTGGACCGCGCAGCGGGCCGGAGGGGGAAGCTGCGCCGCCGTTGCACCCCCTCACCCCGCTACGCGGGGAGCTCCCCCTGATGGGGAGCAATCAAGCCATTGTCATTCC
>NZ_JADCBG010000220.1 GCF_020253645.1 Phenylobacterium sp.
CGTCGGATGACGGTGCGGCCATCCGGCGTCGCAGGTCCTGCCCGGAATGCGGCGGTCGTTTCACAACCTTCGAGCGCGTACAGCTTCGAGAAATCACCATTCTCAAGCGGTCCGGGCGGCGCACGCCCTTTGATCGGGACAAGCTGGCGCGCTCCATCGCCATCGCCTCACGCAAGCGACCCATCGAGCCGGAGAGGATTGAACGGATGATCTCGCAGATCGTCCGGCAATTGGAGAGCCTCGGTGAGACCGAGCTGCCGTCTTCGGTGGTGGGCGAGATGGTGATGAAGCAGCTCAAGGCCCTCGATGACGTGGCCTATGTCCGGTACGCCTCGGTCTATCGCGACTTCCGGGAGGCGGCCGAGTTCGCAACCTTCCTCGGTCGCGAGGGCCTGAGCGAGAGCGGAGAGGATGACCGCTAACCGGGTCACCCTGAAGCTTGCGACCAGCCTGGATGGCCGGATCGCCACCGCAACCGGGGAGAGTCGCTGGATCACAGGTGAGGAAGCCCGGCGCGAAGTTCACCGCATGCGGGCGGCTCACCAGGCCGTGGTGGTCGGGATAGAGACCGCGATTGCTGACGACCCGGATCTGACCGTCCGTCTTGAGGGGTATTTGGGTCCCCAGCCCACCCGGGTCGTCCTGGACACCCGTCAGAGACTTCCACCCGAATCCCGGCTGGCCCGGACGGCCCGCGTCACTCCGACCGTGCTGGTGGCGGGCGAACGGGGGGCGCCATACCTGACGGACCTGGGTGTCAAGGTCCTCGCGCCGACAGGCAATGGCGCTCGCCCCAGCCCGGCCGACGTCGTCGAAGCGCTGAGAGCTGAGGGCTTGGTGGATCTCTTCATCGAGGGCGGCGGCAAGGTCGCGGCATCGTTCCTGGCCGCGGGCCTGGTCGACCGGCTGGTCTGGTTCCGCGCGCCCCTCATCCTGGGCGCCCGGGGTCGACCGGCGGTGGGCGATCTGCCATGGGAACTCCTGGCCGAGGCCCCGCGCTTCCGGCGCGTCTCCCTGGCGGAGGTCGGACCCGACCTCTGCGAAACCTACGAGAGGATCTGATGTTCACCGGAATCGTCACCGACATCGGAACCGTCCGGGTGGTCCGAGATACAAACAGGGATCGCCGGTTCGAGATCGGCACGGCCTACGACCTCTCCACCGTCGATATCGGGGCCTCGATCAGCCATTCGGGATGCTGCCTGACCGTCGTGGACAAGGGTGAAGACTGGTTTGCAGTTGAGGTGTCCGGCGAGACGCTCGCGCTGACACACCTGGCGGACTGGAAGGTGGGTCGACGCGTCAACCTGGAGCGGGCGGCGAAGGTCGGAGACGAACTGGGCGGCCATATCGTCTCTGGACATGTGGACGGTATTGGAGAGGTGATCTCGATCACCCCGGAAGGCGGCTCGCGGCGGGTGCGTTTCCGCGCGCCCAGGCCGCTCCACCGGTTCATTGCCCCGAAGGGCTCCATCACCGTGGATGGCGTTTCCCTGACGGTCAACGAGGTCGAGGACGATGTCTTCGGCGTCAACCTGATCCCCCATACATGGGAGGTCACCACCTTGGGCGACCTCGCGCCCGGGGCCCGGGTCAACCTCGAGATCGACATGCTGGCCCGGTATCTCGCCCGCTGGCGCGAAACGGCCTAGAAGCGCCGCTGAGAAGGAAAGCTGAAATGACTCCGGAAAAGGTGCGCCTCCTGATCGTCGAGGCGCGGTTCTATGACGACCTGGCCGATGAGCTGCTTCGCGGGGCTTCGGACGTGATCTCCGCCCACGGCGCCGAGTTCGACGTGGTGAGTGTCCCCGGGGCGCTGGAGATCCCCGGAGCTATCGCCATGGCCCATGAGGCGCGGCATTCCCCGGCGGGCGTCAGCTACGACGGTTATGTCGCCCTCGGAACCGTGATCCGGGGCGAGACCTATCACTTCGAGATCGTCTCGAACGAGAGCGCCCGGGGGCTCATGGACCTGACCGTCCGGCAGGGAGTCTGCCTGGGGAACGGCATCCTGACGGTTGAGGACGAGGATCAGGCCTGGGCGCGGGCCCGGGTCAGCGAGGGTGACAAGGGCGGTGGCGCCGCGAGGGCTGCTTTGGACATGATCGGCCTGCGGCGGCGGTTCCTCGGTCAGGACCGGTGATGTCAGCGTCCCACCAGGCCCGCTCTGTCGCCCGTCTCGCCGCGGTCCAGGCCCTTTACCAGATGGAGGTCTCGGGCGTCGGGGTGGAAGCTGTGGTGCGGGAGTTCTCGGATCACCGCTTCGACAGACCGGTCGGCGGCGAGGAAGGCGAGACCCTGGCCGGCGCAGATGAGACGTTCTTTGGCGAGCTGGTCCGAGGGGTGGTCGATCAGCAACGGCGGATTGACACCTCCATCGCCCGGCGCCTGGCGGATGGCTGGAGACTTGAGCGGCTCGATGCGACTGTCCGCGCCATTCTCAGGGCCGGCGCTTTCGAGCTCGCCCGACGACCGGATATCCCGGTTGAGGTCGTGATCAACGAATATGTCGACCTCGCCCGGTCCTTCTTCGAGGGCCCGGAACCCGGCTTCGTCAACGCCGCTCTGGATGGACTGGCTCGGGATGTCCGGTCCTGATCCCGCACGGATTCCGGATGAGTTCGGACAGATCGCCGAGCTCTTCCGCCCCCTGACCGGCGGAGAGCCCGGAGCCCTGGACCTCCTCGATGACGCCGCTGTTCTACCCGTCCAGGCGGGATCCGACATTGTTGTCACACAGGACGCGATCGTTGAGGGCGTTCATTTTCCGGAGGGCGAGAGTGCGGAGGACGCCGCCGCCCGGTTCTTCAGGGTCAATCTCTCGGATCTGGCGGCCAAGGGAGCGGAGCCCTTCGCCTGGCTGCAATCGATCGCCTGGTCTAAGGCCTGGCCCCTCGAAAGACGTCGATCCTTCGCCAGGGCGCTCGCCGTCGAGGCCCGCGAGTTCGGGCTTGTCCTTCTCGGAGGGGACACGGTCTCGACCCCGGGCCCCTTCATGGCCTCAGGCACCTTCTTCGGGCGATGTCCGCCCGGCGGGATCATCCGTCGATCCGGCGCCCGGCCAGGAGACGTCCTTTTTGTCTCCGGGCCTGTCGGGGACGGCTGGCTGGGGCTCAAGGCGGTAATGGGCGAGATCGAGGATCCCTCCGGGGCCCTGCGCCAAGGTTTCCGTCGTCCGCAGCCGAGGCTCGATCTCCGCGAGACCCTCCGGGACTGCGCCTCTGCGGCGGCGGATGTCTCCGACGGCTTGATCGCAGACGCCGGGCATCTCGCCACGGCTTCGGGCTGTGGCGTCTGTCTCGATCTCGAGCAGATGCCGCTCTCAGGCCCGGCTCAAGCCTGGCTTGGCGCGCAACCCGACCGGCTCACGGCCCTGACAGGTCTTGCCTCGGGCGGGGATGACTACCAGATCGTTCTCGCCGCGCCGGCGGGCAAGAGACAACGCCTCGAAGCTGCTGGTTGCACACGGATCGGAGAGTTTGTTGAAGGACCCTCGGAGATTCGACTGGCCGGCGTCGCATACGCCCCGGGCCCTGGCGGCTGGCGCCATGAATAAGGCTCTCAGCACTGGGGGATGGTCACCGTCCGGGGTCTCGTCGCTCCGGGCGTGGTTCAGGTGGGTGATGGTGCGTGTCCCCGGCCTTCTGCTGATGCTTGTCCTGATTTCGGTCCCGAGGGCGGACGCCGCCCTGGCGGCCGAGCCGCCCCCGGCGGCCGGGCCGCCACCGCCGGCAGGGGGCGATGCGAACGCGCGTCTCGACCTCTCGGGAATTGGCCTGCCGATCTTGCGGGAGGGAAGGGTCGTGAACTTCGTCTTCATCCGGGCCCGAGTCGAACTGGCTCCCGGGTTGACGCCCGCCGAGATAGAGGCGCGAGAGCCATTCATTCGAGCAGGCCTGGTGCGCGCGGCCTACCGTAATCCCATGAATGCGGCGAATGACCTCATGTCGCTGGACCGCAAGCGTTTCGAGGCAGTTTTGCTCCAGGAGGCCAAGGCCGCCTTCGGCGCATCCCGGGTGCGATCGGTCCTTCTGCGGGACCAGAAACCCCAGAAGCGGATCTATTCGCCACAAGAGCGGGGCGCCTCTGGTGGGGGTGCGGATCGCCCCTGACGGGCCCGGATCGGCCAGGAGACGAACAATCGTTGCATGCAAGGCCGAGGTTTGGCAGTTTCGCGCGTCTTTCGGCGGACCCGGGATCGGCTGCGCCGTCTTGTCTAGAACTGTGGGGCCGGGGGCATTCCGGCCTGAAAAATCAGGGGGGCCGCCGCGGGTGTCCGGGATTCGTCGGGTTCCACGCTGTCTCCGTGACGTCTTTGAAGGGGCGCTTCGACTATGAGCTACATCATGCTGGCGATCTTGGCCGGCTTCCTTGCGGTGCTGTATGGCGCCGTCCAGACGGTCTCGCTCATGCGGGCATCGCCCGGCAATGCGCGGATGCAGGAGATCGCCGCGGCGATCCAGGAAGGCGCTCAGGCCTACCTCAATCGGCAGTACACCGCGATTGCCATCGTGGGGGGCGTGATCTTTCTCGCCCTCTTCCCCCTCCTGGGTGCGCTTGCGGCGATCGGCTTCCTGATCGGGGCCGTGCTTTCAGGCGTCGCCGGCTTTGTCGGCATGCTGATCTCGGTCCGGGCCAATGTGCGGACAGCGCAGGCGGCCTCCGAGGGTCTGGCGCAGGGCCTGTCCATGGCCTTTCGTTCCGGGGCCATCACCGGCATGCTGGTGGCGGGCTTCGCGCTGCTGGGCGTTGCGGGCTATTTCCACGTCCTGACCGGCCCCATGGGCCTGGCGCATGATGACCGGCACGTCATCGACGCCCTGGTCGCCCTGGGCTTCGGCGCCTCGCTGATTTCCATCTTCGCCCGTCTGGGCGGCGGGATCTTCACCAAGGGCGCCGACGTGGGCGGAGACATGGTGGGCAAGGTCGAGGCCGGCATCCCGGAGGATGACCCCCGCAACGCCGCCACGATTGCGGACAATGTCGGCGACAATGTCGGTGACTGCGCAGGCATGGCGGCCGACCTGTTCGAGACCTACGCCGTGACCACAGTGGCCACCATGGTGCTGGCCGCCATCTTCTTCGGCGCCGGCGCGATGAACCTGATGCTTCTGCCTCTGGTCATCTGCGCAGTCTGCATCGTGACCTCGATCCTCGGCACCTTCGCGGTGCGCCTGGGGCGGTCGCAGAACATCATGGGGGCCCTCTATCAGGGCCTGATCGTGACCGGCATCCTGTCTGTCGGGGCCATCTGGTGGGCGGTCCACGCCCTTGTCCCGACCCCGGTCGCCACCAACTCCGGGACGATCATCGACGCCCAGTCCCTGTTCCTTTGCGGCCTGGTCGGACTGATCGTCACGGCGCTCATCGTCGTGATCACCGAGTACTACACCGGAACGGGCTTCCGCCCGGTGAAGTCCGTGGCGAAGGCGTCCGTCTCCGGCCACGGCACCAACGTGATCCAGGGCCTGGCCATGAGCCTGGAATCGACGGCGGCGCCGGCCCTCGTCATCATCGCTGGCATCATGGTCACTTATGGCCTTGCCGGCCTTTACGGCATCGCCATCGCGACGACCGCCATGCTGTCGCTGGCGGGCTTCATCGTTGCGCTAGACGCCTTCGGGCCGGTCACCGACAACGCCGGCGGCATTGCCGAAATGGCGGGCCTTCCCCCGGAAGTGCGGGTCACCACCGACGCCCTCGACGCGGTCGGCAACACCACGAAGGCCGTGACCAAGGGCTACGCCATCGGGTCGGCCGGACTGGGGGCGCTGGTGCTCTTCGCCGCCTATACGGAGGACCTGAAGTACTTCTCGGCCGAGGCCAAACCCGGATCCTTCTTCGAAGGCCTGGGCACGGTCGCCTTCGACCTCTCCAACCCCTACGTCGTGGTTGGCCTGCTCTTCGGGGGGCTTCTGCCCTTCCTGTTCGGCGGGCTTTCGATGACCGCAGTGGGACGGGCGGCGGAATCGGTGGTGGCGGAAGTCCGTCGCCAGTTCCGCGAAAACCCCGGCATCATGACGGGGGAGGTCAAGCCCGAGTATGGCCGTGCGGTGAGCATTTTGACGAACGCCGCCATCCGCGAAATGATTGTTCCGTCGCTGCTGCCTGTCGTTTCTCCGGTGGTGCTCTTCTTCGCCATCACCGCCGTGGCGGGCAAGGCGAATGGCTTTGCTTCGCTGGGCGCCATGCTGATGGGCGTGATCGTGACCGGCCTCTTTGTGGCGATCTCGATGACTTCGGGCGGCGGCGCCTGGGACAACGCCAAGAAGCTGATCGAGGAAGGCCACTACGGCGGCAAGGGCTCTGAGGCCCACAAGGCTGCAGTGACCGGCGATACCGTCGGCGATCCCTACAAGGACACCGCGGGTCCCGCCGTGAACCCGATGATCAAGATCACGAACATCGTGGCCCTGCTGCTGCTGGCTATTCTGCATTCAGCCGGCGGATAGGGGGCTCCCCCGACGGGGGCCTGACACCTGACAGAAGAAACGTGGCGCCCCGGAGCTGGACTCCGGGGCGTCTTTCTTGGGCGCTACGCTGCGGCGCGCGCGCCCTGGCCATGCCCGATCACGACCGGAATATCGGTTGAGCTGATGGTGATTCTAGCGGCGATCGCCCGGGCGGCTTCCCGGGACACCTTCTTCTTCGCGCGGCAGGATGCCGCCAGCGCCGATAGAGCCGATGAGCTGTTCTATGACGGTCAGCTCCCGTCCTCGCGTCGGGGTCTCGCGACCGCTAAAGGCAATCACCTTGCCATCGGCCAGCGTCAGGTTGTCGACCGACGCCACCGCCTCGGTGTCCTTGTCGAACGTGATCACAGTGACCTCCCTGCGGGTCACGACAGGTCGCATGAAGGCGACGGTCTCCTTCACCTGGTTCATGTAGATCCAGACATTCGAGTCGAACGCGGAGACCACCGAGGGCGAGCCGAGCCGGCCGCGGACCGTCGCCTTGTTGTCCTCGACGGGCTTCACGTCCGCGGGACTGGCCTCGATCGCCTGGAACCCTGAATAGGCGGCTATTGGCGCGCAGGCGCCGGTGAGGGCGGCGCCAGCGAGGACGACGGCGATCGCTGCAGGTTTCAACATCGGGCTTCCGTTTCCTCTGTCCGGGCTTTGACCTAGCGTCCGCAGCCCCTTACTGCAATGCCGCCAATAGCCGCGCGTCGCGGCGAAATCGAGGCCGAGATGCGACTCTTCCGAAAGCGCCCCACCGTGGAGACCGGCCGACGGCTCTACGCCGCCTGCGTCAACCAGGCCCGAAGCCCCGAACTCTATACCGAGCTGGCGAGCCCGGACACGGTGGAAGGGCGGTTCGAGCTCTACAGCCTTCATGTGATCCTGCTGCTGGACAGGCTGGTGCGTCAGGGAGACGAGGCGGGCGAGGTCTCGCAGGGGGTCTTCGACGCCTATGTGCGGGCTCTCGATGACGCCCTGCGCGAGATGGGTGTTGGAGACCTCTCGGTGGGCCGGAAGATGCGCAAGATCGGCGAGGCCCTCTACGGCAGGCTGAAGAACTACGATGCGGCTTTCCGGGAACAGCCTGACGCCGACAGCCTCGAGACCATCCTGGCCCGGACGGTCTATGAAGGGGTGGAGCATCCGCCCGTGGAGGCGATGGCCGCCTATGTGCTGCGCCAGAAGGCGCATCTTGAGGCCCTAAGCCTGCGGTCTCTGCTGGATGGCGAACTCTCCTGGGCCGCCCCGTGACGCCTGAGCCCGGTACGGTCCGCCTTGGCGATCTCGCGGCGGGGGGCGTTCGGCGTCGAAGGAGGCCGGACGCCGGTGTGTGTTCGGCGCTCGCCCGTTCGGTTGGCGTAGTCTCGCTCACCGGGCTGGAAGCCGACTTCGAGGTGCGACCGTGGCTCGACGGCTGCGAGGTAAAGGGTCGGTTCCGGTGCGAGGTGACGCAAATCTGCGGAGTGAGCCTCGAGCCCTTCTCCCAGCCCCTGGAGGGAGACATTGATCTGAGGCTGCTTCCGCAGGGTAGCCCTAATCTGCCCGCCGCGGAGGAGGGGGAACTCGAGGTCTCCCTCGAAACACCTGATCCTCCGGAAACGCTGGATGGCGACCTGATCGACCTTGACGCCATTCTGGCCGAACATCTCGCGCTGGCCGTCGATCCCTTTCCGAGAAGACCCGACGCGGTCTTCAGCTGGTCACAGGAGGCCGGGGACGTCTCACCCTTCGCCGCCCTGCGCAATCTGACGAAGCCCACCCAGACATGAGGGCGGCGGTGTTCGTTTGCATGCCGGGCGCCGGACTGTATCCTGCCTTCCTTGGGAAGGTGAGGGCGGACTGAGTCCTTTGTCGGCATCCAGTATCATTTCCGTCGACGCCATGGGCGGCGACCACGGGGTTTCCGCCACGGTGCCGGGTCTGGCCCTGGCCCTGAGGCATCTGCCGGGCCACGTCCGGTTCCTTCTGCATGGGGATGAGGCTGCGATCTCTCAGGAGTTGGCCCGGTCGGGCGATCTCTCCCGGCGAAGCGAGATCCGGCATACCGACAAGGTCATCGCTTCCGACGAGAAGCCCGCCAACGCGGTGCGCCGCGGCAAGGGCGCCTCGATGTGGAACGCCGTGGAGTCCGTGAAGTCCGGCGAGGCTGCGGCTGCGGTCTCAAGCGGCAGTACGGGGAGCCTGATGGCTATCTCCCGCCTGATTCTCCGGATGAGCGTGCCGATGGAGCGGCCGCCGCTTGTGGTGCCCTGGCCGGGGATCAAGGGGGCCACGACACTGCTCGATGCGGGAGCGAACATCGAGTGCGACGCGGACCGTCTTGTGGAGTTCGCGATCCTGGGAGAGGCCTACCACCGGGTCGCCTACGGCGTCGCAAAGCCGCGAGTGGGTCTCCTCAACGTCGGCTCCGAGGACATGAAGGGGCACGAAGAGGTTCAGCGGGCCCACGCCGTGCTTCGGAGCGGACGCCTGGATGTCGCCTATCATGGGTTTGTCGAAGGCGATGATCTTTCGACCAACCTGGTAGACGTCGTGGTGACGGACGGCTTCACGGGGAATGTCGCACTCAAGACAGGCGAGGGTGCGGCCAAGTACATCACCGACGAGCTGAAGGCGGCGCTGACCTCGAGCCCCGCCGCAAAGATCGCCGCTCTGCTGGCCCGTTCAGCCCTGCGGCGTTTCAAGGCCCGCATCACGCCGACCCCCGCAGCCCCCCTGCTTGGCCTGAACGGACTGGTGATCAAGTGCCACGGGAGCGCCGACGCCAAGGACTTCGGTCGGTCCGTCGGGCTTGCCGTAGATCTGGCCGCGAGTGATTTCATGGGCCAGATCGAGCGGAACATGTCGCTCCTCGGCGCTGCGCGACCGGAGGAGACGGCGTGATCCGCAGCATCATCACGGGCGTGGGAGGGTACCTGCCCGAAGAGATCCTCACCAATGACGATCTCGCCCGCTTTGTCGACACCTCGGATGAATGGATCCGGGAACGCACCGGGATCCGGCAGCGTCACCGGGCCGCCCCCGACCAGGCGGTCTCCGATCTCGCGGTGGAGGCGGCCCGGAGGGCCCTTGAATCCGCCGGGCGCACCCCTGCCGACGTCGACCTCATCCTGGTGGCCACCACCACGCCTGACCTGACCTTTCCCGCGGTGGCGACCATCGTCCAGCGCAAGCTCGGGTGCCCGATCGGCATCGCCTTCGACGTGCAGGCGGTCTGCTCGGGTTTCGTCTACGCCCTTTCGACCGCGGACGGTTTCGTTGCCCGTGGAAGGTCGCGCTGCGCGCTGGTGATCGGCGCCGAGACCATGACCCGGCTTATGGACTGGAGCGACCGGGGCACCTGCGTCCTGTTCGGGGACGGCGCCGGCGCCGTCGTGCTTGAGCCCGGCGAGGGCAGGGGAGACTCATCGGACCGTGGGCTGCTGGGATTCGCTCTCCGGGCGGATGGAACCAAGCAGGACCTTCTCTATGTCGATGGGGGCGTCTCGACCAACGGCCAGATCGGGCATCTTCGGATGCAGGGAAATCAGGTTTTCAAGCACGCCGTCGTCAACATCTCGGAGGCTGTGAAGGCGGCTGCAGAGGACGCCGGGGTCAAGATCCCGGACGTCGACTGGTTCATCCCGCACCAGGCCAACCAGCGAATCCTGAACGGCGTGGCCAACCGTCTGGGTCTGGATGAGTCCAAGGTGATTTCAACAGTGGCCGAACACGCCAATACGTCCGCCGCCTCCATTCCCCTGGCCCTTGCCCAGGGCATCGCCGACGGGCGCATTCGCAAGGGGCAACTCCTCCTTCTGGAAGCCATGGGGGGCGGGCTGACCTGGGGCGCCTGCACTGTTCGACTCTAGGCCTGCCGGGTCGTTAACTTCAGGGTTGATGGGTTTGACCTGAAAGGCTTATCTGTGCGCCTACCCCGTCATCTTGGCGGAGAGTCTGTTTCCAGGCAGGGATTGCGGCCATGAATGGATCGACCGTCACCCGGGCGGACCTTTCCGAAGCCGTCCATGAAGAGGTCGGCCTGACCCGCCATGACTGTGCGGAGCTTGTCGAGCGCACCCTCGAACTGACGGCCCAGGCCCTGGAGCGGGGCGAGCAGGTCAAGCTTTCCGGCTTCGGGGTTTTCCAGATCCGCGAAAAGCGCGCCCGCATGGGCCGTAACCCCAAGACCGGGGAACCCGCAGCGATCGAGCCGAGGCGTGTGATCGGCTTCCGCGCCAGCCAGGTCATGAAGGCGCGCATAGACCGCGCGCTCTCGAAATAGATCGTGGCCAAGGGACCCGACGCCTTCCGGACGATCTCGGAGGCTGCCGAGGAGGTCGGGGTCGCCCCCCACGTCCTGCGCTTCTGGGAAAGCCGTCTCTCTGTGATCCGGCCGATGAAACGCGCGGGCGGCCGGCGCTTCTACCGGCCCCAGGATATCAAACTGCTCAGGGCGTTGAAGGTGCTCCTGCACGAACAGGACCGCTCGATCCGTGAGGTGCAGGCTCTGAGCCGAGGTGCAGGGGTGCGCGGGCTCCTCGCCCTCGCAGGTCCGGCTTCCGGGGGCGAGGGTCCACCCGGCGCGGCGCATGCCGAGGCCGATGCTCCACGGGTGGTGAGCGCATCCGTCAGTCCGCCCGCCGAGGGCTTGGACAGGCTTCTGGCGGCGCGGGAGGATCTGCTGGCGATCAAACGGCGGCTGGACGCTCTGCTGTCGTCGTGAACCGGGGCGCCTCTGGCGCCGAAAAGGCTTGCCCGCCATGCCCAAGCCGCTAGAAGGACCGCTCGCCGATGTCGGAGCGTAGCGCAGCCTGGTAGCGCACTTGACTGGGGGTCAAGGGGTCGTGGGTTCGAATCCCGCCGCTCCGACCATCGGCTCAGCGGCCCCGGTTCATCCATGAGATGAGGGGCAGGATCGGCACCCCCCATCCCAGGCCGGCCACTGCGAAAAACAGCATCTTGATCGCCATATTGTCCGGCAAACGATCGGCGACGAGGGTCGCCGCCCAGATGTAGACGGCCATGAAAGCCAGGATGGCCATGGAACCGATAAAGCTGCGAAGTCGGGGTTGCATAGGGGGAATATAGGTCTCATCTCGCGTCTCGCCATCGAGAGATGGACGACAGCATCAGACACGGCTAGCAGGACGACATGCGCGCCTCGACACCTCCAGACCGCTCCCGGCCTGTGGCGATATGGCTTTTCGCAGTGGCCGCCCTGGTTCTGACCATGGTGATCGTGGGCGGTGCAACCCGCCTCACAGGCTCTGGCCTTTCCATCACCGAATGGCGGCCGGTGACGGGAACGCTCCCCCCCCTGAATGAAGCCCAGTGGATCGAAGAGTTCGAAAAGTACCGGCTGATCCCCCAGTACCAGGAGGTCAACCGCGGCATGTCCATGGAGGCCTTCAAGTTCATCTACTGGTGGGAGTGGGGGCACCGTTTTCTCGGCCGGCTGGTGGGTCTCGCCTTCGCGATTCCCTTTGCGGTCTTCCTGTTCCGGCGGCAGATCCCCCAAAGGCTTGTGGGGCGCTGCTGGGGTCTGTTCGCCCTGGGCGGGCTTCAGGGCCTGATTGGCTGGTGGATGGTCGCCAGCGGCCTGAGCGAGCGGGTATCCGTCGCACCCGAGCGGCTGATGACGCATCTGGGCCTGGCCTTCTTTCTTCTCGCGGCTCTCCTCTGGACGGGCCTCGAGGCCTGGAACGGCCCCTCGCGCAGGAAGGCGCGAGGACCGTGGCCCGTGGCGGCGCTCGGCCTTGCGGTCATGGTCTATCTCCAGATTCTCCTGGGTGCGCTCGTAGCGGGTAACGACGCGGGGTATGTGCTCACGGACTGGCCGCTGATGGGAGGGCAATGGTTCCCTGATGGCTATGGCGGACCGGGCGTCTGGGCGACGATCGCCCACTCCATTCCTGCGGTTCAGGTCAATCACAGGGTGGGGGCTTACCTCCTGTGCGCCGGCGCCCTTGCCTTGCTGGTCGCTTGCCTGCGCTCCCGAAGAGCCGCCCCGGCTCTGCGCCGGATGGGCGTTGTCCTGTCCCTCGGCGTGTTTGGACAGGCGGCGCTGGGGATCTGGACACTTACCTCCGCGACACCGCTGTCATTGGGTCTCGCGCATCAGGGCGCCGCCGCCATCCTGCTGGGTCTTGCAACAGCCTTCCTCTGGATGGCGCGTCGCTCGACTTGGGTATCATAATACCTAGTTAAAATTCTTTCGTTTTTTCCATAGCTTCCGGGATTTCCGGGGTCTGCGAGTTGACAGGTCCGCGCGGCTGTCGTATCGCCGCGCCTCCTTGAGGGCTTGCCCCCGATCAACCTATGGACTGTGTCCCATGCTGAAGACGACGGCTTCGCTGAAGCCCGCCGACGTCGAGAAGAAGTGGATCGTGATCGATGCAGAGAACGCCGTTGTCGGCCGTCTTGCGTCCTTCATCGCCAATCGTCTCCGCGGCAAGCACCGCCCCGACTATACGCCGCACGTCGATTGCGGTGACTTTGTGGTCGTGATCAACGCCGACAAGGTGAAGCTGACCGGGCGCAAGCTCCAGCAGAAGACCTATTTCTGGCACACCGGGCACCCGGGCGGGATCAAGGAACGCACCGCGGACAAGATCCTCGGTGGTCGCTTCCCTGAGCGCGTGCTGGAAAAGGCGGTCGAGCGCATGCTTCCCAAGGAAAGCCCGCTGGCTCGCCGGCAGCTGACTCATCTGCGCGTCTATGCTGGCGCGGAGCATCCCCACGCCGCCCAGAACCCGGAGACCGTGGTCTTCGGCGATATGAACGCCAAGAACGTCCGGACCAAGTAAGCTCATGACCGACGCTCCAGCTCCCACGGGCTTCGACGCCCTGCAAAGCCTCTCCACCCAGGCCGTCGCCCAGCCGGTTGTCCACGAGCGCAAGCTCGACGCCCAGGGCCGCGCCTACGCCACCGGCAAGCGCAAGAACGCGGTCGCCCGCGTCTGGATCAAGCCGGGCAAGGGGCAGATCACCATCAACGGCCGCGACCAGGCGGTCTACTTCGCTCGACCCGTTTTGCGCATGATGATCGCCCAGCCGCTCGAGGTCTCGAACCGCGCCGGCCAGTTCGATGTGGTGGTCTCGGTCGCCGGCTCTGGTCTGTCCGGGCAGGCTGGCGCCATCCGGCACGGGATCTCCAAGGCCCTGACCTATTTCGAGCCCGAGCTGCGTCCTGTTCTCAAGCCCCATGGCTTCCTGACCCGTGACAGCCGGGTCGTCGAGCGCAAGAAGTACGGCAAGGCGAAGGCCCGCCGCAGCTTCCAGTTCTCGAAGCGCTAGGAACCTTTCGCCCGAGCGGCGGGAATTCCGGGGGGCTGCCAGGAATGGCGCCCCCCTCTTTCGTGTGCGGGCCGCCCCCGGGCGGTCTCGCAGGTCCGGAGGACAGGCCCTGTTCACCCCTGACCGGCTGATCCTGAGACCGCCGAGGATGACGGATCTTGCAGATATCCATGCGATTTTCTTGGACGCCGAGGCCCTGACCTACTGGTCCTAAGGCCCCCACGCTTCGGTGGATGTGACCCGGCCGTGGTTGCAGCCCCTGCTGGATGACCCGTCGGCCTCGCCCTACGACTTCTTCATCGAGATGGGAGGGAGGATCATCGGCAAGATGGGGTGCTGGCGGGTCCCGGAGGTCGGGTTCATCCTGCACAGGTCGACCCGGGGACAAGGCGTCGCTCGGGAGGGCCTTCTGGGGCTGATCGCCTACATGCGGGGGCAGGTCGCCTGCGATCACCTCTAGGCCGATGTCGATCCGCGGAACCATCGCTCCCGAAGGCTCCTGGAGACTTGCGGTTTCCGGCGCGCCGGTTTCGCCCGGAACACGATCCAGACCCACATCGGCTGGTGCGACAGCGACTACTTCCGGTTTGACTTCGCGCCCTACGGCGAGGACGGAGGCGCCGGTTCCGGCGGCTGATCAGTGGCGTTCCGGCGCGGAATGGAGTAGCGCGTCCTCCCGGGGTCGCCCTGGCGGCCGGGCTGGGTTTCCCTGGCAGGAGGAGAGCAGGCATGGCGCCTAGGGTCTTCATCGACGGCGAGGCCGGAACCACCGGGCTCCAGATCCGCGAGCGGCTGGAAGGTCGCCGGGACCTCTCGCTCCTTTCCATAGACCCCGACCGCCGGAAGGAACCGGAGGCGCGCCGGGAACTCCTGAACGCCGCCGACCTCGTGGTCCTCTGCCTGCCCGACGAAGCCTCGCGTGAGGCTGTCGCCATGATCGGGTCCGACCGGGTGAAGGTGATCGACGCCTCGACGGCCTTCCGCACGGCGTCGGGCTGGACCTACGGCTTTCCAGAAATGACCCGCGACCAGAGGGCCGCCATCCGGTCGGCCTCGAGGGTGAGCAATCCAGGTTGCTATCCGACAGGCTTCATCGGCCTTCTGCGCCCTCTCGTCGACGCGGGTCTGTTGCCGGCGGGCTTCCCGGTCTCGGTGAACGCCATCTCCGGCTATTCCGGGGGCGGAAAGGGGCTCATCGCGGAGTTCGAGGACGCTCGGCCGGCGGGCACGCAGGACGCTTTCCGCACCTATGGCCTCTCGCTCGCGCACAAGCACCTGCCGGAAATGCGCATTCATTGCGGGCTGGAGCATGCGCCGGTCTTCGCCCCATCTGTAGGACGATACGCCCAGGGCATGCTGGTCGAAGTGCCCCTGGCCCTGTACGCCCTGCCGGGCCGGCCTTCGCCCGACCAGATCCGCGAAGTTTTACGGGCAGCCTATGCGGGCGAGCAGTTCGTCCAGGTTGCGGACGCCGAAGCCTGCGCCGGGCTCCAGAAGGTCCGCGCCGGGGCGGCGGGCCATGTCCGGGAGCTGGATCCAGAATCCCTGAACGGAACCAACCTCCTGAAGCTCTTTGTCTTCGGCTCGCCCGATGGGACTCAGGCCCGTCTGGTGGCAGTGCTGGACAACCTGGGCAAGGGCGCTTCGGGCGCCTGCGTCCAGAACCTCAACCTGATGCTGGGACTGGCTGAAGATGCCGGCCTCTGAGCGTCGGCCTGGTCGGCGGGGCTTTTTGCTCGGCGCGACAGCCCTGTTCGCCGCCCCCCAGGCCGGGGCCGCGAGCGATCCCTTCGCTGCCTCGCCCTATCGCCGGATCACCGAGGCTGAATGGCAGAGGAGGCTGTCTCCGACGGCCTTCGCGATCCTGCGCAAGGAGGATACCGAGAGGCCGGGTTCCAGCCCGCTGCTCCATGAGAAGCGCAAGGGGACCTATCACTGCCTCGGCTGTGACCTCGCGCTCTTCCGATCCGCCTGGAAGTACGACAGCGGAACCGGCTGGCCCAGCTTCCATACGGCGCTTCCAGGAGCATTCCGGTTCAAGACGGATTGGCTCATCGGCGTTCCCCGGACGGAATACCACTGCGCCCAGTGCCTGGGTCACCATGGGCACAGGTTCAATGACGGCCCGCCGCCGACGGGTCGGAGGTACTGCAACAACGGCTTCGCCCTCAGGTTCCGGCCCGCATGAGGAGGCTGGCGCTTGTTCTTGTCCTCGCCCTTCTGTCGGCCTGCGCTCCGCCCCGTGCGGAGCTGGACGCGGACCGGATGGGAAGGCTTTTCATTGACGCGGTCCAGCGCGGCGACTGGAGGGCCATAGACCGGGGACTGGCTCCGGCGCTGGTCGCGACGCCCGACTATGCGCAGCGAATTGAGGCGGTTCGAACAGCCTTTCCGCCCGATCCGCCCTGGTCGATACGCCTCCTGTCCTCCCGACAGGTTGGCGAGGGGAAGGGCGCGCCGCAGGAACGGGCCGAGCTCCAGTACCTTTACACATTCGCCGAGCGCCGCGCCGTCATCGACCTGAGCGTTGAGCCCGCCGGCTGGCGTGTCGTGTCGCCCGCGACATTGCGTACCCCGCGTCGGGAGTCGGAAATTCTGATCGAGAGGCCTGCAGATCCGCCCGAAGGAGATGCGTCGTATGAGA
>NZ_JADCBG010000221.1 GCF_020253645.1 Phenylobacterium sp.
CCGTAATTCCTCCACCTCTTGAGGGGGAGGTGGCGTGCGAATGCGCGTCGGAGGGGGTCTGCTGAGCCGCCGTTGACCCCCTCACCCGGCTTCGCCGGGAGCTCCCCCTGGAAGGGGGAGCAATTGGGCTCCGTAATTCCTCCACCTCTTGAGGGGGAGGTGGCGCGCGAATGCGCGTCGGAGGGGGTCAAGGGAGATTCCGGCCAGCGCCTACTCCGCCGCGAGGGCCTCCGGCGCGCGGCGGGAGCGGTGGTAGGGCAGGTCGCCGAGGATGGTCGCCCGCACCATGATCCGGCGGGCGGGCAGGTAGTCGTTCACCGCATAGTGCTGGGTCACGCGATTGTCCCAGAAGGCGACGGCGTTCTCGCTCCAGCGCCACCGGACCAGGAACTCCGGCTTCTGGATGTGGTCGAAGAGGACGCCGAGGATGGCGTCGCTCTCCTTGCGGTTCAGGCCGACGATGCGGTCGGTGAAGGTGGTGTTCACGAACAGGCCGTCCTCTCCCGGCTCGGGGTGGGTGCGCACCACGGGGTGGATCACCGGCGGGTTGGCGGCCGCCGCAGATAGCGGTAGCGTGGCGTATGATCAGAACCGCCCGCCTGGTGCTTCAGCCCTGGTCCGAGCGCCTTCGGGAGGGTTTCGCGGCTCTGCACGCCGATCCGGAGGTTATGGCCGACCAGGGAGGACCGATCTCACCGGCCGCAAGCGACGCCAAGTTCGACCGCTACCGGGCGGCCTTCGAACGCGATGGCGTCTCGCGCTGGGCGGTCGAAGGCGGCCGGGGCCAGTTCGTAGGCTATGTCGGCGTCATGTTTCGGCCGGAGATGGATCATCCGCTGGGTTCTCACTATGAGATCGGATGGCGGCTCGCGCGAAGCGCCTGGGGTCTGGGCTACGCGACCGAGGCGGCCCGGTCCGCCCTCGATCATGCCGTTGGCGTCCTTGGGGATCAGGAGATCGTCTCCTACACGAGTGAGACCAACCAGAGGTCCCGCGCGGTCATGGACCGCCTGGGGCTGAAGCGCGAACCCACCCGCGACTTCTCGATTGAGGACGGGCGCATGGGCTCGTGGCGGGGTCTCGTCTGGACTGCCTCCGCCGGGCAAGTTTGATCGCTTCGGGCGATGGTCACCCCGCCGCTGTTAATCCACGAGGCGGGAAACGATGGCGGAGTGGGCTGACCTCTCCACCCCCTGGCCGCCGCCGAAGGGCGGGCCGACCAGAGGGGAGCGCCGGGCCGGAACGGCCTAGTATCGAACTGAGAACGACGCGCCGAAGTAGCGGGGCTCGCCGGCGATGAAGGTCGGGATCCCGAAGGCCCCGCCCGTATTGCCGGCGTCCTTGATGTACTCTTGGTCGAGCAGGTTGGTGGCGAAGGCCTCAACCCGCCAGTTCGCCTCCGTCGGCTGGTAGGAGACACGCAGGTTCAGGAGACCATAGGCGCCCTGCACCTCATCCTGGACCAGGTCCCCGGTGCTCTGCAGCGCCGGGATGTCGTTGTCGTTGTCGAAGAAGACCCTGGATTGCCAGGTGTAGATCGGCAGGATTCTCAGATCGCCTTCCCAGACAGGTACGGTGAAGTTGAGGCCGAAGGACAAGGTCTGATCCGGCGAGAGGCGGAAGCTGTTGCCCTTGAAGCGACCATTGTCGAACCGGCCATTGTTGTAGCCATAGGTGCCAAAGACCGTCAGCTGGCTGGTCGGCCTCCAGTTGAGCTGGCCCTCGAAGCCGGTGGACGAGGCGTCGCCGGCGCTGATCGTCTGGAAGACGCCCGGAGCTGTCTGGATGCTCGTCTGGAAGTTCTCATAGGTGAAGCGATAGACGGAACCTTCCAGCGAAAGACTGCGGTCAAGCCACTGGGTCTTGGCGCCCGCCTCGTAGGAGTCGACGATCTCGGCGGCCACCAGCGTGAAGCGGGCGTTGCCCTGCGGAGCCAGCGGCGCCGCCGGCGACAGCACCTCCGGACGCCGGCCGCGCGAATAGGTCGCGAACAGGCTGATGTCGTCCGACACGGCGTAGCGGCCCACCACCCGGTAGGTGACGCCGGAGTCCGAGAAGGATTTGTACTGCGGAAGGCCGCCCGGCGTGGACTGCAGGAAAATGCCGCGCGCGGTGGCGGGATTGGCGGCGTTGGCGGCCGAACCGCTGGTCAGGACCGACCCGCCGTTGTCCAGCGTGCCGCGGTACCCGGAGCGCTTGTCGTCGCTGCTGTAGCGGATGCCGGCGGAGACCTCGAACTGGTCGGTCACCTTGAAGGTCGCATCGGCGAACACATCATACGAGGTGGTGCGCCCATAGTTCTCGAAGGTCTCGCGATGCACCAGCTTCAGCGTGCTGAGGGTGGCCGCCGAGTTGATGGTGTTGATCGACGGCACGTTCGGCGCCGTAAAGCCCAGCAGGCCGGCCAGGGCCGGCGTGGCGCGGGCGGCGAAGACGCGCTCATTGTACTGGAGCGGGACGGCCTGGGATCCATCCTCGTGGAAATAGCCGACCCCGGCGAAGGCGGTCAGGCGCTCGCCGCCTTCGTAGTTGATGCGGAATTCCTGGCTGTACTGGTCGCCGCGCGCGTCCTCCGCAAAGACGAAGAGCGGCAGAGAGAAGCCGTCTGCATCAAACACTTCCAGAGACTTGAAGCGCCGGAAGGCGCTGATCGAGGACAGCCGCAGCGTGTCGCTGATCCTGTAGTCCACCAGACCGGTGACGCCCCAGGTGGTCCGCTCCAGGCCCAGGTCGCGACCGCCCGCAAAGCCGTCGCTGCTCGCAAGGGCCGCGCCGGAGTTCCGGCCCAGGTCGCCCAGCACCTTGCCGGTCAGGGTGTCGGTGGGAAGATAGGTCAGCGACTTGAAGGACGTCCCCGACGGATTGTTCTCTTCGTAGTTGAGGATCAGGTCGGCCTCGAGCCTGTCGCTCGGGCGCCACTTCACAACGGCGCGATAGGCGGCCGTATCGGTGGAGTTGAAGTCGCGGCCGCCCAGCAGATTGTCGACAAAGCCGTCGCGCGTCTTGGTGCGGCCGGCAAAGCGAACGGCGAGGGTGGGGCTCAAGGGCAGGTTCACCATCGCCTCGAGGCCGCGAGAGTTGAAGTTCCCGACCTCGAACTTCGCCGACGCGGCGAAGCCGCTAGGGTTGGCCTTGTTCTGGACGATGTTGACGGCGCCGATCAGGGCGCTGCGCCCGAACAGGGTCGACTGCGGCCCCTTGGCGACTTCGATCCGGGCGTTGTCGAACAGCTCGATGTACGAACCGCGCGACTTGGAGACGGACACCCCGTCCTGGAAGACCGACACGCGCGGCTCGATCGTGGCGCCGCCGTCATCCGACGTGATGCCGCGCATGACAAAGCCGGGATTGTTGGGCGACTGGTTCTGGACCTCGAAGCCCGGGACGAGAAGGGACAGTTCCTCGAACTCCTGAACGCCGACCTCGTCCAGGAAGTCCCCGGTGTAGGCGGTCAGGGCGATGGGCACCTCGAGGGTGCGCTGCTCGCGCTTCTGCGCGGTGACGATCAGTTCCTCAACGGCGGTGGCGCCAGAGCCGCCCGTCGCATTGCCCTGAGCCAGAGCCTGAGAGCCGCAAAGCAGGGCGGAAGCGCAGGTCGTATAAAGCGCGATCGCGCGAATTGAAGAAAAGGTCATTTCATCCCCATGGCTGAAGGCCTGTCGGCTCCTATCGGACATAGATGTCAGATCGAAGACAGCGAGACCAAATGCGACGGCCGCACCCATCTCTGTCCGGGGGTCAGCCCAATCCTGTGCCGTGGAGGCTCGCACTTCGTCCGGAGTCGCACAAGCGTCCGGGGCGCTCCGTCAAAGGGGGCGGGGCGCCAGGGTTCCCGGCGGCCGCCGGGGCGTGAGGCGCGGTGGATCGGGTGCTCCCGCCTCAGCCGCTCCGACCGGGGCGCCTGGGCGCAACGGGGAAGGGTCTGACGCCAGCGACGTGGAAGACCTCCGGAGGGGTGGCGGCGGCCCGCTCTCGGGCGGATTGCACCATTGCGCTGTCACCTTCGGCCATGGCGGGTCTCCTCCGGTCCTTTGGGGGGAAGAGTGCGCGCGGCGGGGCGGGGTGGCAAATGGGGAGTTGGGGGTGGAAATCAAACATGGCTCGCGGCAGAGCGTGACGATGGTTCCGATTTTTCAATGATAATGAGCTTGGGCTGATGTAAATTCGTAAAGCAGCTAGGCTATTCAATTTCTAAATGAAAAACTGAGGCACAAGTTAAATTAATTCTTAACGATCAAATACAAGTAAAAAACTTCCTATTAAACTAATTAACATTTAGGCAATTCGAGGTCAATAACCTTATCAAATTCGTTAAATATATCGGTTGCAAGGTAATCTAGAATTGTCAAGTCATCATTTGTAAAATGACGGACCTCAGAATGACCAGGATTTCCTAGAACGGGGTCGTGCACAACTCTCACAGATTTCGAAAATTTGCGACCAGCGTCAATAATTTCCTGGACTTTTGCAGTCGCGAAAACGGCTTCAGCGCCGATACGCTTAGTTTGAAGAGATTCTCGGAACGCAATTGCAGCGTTCTGCTTAGCGATCCGGCTATACTTACCAAAATACTCAACCCAAGTGACCGATAGCCCGCCCCTGTCCTCGTCACGTAGTTCCATCGACTGAGGGGTGATACCCAGAAACTCATCGGTGTCCGGATCTCGATGCTGCCTCCCCTTCGGGACGAACCGCATCACATGATTATCGTTTGGGAGGGCTTTCCTAGCTGCCATTGAACCAGCACGCGCCTTTAAATGGGCTAAGAACTTGCGGAAGCCGTCCGCTGGAGGTGTCGCCCGCAAAGCGTTCACGCGCGCCGTCATCAGTCCGGGAAACGAGGTATCGGACTTTATCGCGTGGAAAGAACTCAATTGTCAGTTTGTCGGCGCCATTCTGCCAAATCGCGATCAGTCGACCATCTTGCGCTAACGCTAATGCCGGCTTGCCTCCTATGCTGCCACATAAATAGGCGCGAACAAAAGACTTGTAAGATTCCAGAGCGATCGGACGGTCTCCCTCGAACCACTCGCTTTCATCATGGAGGCGGTCAAGTTGGCGAAAGAAACTTAGTCTCGCCTGAGGGTCGAGTCGCATGGCGACTTGCGAAGTCCAATGCTTCGCTTCAGCGGTTGCATCAAAGAGAAGTTCGCGGGTTGATTTGCTCTTGGCGATCTGTCGAACGACGGTTCTAGGCTGCTCAGATACGACCACTGACCGATCATGCGGAATGTATCGAACGGGGCTTGGCGCGGATTCCAGAATCTCCAAAGAGAACGGAACAGCAACAGCCGTTTGGGGCGAAAAATCATTAATTGGGTAGATCATTTGAAGCTTTCCCTCGCCTTGTCCGTCACACATGCCTCAAATATTTCGTTTTTTAACGCGCGCATTAGCCCAATTTTCTTCGACAAATTATCTTCATCTGCAGGTAAATTGTCAACAACATATACATCAATATCAAGTAATACGGCAATAGTGCCTGGAATTTCTGATGGAATTATTCCTGAAATCACAGTTGCTGAAATCTCTTTTTTAGCAAAATGTTTATCGATTTTCCATTGATAACCGTCATGCGGATTAAGCAAATTTGGTAAATTTATGTTAACCGACAAATATTCTTCATATGAAAAAACTCCTCTACTATCTTCTGGTACGTCAATGCGATTGCGATATCGGACGCCGACACGCTCTAAATTAGGAAATCGAATTTTTCTCCGTATGTTTTGAACATCTCGAATGACTCGGGTCTCAAAACGTGGCCAGCCCTCATATGGAGGAAGGCGTGACCAGTGGAATTTCGATTCCTCAACACGACAAAAGTCGTTTTGATCATTATTGCTTAGAACATGTACAATTTTTGATTTGCCAGGTTGCGCTTCAATCTTGCCATTCTCGACTTTTAATTGTACGTCGACTTCGGTCATTTCTTTGTGAATATCGTAGCATGGCTTGAGCGCTTTGACGGCGCGATCATGTTCCCGTCTGTGCAGTGGAGCCTTGAAGCGAAGCTCCACAATGGCATCGATGATCGGTGGCGCCGGATAGGGCTGCACTATCGACATGGGTTCTCAATCCGACGCATAAGGCAGATTATGCGGTTAGCCCTATGTGTGCTTCAACCTCAACCCGTCCATAGTGCCCGCTTTTATTCCCTCTCTCACCATAATTCCGCCTACCGATCCGAGCCGCTCTCTATTCCTGCCGCTTTGACCCACACTGGGTACCTCATTGATCCATGATGAGATGTTGGCGGAGAGGGTGGGATTCGAACCCACGGTACCCGTAAAGGTACGCCGCATTTCGAGTGCGGTGCTTTCG
>NZ_JADCBG010000222.1 GCF_020253645.1 Phenylobacterium sp.
CGCCGGTTGCCCGGGCCGCGATCACCCGTTAAAAGGCGCGCGACGACAGATCAACGACGAAGGATGAGACGTCATGCGACGCCCCCTCGGCGCCCTGGCCGCTCTCGCCGCCTGCCTCCTCGCCGCCCCGGCCTCCGCAGCAGCCACGGCTGCCCAGGATCCGATTGGCGACCTCCTCCTTGGGGCCCTGACGGGATCAGCCCCGGGTACGCCTCAGTTCCGCCTGAAGGCGTCGCTCTACCATATCGGGGCCCGCGGCGTCGGCTCCTTCGACTCGCTCGGCTGCCGTGTGGTGGCGATGCGGACGGCCGCGATCGACACCCGCCTGATACCCCGCCGGACAATCCTGTTCATCGAGGAAACCGTTGGCTTGAGGATGCCCGACGGTCGCACCCACGATGGCTTCTGGTACGCCTCGGATACCGGCGGCGCGATCAAGGGCGAGCGCATCGACCTGTTCACGGGGTCCGGCTCGTCCTCGATGCGCGCCCTGATGCCCCTCAACATGTCCAGGCTGACCGTCAGCAAGGTCGGGCGGTTCGAGGGCTGCCCGCCGGGCTGAATCAGCTCTCGACGAAGGCCCGCTCCAGGACGTAGTCCCCGGGCTGGGCGAGAGAACCTTCGACAAACCCCCTGCCCTCGAGCAGCGGCTTCAGGTCCGCAAGGACGGAGGGGCCGCCGCAGAGCATGAGCCGGTCCACGTCCGGGTCCAGTTCAGGAAGTCCGAGATCCCGGCACATCTGCCCGGACGCGATGAGGTCCGTGATCCTGCCCCGGGTCGGGAAAGGCTCGCGGGTCACCGTCGGGTAGTAACGAAGCTTAGGCCCGATCATCTCTCCGAGAATCTCGTCGTTCGGCAGGTCACGCTCGAACAGGTCCCGATAGTTCAGGTCAGCCACCTGCCGGACAGTGTGAGTCACGACAACGGTTTCAAAGTGCTCGTAGACGTCCGGATCGCGGGCCAGAGAGAGCCAGGGAGCCAGACCGGTTCCCGTGCCGAGCATGTACAGCCGACGTCCGGGCTTAAGGCCGTCCAGGACAAGGGTGCCCGTCGGTTTGCGACCGACCAGGACCGTCTGCCCGACCTCGATGTCGCAAAGTCTGGAGGTCAGCGGTCCGTTGGGCGCCTTGATCGAGTAGAATTCCAGCTCATCATGCCAGGAGGGACTGGCGATAGAGTAGGCCCTGACCAGAGGCTTGCCCTCCACCATGAGGCCCACCATCACGAACTGCCCGCTCTGGAAACGGAAGCCGGGATCCCGGGTCGTCCGGAACGAGAATAGCCTGTCGGTCCAGTGCTGGACCCAGGTCACGGTCTCTTCTGCAAAGGCCCCGGTCTTCTTGGCGGGCGCGGCGGCGGCTTCGGTCACGTGTACTGTCCAGGCCTGGAGGAGCGATCAGATATCGCCGCCGAGGTCGGTCACCGCCCCCGGCGTCCGGGCGACGTGTATCCCGCATTCGGTCTTTTCGGAACCCGCCCAGCGTCCCGCCCGTACGTCCTGTCCCGCCTCGACCGGCTGGGTGCAGGGCCAGCAGCCGACGGAAGGATAGCCATGCTCCACAAGCGGATGCGGCGGCAGCTCGTGACGCGCCATATAGGCGTCGAGCGCGGCCTTGTCCCAGTTGGCGAGCGGATTGAACTTGATGCGGCCGTCCGCCCGCTCGACCACGGGCAGGGCCATCCTGTCCCCGCCATGAAAGCGCTTGCGACCCGTGATCCAGGCTTCAAAGCCCTCCAGCCCCCGCTCCAGAGGCAATACCTTTCGGACATCGCAGCAGGCATCGGTGCTGGTCCGCCACAGGTCGCTCTTGGGATCGGTCACTGCAAGGTCCGCGAAGGCCGGCCGCAGGTCCCGAACGCCGGTGAGACCCAGGCGCGCAGACAGGTTCCGGCGGTAATCCAGCGTCTGCGCAAAGAGCATTCCCGTGTCCAGGAAGAGAACCGGCAGGTCCGGTCTCTGGGCGGCGACCATGTGCAGAAGAACGGCGGACTCCGCCCCGAAGGAGGACACCAGGGCAAGGCTCTCCGGAAAGGTCTCTATCGCCCGGCTCAGGATTTCCTCCGGCTCGGCGCGCCGCAGCTCCGCGTCGAGACGGGCCTCCAGGCCCGGGAGTTCCGCGGGATCGTAAGCCATTTCAGCCTCCCTGACGCTCAACGAAGGCCGGTGATCTTTGGTCAGCCGCCCGCTGATAGACGTGGGTGTGCCTCGCTATGGCGGCGGCCCACTCCTCGGCGCTGGACCCATCGGCGGGCTCAAAGGCGTTGAAGCCACAGCGGGCCATGAACCCCGCCTGATCCCGCAAGACGTCGCCGACCGCCCGGATCTCGCCGCCGAAACCCAGGCGTGTCCGCAGAAGATGCGCCGAGGTGAAGGGCCGGCCGTCGCGGAACCGGGGAAAGGCGAGTGCGACCAGGGTGAGACCCGATAGCCGCCCTTCCAGCGCCTCAACCTCGTCGGCAGGCTCCAGCCGGACCCCGACCCTGCCGCCGGGTCTATCCCGGAGGGCCTGCTCCTCCGCCAGAAAGCGGGCCAGGCTGACGACGATATCGCCGCCGGGGTCGGGAGCCTCCTCCTCAAGGGTCACGAAGTCATCCTGCGCGTCGGCGCAGCGCTCGCCCTCCAGCCTAATGAGCCTCGGCATAGACAGCCTCCTTGAAGGGGGCGTCGCCCGTCCGCCGCAGGGTGTCCAGGAACCGCTCGCCCTCGCGCCGCTCTTTCAGATAGGCCTCGACAATCGCCTCGACGGCGTCGGTCACCCGATCGATCGGAAGGGCCGGGCCAAGCATCTTGCCGACCGCAGCATCCTCGGCCCCGGAACCGCCGAGGGTCAGCTGGTAGAATTCCTCACCCTTCTTGTCGACGCCCAGGATGCCGATGTGGCCCACGTGATGGTGGCCGCAGGCGTTGATGCAGCCGGAGATCTTGATCTTGAGTTCGCCGATGGCCTCGGCCCGGTCGGGCGTTTCGAACCGCCTGGCGATGTCCTGCGCCACACAGATCGCGCGGGCGTTGGCGAGGGCGCAGTAGTCCAGGCCGGGACAGGCGATGATGTCACTGATAAGGTTGATGTTCGGCGTCGCAAGGCCTGCGGCGTCCAGGATCTTCCAGACTTCGTGGAGATGCTCCAGCCGGACGTGCGGCAGGACGAGGTTCTGTTCGTGCGTCGAGCGGATTTCGCCCATCCCGAAGCGTTCCGCCAGATCGGCGACGACATCCATCTGATCGGCGGAGATGTCGCCGGGGGTCTCTCCGATCCCCTTGAGGGAAATGTCGACGATCCCGTAGCCCGGATGCACATGGGCCTTGAGATTGTTCCGAACAAAGCGGGCGAAGGCCGGCTCCCGGGCGCGCCGGTCCTCGAAGTCGCCGGTAGACGGGTCGGCCTTGAAATCCGGAACCGTAAACGCGTTTCGGATCCTGTCGATCTCAGCCTGCGGAAGATCGCCCGCCGGGCCGATCTTCGCCCACTCCGCCTCGACCTCCTGACCGAAGGCCTCGGCGCCCAGCGCCGCGACAAGGATCTTTATCCGCGCCTTGTAGATGTTGTCCCGGCGACCGTGCCGGTTGTAGACGCGAAGGATCGCCTCCAGGTAGGAGAACAGACGGTCAGAGGGCAGGAAGGCCCGGATGGTCGGCCCGACATACGGTGTCCGGCCCATGCCCCCGCCGACAATCACTTCGAAGCCAGTCTTGCCGTCGCGGCCCCGCCGCATCAGCAGACCGATGTCATGAACCCTGGCTGCGGTGCGGTCATGAGGCGAGGCCGTGACCGCGATCTTGAACTTCCTGGGCAGGAAGGAGAACTCGGGGTGAAGGCTCGACCATTGGCGGATCGCCTCGCACCAGACCCGGGGATCCTCCAGTTCATCGGCTGCGGCCCCGGCGTAGGGATCGGCGGTGACATTCCGGATGCAGTTGCCGCTGGTCTGGATCGCGTGCAGGTCCACCGCCGCAAGGGCGTCCAGAATGTCGGGCGCGTCCTCGAGCCTGACCCAGTTGAACTGGATGTTGGTCCGGGTAGTGAAGTGCCCGTATCCCCTGTCGAACCGCCGGGCGATATCGGCGAGGCCTCGCATCTGTCTGGGGTCAAGGGATCCGTAGGGAACAGCCACCCTCAGCATGTAGGCGTGCAACTGGAGGTAGAGTCCGTTCATCAGCCGCAGGGGCTTGAACTGATCCTCGGTGAGCTCGCCGGACATGCGGCGGCGCACCTGGTCCCGGAACTCAGCCGTTCGGTCGGCCAGAACGGCGCGGTCGATGGCGTCGTAACGATACATTCTGCCTCCTACTTCCGTCGGATCAGGTTGACACGGCCCGAGGAGCGCGCCGCGCCGTTCGCCTGCCGCAGGGCCTCGACAGCGCCGCCGCCTTCAGCCTGCTTTCCGTGATGCTCGTGATTGGTGGGTCCCAGGGCGCGGATGCGTTCCCGGTAGCTGACCGGCGCCCAGAAGCCGGCGCTCTCCACCAGTTCGATGAGATAGGGGTCGATGACGATGGTCGGCTGGCCCTTCGCCCGGGTCTCCGCCTCTGTCGCCAGCGCGTCATCATCGAAGACATCCGCCTCCGCGAGCCGCTCCACCCAGGCGCCCGCCTTCCAGAAGACGACTTCCCCATCGCTCAGCCGGTTTGCTGTCAGGGCCTTCATGCACGCTCCTCCCGGCGAAGGATCGCGGGCGCTGGACTGGACATGGCCCCCGACATCGCCTCGCCGATCACCAGCACCGCGGGCCCCGAATCTGTCGCGGCCGCCTCGGCGATGTTGCCGAGGACGGTCGTGACCCGGAGCTCATCGGACTGACTCGCGCGGAAGACCACCAGCGCTGGCGTGGAAGCCGGCCTGCCCGCGGCGATCAATCGCTCCGAGATCTTCCCGGCCGTACTTGCACCCATATAGATCACCACCGTCTGGTTCTCGCGCGCCAGGGCCTTCCAGTCGAGGTCTGGTTCCGCATCCCCGGAGGCGTGGCCGGTGACGAAGGTCACAGCCTGGGCGGACCGTCGGTGGGTCAGGGGCGCGCCGGCGCTGGCAGCGGCGGCGAGAGCGGCGGTCACGCCCGGGATGACCTCGCACGCGATCCCCGCCTCACGACAGGCCTCCAGCTCCTCGCCGCCCCGTCCGAAGATGAAGGGATCGCCCGCCTTGAGCCGGACGACCTGGAGCCCCTCGCGAGCAAGGGCCACCAGCAGCCTGTTGATCTCCTCCTGGGCGTAGGTATGCCGGGACTTCCTTTTCGCGACGGAGATGCGGCGCGCCTGCGCCGGCGCAAGGTCTAGGATGGCGTCGGGAACAAGGCCGTCGTGCACGACGACATCTGCGCTCGCCAGGATCCGGGCTGCACGAAGGGTCAACAGTTCGGGATCGCCCGGGCCCGCGCCCGTCAACCAGACCTTGCCGGGAACAGGAACGGGACGGGAAGACCCGGTTCCACCGCCTTCCACGACCACAAGATCGCGACGGCTGGATTTGGCTTTACGGCCGGCCATGGCGGAACGACTACCTTGCTCTGCGAGGCCTGCGCCCCGGGGTGAGTCCGTCTTCCACCCCAAAACTCGAGGCGGAAAGCGAAAGGCTTGCAAACTGGCGGTGTAGGGCTCAATTCGCAAGTCGAGGACTTCTGCCTCGGTGTTCAGGAAATCTCGTGAAGCGTCCGCCAGATCGTCGCCGCCTGCCCCCGCTCAACGCCCTGCGCGCCTTCGAGGCGGCGGCCCGGCATCTCAATTTCTCAAGGGCGGCCGATGAGTTGTCGGTGACGCCGGGCGCTGTTTCGCAGCAGATCCAGAACCTCGAGGATTATGTGGGCGCGCCCCTCTTCCGGCGGACGCCGAAGGGCCTCCTGCTCACCGACGCGGCCCAGACCGCCCTGCCCGCTCTCCGGGAGGCGTTCGACCGTCTCGCGGAGGCCGCCTCTCTGCTTACCGCAGCTGTGGACGGTCGCAGGCTGACCCTGACCGCTGCGCCCTCCTTCGCGGCCAAGTGGCTCGTGCCCAGGCTGGGACGCTTCGAGGCCTCCCATCCGCACGTCGACGTCTGGCTGTCAGCCGGGCTCGACCTTGTCGACCTGACGGCCGGCGAGGTGGACATCGCCCTCCGATACGGGGCGGGCCGCTATCCCGGAATGGAAGTTCGCAGACTGATCGGTGAAACCGTCATTCCCGTGCTCAGCCCGGAGCTTCACGCCGCCAATCCGCTGAACCGTCCCGAGGACCTCGCTCGCCACCTGCTCCTCCACGACGGGTCTCCTGAGCCCGATGACTCCTGCCCCGACTGGACCATGTGGCTCGCCGCCCGGGGGCTGCGTGACGTGGATGGGGCGCGCGGCCCGCGGTTCAATCAGTCCAGCCTCGTGATCGAGGCCGCCGTGAACGGCCGGGGCGTGGCCCTCGCCAAACGGACCCTGGCCCAGGACGACCTCGATGCGGGCCGGCTGGTGGCGCCCCTGCAGATCGCGACGGCCGTCGACTTCGCCTATTACCTGGTCCACCCGCAGGCCAAGGGACGGCTGCCTCAGGTCAAGGCGTTCATCAACTGGATCACAGCCGAGGCGGAGGCGCACGAGGCGTCTCTCCGAACCCTCGACAACGGGGCGGGGATCTAGCGATCCAGCCAGGCCTGGATCTCGATCTCCACGAGATCCAGCTCCGTGATGATGGTCTCGGCGTCTTCGAGTGCACCCATCTCCCAATCCTCGCAAAGATCCCCCAGGAAATGGGCGCCGACAGCGCGCCCGGCTCCCTTGAGCGTATGGACGGTGTCGGAGAACTCCGGACTGAAGCCGCGCTCGAGGACTTGCCGCCAGCGGCGGGACTCCGCGACGAAGATTCCGAGGACCTCCCGCATGAGGGTCTGGTCTCCCGCCGCAAGTCGGTCGAGGAAGTCAAAATCCACCCTCCGCCCCAGGCCCTCGGTGCTCATCTACCTGCTTCCTCCGGCCGGTCTTGCGTTCGACGCCGTTTCCAGTATTTTCCGCGCCCTTGCCTAGGGGCCGCGAAGCCCTGGTCGGCATGGGTGCATAGCTCAGTTGGTAGAGCAGCTGACTCTTAATCAGCGGGTCCAAGGTTCGAATCCTTGTGCACCCACCATCTTCCAGCCGGAAACCCGGTTTAGGAAGGGTGGACAACCTCAGGTGGAAGGGTGGCTTCAGGCCTCTCTCGTCTCCACCCTGTCCGACGCCCGAAGTTTTTCCAAGGCTCGCCCCCAGGGCGGCGTCCTTGACCCTCGGCGGTCGCCTGCTAGGACGGAGACACATGCCGCCACAAGAGGAGTCCGCGATGTCCGACGCACCCCAGCATCCCGAAACCCTTGTTCTCCACGCTGGCTGGCGGGCGGACCCGAGCACCGGCTCGGTAGCGGTGCCGATCCATCAGACCACCTCCTACCAGTTCCGCGACACCGGCCACGCGGCGGCCCTCTTCGGCCTGCAGGAACTCGGCAACATCTATACCCGCATCATGAACCCCACGACCGACGTGCTGGAGCAGCGCGTCTCGGCGCTGGAAGGCGGCGTCGGGGCGCTTGCGGTCGCATCCGGGCAGGCGGCCTCTGCCTTCGCCCTGCAGAACCTGGCCCGGGCGGGCGACAATGTGGTGTCCTCGACAGCCCTCTATGGCGGTACCTGGAACCTCTTCGCCAATACCCTGAAGGACCAGGGAATAGAGGTTCGCTTCGTCGATCCCGCCGATCCGGAGAACTTCCGTCGCGCCACCGACGACCGGACCCGCGCCTACTACGCCGAGACCCTTCCCAACCCGAAGCTGGAGGTGTTTCCGATCGCCGAGGTCGCCGCCATCGGGCGGGAGTTCGGCATCCCGCTGATCATGGACAATACGGCGGCCCCCCTCCTGGTCCGGCCCTTCGACCACGGGGCGGCCATCGTCGTGTACTCGGCGACCAAGTACCTGGGCGGTCACGGCACCTCGATCGGCGGCGTGATCGTCGATTCCGGGAAGTTCGACTGGGAAAGCCGGCCTGAGCGCCAGCCGCTGCTGAACACGCCGGACGCCTCCTACCACGGCGCCGTCTGGACCCAGGCCGTGAAGCCCCTCGGCCCCATCGCCTACATCCTGCGAGCCCGGGTCATCCTGCTGCGCGATCTGGGGGCGGCCCTGTCGCCGTTCAACGCCTTCCAGATCCTGCAGGGGATCGAGACCCTGGCCCTGCGGATGGAGAGGCACTGCGCAAACGCCACGGCCGTGGCCAGCTGGCTTCAGGGCCGAAAGGGCGTCGCCCGCGTGATCCATCCCTCCCTGCAGACGGGCGAGGCCCGCGCCCGGGCAGACCGGGTGATGAAGGGCGGCTATGGCGGGCTGGTGGGCTTCGAGCTCCAGGGCGGCCTCGAGTCCGGCAGGCGGTTCATCGACAGCCTGAAGCTCCTCTATCATGTCGCCAATATCGGCGACGCCCGGAGCCTCGCGATCCATCCCGCCTCGACCACACACTCGCAGCTCTCCGCCTCGGAGCAGGAAGCCACAGGGGTTTCAGCCGGGTACGTCCGGCTCTCGATCGGGATCGAGCACGTCGACGACATCATCGCAGACCTCGACCAGGCCATTTCTGCAGCCCTGGGCTGATCCCGCCTGCGGTCAGGCGGCGAGCATCAGCCTCGCCGCCTCGAGCAGGTAGAAGACACCGATCCCGGTCACGATCCAGCGGGTCCACCGCCGGAAGCCGTCGTCGCTCATCCGGTCGAGGATCAGCCCCCCCGCCCGGGTGCCTGCAAGGGACAAGAGAAGGGCGAGCGCCAGGATCCAGGCCGGGGGCATGCCCTCCCCACCCGCACGGAACAGCGCCGCGCCGTAGACCACGGTCTTGGCCAGGTGGGCCAGGACCTGTGTTGCGGCCTTCGTGGCGACGACGGCGTGTCGGCTCATCGATGTCCGGACGAAGAAGACGTCCAGGAGGGGCCCCGCCACGCCTGCTGTCAGGTTCAGGCCCGTCACCGAAAGTCCCGCAAGGACCGCGTGAAAGGGCCGCTCTGCATCCAGGCGCAGGCGGTCCCCGGGGATCCAGGTCAGGAGGGGCGTCAGCCCGAGGCAAAGGAAGAGAAGGACCCGGGACGGCGAGAAGGCGAGGAAGAAGACAAGACCCGAGGCGGCAAAGGCGCCCACCGCGTATCCGGCCAGGACCTTCCACCGGATATGGCGACGCTGGAGGAAGGCGCGCCCTCCGTTCGCCGCGAGTTGCAGCACCCCATGGGTCACAAAGGCGGCCTGCACGGGCAGGATGAGGGCGAGCACCCCCATCAGGACCAGGCCCCCGGCCATGCCGAACACGCTCGACAGGAGGGCTGTGGCGAAGGCTGCAACCAGGAGCGCCAAGGCTGCGGGCAGGCTCATGGCCGGGCGGCCGTGCTGATCAGCCGAACTCGATCAGCACCTCGTCGGCAGCGACCGACGCCCCGGCGGCGACCAGCACCTCCTTGACCACCCCGTCGCGCTCGGCGCGGATGATGTTCTGCATCTTCATGGCTTCGATGATCGCCACCTGCTCGCCGGAACGAACAGACTGGCCGGCCGAGACGTCGAGGGACACGACGAGACCCGGCATGGGGGAGATCACCAGCTTGGCGGTATCGGCGGCCTTCTTGGGCGGCAGCATGTCGTGCAACTGGGCCGAGCGCGGCGAAAGGACCAGGACACGGCTCGTTGCGGCACGGTGACGAACCACATAGCCCTCCGCTGCAGACTGAACCGCGCAGGCGAAGGCGCGGCCGTCGAGGACAGCCTTGAAAACGGGAAGACCAGGTCGCCACTCGATCCCCCAGAGGCTCAGGGCGCGGCCTTCTGCCAGGAGGTCGATCCGGAGGCCCTCCTCCTGGGTCCCGACGAGGACCGGCCTGTGAACGCCTGCGCCGATCACCACCCAGTCGTCACGCAGTCTGCCGCCTGCGGCGCGGCCGGCGATAACCCGGTGCATGGCGCACGCCACGGCGGTCATCAGGTCCTTCTGGAAGGCGTCGGGGGCCGCGCCTTGAAAGCCCTCGGGGAACTCGTCCTTGATGTAGGAAGTCGAAAGGCTTCCGGACCGAAAACGTTCCTGGTCCATGACGGCGGCGAGGAAGGGAATGTTCTGGCCAAGGCCCTCGATATGGAAGTCCTCCAGCGCCCTGCCCATGGCGTCGATGGCGGCGATGCGGTCCGGCCCCCAGGTCGAAAGCTTGGAGATCATCGGGTCGTAGTAAATCGAGATCTCGTCGCCCTCGCGGACACCGGCGTCGTTCCGGACCAGCGTTCCGCCTTCGGAGCTCCCCTCGACCGGCGGGCTGTACCGCACAAGGCGCCCGATCGAGGGCAGAAACCCGCGATAGGGGTCCTCTGCATAGATACGGCTCTCCATGGCCCAGCCCTTGATGGACAGATCCTCCTGCCGGAAGGCAAGCTTGTCTCCCCAGGCGGACCGGATCATCTGTTCCACGAGGTCGACGCCGGTGATCAGCTCTGTCACCGGGTGCTCAACCTGAAGGCGAGTGTTCATTTCAAGGAAATAGAAGCTGCGGTCCTGGCCGGCCACGAACTCCACGGTTCCGGCGCTGTCGTAGTTGACCGCCCTGGCCAGGGCCACCGCCTGTGCGCCCATGGCCGCCCGGGTCGCCTCGTCGAGAAGCGGCGAAGGGGCCTCCTCGATCACCTTCTGGTTCCGGCGCTGGATCGAACACTCGCGCTCAAAGAGGTGCACGACATTGCCATGCTTATCGCCCAGGATCTGGATCTCGATATGGCGGGGGCTCTCGATGAACTTCTCGATGAAAATCCGGTCGTCGCCGAAGCTGGCCTTCGCCTCGGCCCGAACGGCGGGGAAGCCCTCCTCGACGTCCTGACGGTTCCAGGCGACCCGGATGCCTTTGCCGCCGCCGCCGGCGGAGGCCTTGATCATTACTGGATAGCCGATGTCTTCGGCGATGCGGATGGCGTGGGCGGTGTCGTCGATCTCTCCCACGTGGCCCGGCACCACTGAGACATTGGCGCGGGCCGCGAACTTCTTCGACTCGATCTTGTCCCCCATGGCCTCGATGGCGTGGGGATTGGGACCAATGAACACGATCCCCTCGTCTGCGAGCCGCTTGGCGAAGCCGGCGTTCTCGGACAGGAACCCAAAGCCAGGATGGACGGCCTCGGCGCCAGTCGCCCGACAGGCCTCGACGATCTTGTCGGCCACCAGGTAGCTGGCGGATGCCGGCGCAGGGCCTATGAAGACGCTTTCGTCCGCCATCTCGACGGCCATCGAGTCCGCATCCGCCTCGGAGAAGACCACCACAGTAGCGATCCCCAGTCGGCGGCAGGTCTTGATGATCCGCACGGCGATCTCGCCGCGGTTGGCAATGAGGATCTTCCTGAACATCCAGCGCCCCTTGAACAGTACCGGGGATTCGGCGCATCGGGTGCTTCCACCCGGGACATCCGCCCCCTAGATTGCAGGCATGGACAAGCCCGCGATCTCTCCGTCTTCCTTCGACCTCACGCCACCCGACGCTGCGGAACGCAAGCGTCTTGAGTCCGGTCTGACGACCGAGGAGGCCGAGGTCCTGCTCCGACACGGCACCGAAGCGCCGTTCTGCGGAGGCCTTCTAAACAACAAGGCCGACGGGGTCTATTGCTGCCGGCTCTGCGGATTGCCCTTGTTCCAGGCCAGGACCAAGTTCGAGAGCGGGACGGGTTGGCCCAGCTTCTGGGCGCCCATCCATCCGGCCCACGTCATAGGCGTGCGAGACACCAGCTACGGCATGCTCCGGATCGAGACCCGATGCGCCCGGTGCGACAGCCACCAGGGCCACGTCTTCCCCGACGGCCCTCCGCCCACCCGCCTGCGGTACTGCATCAATTCTGTCTCGCTGGAGTTCACGCCAGCCGACCATGCCTTGCGCGACCCGCTTCAGCGTGGGGACGACATGGCGACCCTCGTGACCTGAGGAGCGCCTCCGCTATTTCTTCGTGCGCCGGCGGCGGGCGATGGCGCCCTTTTGGGCCTGGTCTTCCTCGTCATCGCTCATGATGTGGTCCAGGAGCTGGAAGAGGAAGGCGGTGGACCAGCCGATCAGCAGCATGCCGTTCACACCCTCCAGGACGCCCACGAGCCGCCAGTTCGCAGGAAGCAGTCCGGCCGCCTCCCCGATGGTGGAGTAGGAGCTGGTGGAGATGAAGAGAGCCTCCTCCAGGGAGTCGGTCAAACCCATGGCCCGGTAGGTCAGGGCGTAGAGCCAGATCTCCGCCCCGTGCACCACAAACAGCCCCAGGACGACGCCCATGGGAACGATCACGCGGTCCAGATGCACGAAGAGGAGAAAGCGCTCCAGGTGAAGTCGCACCAAACGCCGCAGTATGCCCAGGCCGATCAGGTGCATGACCACCGTCGCCGACACAAGCACCGTGGAGAGCAACAGCTGGGCGGCGAGATTGTGCACTCAGGACCTCAGGAAATCCCTGCCCGGAGGCGGATCAGAGGGGAATGTTGTCGTGCTTCTTCCAGGGATTGGACAGCACCTTCCCCTTCAGGTTGCGCAGGGACCGGGCAATGCGTCGCCGCGTCGAGTGGGGCGAGATCACGTCGTCGATATAGCCCCGTGAGGCCGCCACGAAGGGATTGGCGAACCGCGCCTTGTACTCCGCCTCCCGGGCAGCGATCGCCTCGGTGTCGCCGATCTCTGAGCGGAAGATGATCTCTACGGCGCCCTTCGACCCCATCACCGCGATCTCGGCGGAGGGCCAGGCGTAGTTGACGTCCCCGCGGATATGCTTGGAGCTCATCACGTCATAGGCCCCGCCGTAGGCCTTTCGGGTGATCAGGGTCACCTTGGGAACGGTGGCCTCAGCGAAGGCGAACAGGAGCTTGGCGCCATGCCGGATCAGCCCCCCCTGCTCCTGCTTGGTCCCCGGCATGAAGCCGGGCACGTCGACAAGGGTGACCAGGGGAATGTCGAAGGCGTCGCAGAACCGGACGAACCGCGCCGCCTTACGGGAGGAGTCAATGTCCAACACGCCGGCCAGCACCTGGGGCTGGTTCGCGACGATGCCGATGGTCGAACCCTCCATCCGGGCGAAGCCGCAGATGATGTTCTTGGCGTAGTCTGGCGATATCTCGAAGAAATCCGCCTCATCCACGATCTTCAGGATGAGTTCCTTCATATCGTAGGGCTTGTTCGGATTGGCGGGCACAAGCGTGTCCAGCGAGGGCTCGACTCGCTCGACGCTGTCATAGCTTTCCCGGGTCGGCGGCTTCTCGCGGTTCGACAGGGGCAGGAAGTCGATGAGGCGTCGCACCTGTGTCAGGGCCTCGAGGTCGTTCTCGAAGGCCCCGTCCGCGACGCCGGACTTCAGGGCATGGACGCGGTACCCGCCTAGTTCCTCGTGGGTAACCTCTTCATGGGTCACGGTGCGGACCACGTCCGGACCGGTGACGTACATGTAGCTGGTGTCCTTCACCATGAAGATGAAGTCGGTGATGGCCGGCGAATAGACGTCGCCTCCGGCGCAGGGCCCCATGATGACGCTGATCTGCGGGATCACCCCGGAAGCCAGGGTGTTCTGCAGGAAGATATCGGCGTATCCGGCGAGGCCGTCGACACCCTCCTGGATGCGGGCGCCGCCGGCGTCGAACAGGCCAATGATCGGGGCGCCGACCTTCAGGGCCTGCTCCTGGACCTTCACGATCTTGCGGGCGTGAGCGTTGGAAAGCGAACCGCCGAAGACTGTGAAATCCTTGGAAAACACGAAGACGACGCGGCCGTTGATGGTGCCCCAGCCGGTGACGACTCCGTCCCCGGCGACCTTCTGTTCGGCCATTCCGAAGTCCACCGCGCGGTGCTCGACGAACATGTCGAACTCCTCGAAGGAGCCCTCATCCAGCAGCAGATCCAGGCGCTCCCGCGCCGTCAGCTTGCCCTTGGCGTGCTGGGCGTCGATGCGGCGGCCCCCGCCTCCGGCCCGCGCTTCCGAGCGCCGCCGCTCGAGCTCCTCAAGGATTTCCTTCACCGCAGAACCCCGTGACGCATTGACGACAGGGGCAAAGCCCTAGTCGGAGCAGAGCCATGGCGCAAGGTCA
>NZ_JADCBG010000223.1 GCF_020253645.1 Phenylobacterium sp.
AGGCGCTTCAGCTGGATGCGGACAATGTTGTCCATCTCCGCCCGGCCCAGCCTGCGGAACAGGATGATCTCATCCACCCGGTTCAGGAACTCGGGCCGGAAGTGGCCGCGGACCACGCCCATGACATCGCCCCGCACCTCCTCGACATCCTCGCCCTCCTTCTGGCTGGCCAGGAACTCCGAGCCCAGGTTGGAGGTCATGATCAGGAGGGTGTTGCGGAAGTCCACGGTCCGGCCCTGGCCGTCGGTCAGGCGACCGTCGTCCAGCACCTGGAGGAGGACGTTGAACACGTCCGGATGGGCCTTCTCGACTTCGTCGAACAGGACGACCTGATAGGGCCGGCGGCGCACCGCCTCGGTCAGGGCCCCGCCCTCATCGTAGCCGACATAGCCGGGAGGCGCCCCGATCATGCGGCTGACCGAGTGCTTCTCCATGTACTCGCTCATGTCGAGGCGGGTGATGGCGGACTCGTCGTCAAACAGGAACTCCGCCAGGGCCTTGGTCAGCTCGGTCTTGCCCACGCCCGTCGGGCCCAGGAAGAGGAAGGAGCCGATCGGCCGGGCGGGATCCTGCAGGCCGGCGCGGGCCCGGCGGACGGCGTCGGAGACGGCCTCGAGGGCCTCTTCCTGGCCGACCACCCGGCCGCGCAGGGAGTCCTCCATGCGGAGCAGCTTCTCGCGCTCGCCCTCCAGCATCCTGTCGACCGGCACGCCCGTCCAGCGGGAGACCACCGCGGCGATCTGGGCGGCGTCCACCACCTCAGGGCTGACGGCGTCGCCGGCGGCCTTCTGCTCGGCCTCGGCGAGCTGCTTCTCAAGGGGCGGGATCTCGCCATAGGCGATCTCCGAGGCGCGTTGCAGGTCGCCCCGGCGCTGGGCGGCCACCAGTTCGGCGCGCAGGCGGTCGAGGGCCTCGCGCACCTGGGCGGCGGAGGAGACCTTCTCCTTTTCGGCTTTCCAGCGGGCGGTCATCTCGGCGGACTGGCCCTCGAGGTCATCGAGCTCGTCCTCCAGCTTCTCCAGACGCTGGCGGGAGGCCTCGTCGCTCTCCTTGGTCAGGGCCTCGCGCTCGATCTTCAGCTGAACGACCCGCCGGTCGATCTCGTCCAGCTCCTCGGGCTTGGAGTCCACGGCCATGCGCACCCGGCTGCCGGCCTCGTCAACGAGGTCGATGGCCTTGTCGGGCAGGAAGCGGTCGGTGATGTAGCGGTTGGACAGGGTGGCGGCGGCGACGATGGCGCTGTCGGTGATCCGCACCCCGTGGTGGACCTCGTACTTCTCCTTCAGGCCGCGCAGGATGGAGACCGTATCCTCCACCGTCGGCTCGGAGACGAAGACGGGCTGGAAGCGCCGCGCCAGGGCGGCGTCCTTCTCCACGTGCTTGCGGTATTCGTCGAGAGTGGTGGCGCCCACACAGTGCAGCTCGCCGCGGGCCAGGGCCGGCTTGAGCAGGTTGGAGGCGTCCATGGCGCCATCGGTCTTGCCGGCGCCCACGAGGGTGTGCATCTCGTCGATGAACAGGACCACGGAGCCCTCGGCGGCGGTCACCTCGTTCAGCACCGCCTTGAGACGCTCCTCGAACTCGCCGCGGTACTTCGCCCCGGCGATCAGGGCGCCCATGTCCAGGGCCAGCAGCTTCTTGTCCTTCAGGCTCTCGGGCACGTCGCCGTTGACGATCCGCTGGGCCAGGCCCTCGACGATGGCGGTCTTGCCGACCCCGGGCTCACCGATCAGGACGGGGTTGTTCTTGGTCCGGCGCGAGAGGACCTGGATGGTCCGGCGGATCTCCTCGTCCCGGCCGATGACGGGATCGACCTTGCCATCCCGTGCAGCCTGGGTCAGGTCGCGGGCATAGCGGTTGAGGGCGTCATAGCCCTCCTCGGCCGAGGCGCTATCGGCCGTCTTGCCCTTGCGAAGGGTCTTCGCCGCCTCCTCGAGGGCCGCCTCCGCGGCGCCCGCCTCGCGCAGGGCCTTGGCGGCCTCACCGCCCTCCTTCGCAATGGCGATCAGGAGACGCTCGGTGGTCACGAAGGCGTCGCCCGCGGCCTTGGCGCCGGCCTCGGCCGCTGCAAAGACGCTGGCGGATTCCGGGGCGAGGTAGATCTGACCGGAGCCGCCTTCAACGCGGGGCCGGCGGCCCAGCAGTGCGTCGACGGCCTGGTCGACGGCGTCGGGTCGGCCTCCGGCGCTCTGGATCAGGGCGCGGGAGAGTCCATCCTTTTCCTCAAGCAGGACCTTGAGCAGGTGCTCGGGCGCAAATTGCTGGTGACGACGGGCCAGGGCGAGGCTCTGGGCCGACTGGACGGCCTGCTTGGCGCGGTCGGAATACTGGTCGATGTTCATGTGTCCCCTCGTGAGGCGGAATTCCGGCGGTCGCCTTGATCAAGCGCAACCACCATGACGGGGATGTAGTGTGGCGCCTTCGCAACACAAGGCCCGACGTCGGCGCCGGCGAAGGGGATCAGTTGAGATCGCGGCGGTCGGGCGGCGCCTGCGGCAGGGGCGCCACAGGGACGCCATCTTCGATCAGGGCGCGGGCCTCCTCGGGCGTCGCCTCACCAAAGATGCCCCTCTCCTCGGACCTGCCCTCATGAATGGCGCGGGCCTCCCGGGCGAAGGCGTCGCCGACATAGTCGAAGTTGTCCTCCACGTGCCTGCGCACGCGGCTGACCATCTCCATCATCATCTCGCGGCTGGGGCCGGCGGACTTGGCCTCCCGGCCCTTGGTCGTCACGACCGCCGGGGCCATGATCTGCTTGCGCACCTCGCTCGACCCGCAGGCCGGGCAACTGATCAGCCCCCGGGCGGACTGGGCGTCGAAGTCGTCGGACCCGCCGAACCAGCCCTCGAAGTCATGGCCGGCGCCGCAGACCAGGGCATAGCGGATCATGAAATCGGCTCCGGACCGGTGAAGGCGCGGGCGTTGGCGAGGGCGGGAATGGACCGGCGAGCCCGACCGGCGGCCGGCAGGTCAAGGTCCACCACCAGGACGCCGGGGTCATCATGGTCCAGGACGCCCAGCACCTCGCCCCAGGGCCCGACCGCCAGGCTGCGCCCCCAGGTGCCGCGCCCGTCCTCATGGAAGCCGCCCTGGGCGGGGGCAAGGACAAAGCTCCCCGTCTCGATGGCCCGGGCGCGTAGCAGGATCTCCCAGTGCGCCTCGCCGGTGGGCCGGGTGAAGGCGGCGGGAACCGCCATCACCTCGGCGCCCGCCAGGGCGAGGGCCCGGTAGAGGGCCGGAAAGCGCATGTCATAGCAGATGGTCAGGCCCAGCCGGGCCTGCCCGGCCAGGGCGGTGACCGCCCGGTCCCCTGGGGCGTAGGCCGCGCTCTCCCGGGCCGTCTCGCCGGTCGGCAGGTCCACGTCGAACATGTGCAGCTTGTCGTACCAGGCTGCGACCTCGCCATCGGGGCCCAACAGCAGGCTGCGGTTGGCGGCCTTGTCCGCGCCCGCGTCCACCAGGGCCGAGCCGATGAGGACGCAGACCCCCCGGTCCCGGGCCAGGTCGCGCAGGCCGCAGACCACCGGGTCGGCATCAGCCGTCGTCAGGGCGGCGGCCAGGCGCTCGCGGTCCTTCTGCAGGATGTTGGTGCCCTCCGGCGTCAGGATCAGCGTCGCGCCAGAGTCTGCGGCCTCCCGCACCAGCGGCAGGACGTGATCCAAGGCGGCGGCCTGGGTGGCCGGCGTCCGGGTCTGGACCAGGGCGACGCGCACGCCCCTCAGCCCGCAAGCAGCGCGTCAAGGCGGCCGTGCGCCTCAAGGTCATGCAGGTCGTCGCAGCCGCCCACGTGCCGGTCGCCAATGAAGATCTGCGGGTATGTGGCCGCCCCGCCGGACCTCTTCAGCATCTCCGCACGCTTGCCGGCGTCGAAGGCGGCCTCGATCTCGGTGACCTCGGCGCCCTTGCGCTCCAGGAGGCCCAGGGCCCGCACGCAGTAGGGGCAGAAGGGCTTGGTGTAGATGGTCACGGCGGCCATTCGGCTCTCCCTCCGGTTTGCGCCCAGACTATATGGTGAGGCTTGCCGGGTCTTTAACCCTGGCGATGACGGCGGCGTCCACCCCTGCGGCTCCCGCGGCCCGCAGGGCCCGGGCGCAGGACTCCAGCGTCGCCCCGGTGGTCATGACGTCGTCGATGAGGAGGATGCGCCGACCCTCCACCAGTCGCCGTCGGCCCTCGGGCACCGCGAAGGCGGCCGCCACGTTCCGCCGCCGACCGCTCCCGGAGCGCCCGGCCTGAGCGCCGGTGTCACGCCGCCGGACCAAGACGTCGGCCAGGTAGTCCCGGGACCAGAGCCTCGCCAGTGGCCGGGCGATCTCGGCGGCCTGGTTGTAGCGACGTCTGAACAGGCGGGACGGATGAAGCGGCACGGGCGCGATGGCGTCAGCGCCGGCCAGCAGGTCCCGGGCCGAGCGCGAGATCCAGGAGGCGAAGAGGCGCGAGAGGTCCGTCCGGTCGGCGTACTTGAGCTGGAGGATGAGGCCGCGCGAGGCGTCGTCATAGAGGCAGGCGGCGCGGGCCCGGTCGAAGGCCCTGGGCTTGGCCAGACAGGCGGCGCAGAGGGCGCCGGGACCGAGGCTGAATTCGAAGGGCGTTCCGCAGCCGTCGCAGACCGGGTCATCCAGAAAGGCGATGCGGCTCCAGCCCTCGACCGAAAGGCCCGGCGTCTGGACCGGCGCGTCATCATCGAGGGCCCGGTGCGGGTAGATGAGGTCCAGCGCCACCCGGCCGGCGCGTCTGAAGGGGCCGGCGGGTTCCCATGCCTGGCCGAAGCGTTCATTGTTGCGGCCCATGCCGCCCTCCGCCTCGCCCCCGCGAATCTTCGACCGCGAGCTCCTGCGCCGGCGGCTGGACAGGGCCGCCCCGGGATACGCCGGGGCCGACTTCCTGAAACGCCGCGCCGCAGGCGACCTCGTGATGCGCCTGGAGGCCATCATGCGCGACTTCCCCCGCGCCGTCGACCTCGGGGCCCGCAACGGCGCCTTCGCCCAGGCCCTGGCCCAGAGCGACGCCGCGCCCCGGGTGGGCCTGCTGGTCGAGGCGGACCTGTCGGGGCCCATGCTGGCCGGTCGCGGCGGGATGCGCGTCCAGGCCGACGAGGAGCGCCTGCCCTTCGCGGCCGCAAGCCTGGACCTCGTCGTCTCCACCCTGTCCCTGCACTGGGCCAACGACGTGATCGGCGCCCTCGTCCAGGCGCGGCTGGCCCTGAAGCCCGACGGGCTCTTCATCGGCGCCCTGTTCGGCGGGGCGACCCTGACCGAGCTGCGCCAGGCCCTGACCGCCGCCGAGCTGGAGCTGACCGGCGGGGCTGGCCCTCGCGTCTCCCCCTTCGCCGACCCCTCAGACGCCGCAGGCCTCCTCCAGCGCGCCGGCTTCGCCCTGCCGGTGGCCGACGTCGACCGGGTGACCGTGCGCTACGACCACCCCTTGCGGCTGATGGCCGACCTGCGCCGGATGGGCGAGACCTCCGTACTGGCCGAGCGCCACCCCCGGCCCCTGACCCGCGCCGTCCTGGCCCGAGCCTGCGAGATCTACGCCCGGGACTTCGCCGACCCTGACGGCCGCCTGCCGGCCACCTTCGAGATCCTGACCCTCACCGGCTGGTCGCCCTCGGAGACCCAGCAGAAGCCCCTGCGGCCGGGCTCGGCGAAGATGCGGCTGGCGGACGCCCTCGGCGCGGTCGAGCAGTCGGTCCCGGGTACGAAACCTCAGCGCAGCTGAAGCGGCCCGGGCGTCCGGTCGGGTGCGAGGTCCACCACGATGTCCCCCGGCGGATCGACGATCAGCCGGCGGGTGATCCGCTCGTAGCGGGCGAGGAAGTCGTCCAGCTCGGCCGCGTCCATGGCCCGTCCGGGGCGGCCGGCCGCGAGGACGCGGGCCAGAGCCGCCTCCTGCTCGCCCCGCCAGCGGTGGACGGTGGGAAAGTCCGGCGCCCGCAGGAAGACCGTCAGGTCCGGGGCCTCGAAAAGGTCCTGGTAGGGGCCCGCCAGCGCCGCCTCCACCGCCCCGCGCCAGGTCCCGTCCGCGTCGTGCTCGCGTTCGAGGGCGTTGATGGGCGCAGAGGCCGCCGCCGAGGGATCGGGCCGGGCGCCCAGGCACCAGCCCTCAAAGATCACGACGTCGGCAGGCGCCTCGAAGACCGGCCAGGCGGCCTCAGGGACGGGGACGTCGCGCCCCTTGTCGAAGCGCGGCAGGCGGACGGGCCCAGGACCGCCGAGGGCCTCCAGGACGGACAGGGCCAGGGCTGGGTCATGCGTGCCCGGCGGTCCGCGCACGGCGAAGAGAGGATGGACCCGGCGGGCCAGGCCCGCCCTCGCCTCCGGGCCGAGGTAGACATCGTCGAGGGACAGGACGGCGCAGGATCGGCCCTCCGCCTCCAGGATCGAGGCGAGTTTCGCCGCCAGGGTCGACTTTCCAGAACCTTGCGCCCCGGAGAGGCCCAGCACCCAGCCCGGCCGGTCGGCGCGGGCCAGGACGAGATCAGCCAGGGCTTCAACCAGCCCCGCCAAGCTCAGATCAGGTCCCGGAGCCAGGCCACCAGGGGCGCGTCCGCCGGCGGCATGGGATAGTCGCCCAGCTGGTTCGGCTTCACCCAGGCCAGGCCCGCGTGCTCCTTCGCCGTCACCACCCCGCTCCAGCGGCGCACCAGGTAGAGCGGCATGAGCAGGTGGAAGTCCTCATAGGCGTGGCTGGCGAAGACAAAGGGGGCGAGGCAGGCCTCGGTGACCTCGATGCCCAGCTCCTCGGACAGCTCGCGGATCAGGCAGGCCTCGGGTGATTCGCCCGCCTCCACCTTGCCCCCGGGAAACTCCCAGAGACCCGCCAGGGCCTTGCCCTCGGGGCGCTGGCAGATCAGGACCCGGCCATCGACATCGATCAGGGCGGCGGCGGCCACAAGCAGCAGGCGGCGGGTTTCAGGCATGCCGCCTTGATCGCCCCGGCGGGCCCGGTTGGCAAGCCGGGCTTGACTTCCGGGGCCCGGAAGGCCACTTCCCCC
>NZ_JADCBG010000224.1 GCF_020253645.1 Phenylobacterium sp.
ACGCCGTCGCCGATGCCAAGAACGAGCCGGCGCATGATCACCCGCTTGAGGTCGATGCGGTAGACGACCTGCTTGACCTTCGGCGTGACCTGACCCGTGAAGCGGACCTCGCCGACGCCGAGGGCCCGGCCCTTTCCGGGCGCTCCCGACCAGCCCAGGAAATAGCCGACCAGCTGCCACATGGCGTCAAGGCCCAGGCAGCCCGGCATCACCGGATCGTTGATGAAGTGGCAGTCAAAAAACCAGAGGTCCGGACGGATATCGAGCTCGGCCACCACGTGGCCCTTGCCGTAGGCGCCACCCTCTTCGGTGATGTGGGTGATGCGGTCGAACATCAGCATCGGCGGGACCGGAAGCTGGGCGTTGCCCGGACCGAACATCTCCCCCCGACCACAGGCCAGGAGTTCCTCTCTGGAGTAATGGTCCTTGGCCTTGGCGCCGGGAATCATGGATCACCCTTCTGCGGATTGCAGATGACAGCCCCGACGGCGCAATGCTCCGGCCGGGAAGACTCCGCTCTATCAGAGGCGGAGAGGCCGCTCAACGGGCGGGGGGCGGAACGCATTGGGGGCGATCGTCGGCGCCCCACACCGCCGCAGCCGGGACCCAGCCCGTCACGCCGTCCGCCTTGATGCGGCACCAGGCGGCTTCGCACCTCTGAAGAGCGGCGAGGGCGCGGGGCTGCAGGAGGGCGATGGTCCGGGAATCGTCGCGAGGCGCCGCCTTCACCGGCAGGGCGGGCGTCGCCGCGCGCATCACGTTCCGGCGGCCGTCGGTCGTGCGCATGTGGACCCAGGCCACCCCGCGGTCAGGATCACAGATCCGGCGCCACTCCGAGGACTCCGCGATCACCTGAACCGGAAGGCCGCGCACCTGGTACACCCACAGGGCGCGATAGTCGTCTCCGGGACCCGCCCGGGCGTTCACGGAGCCGAACTTCAGCGTGACATAGCGCGGGACGGGCAGTCCCGAAGGCGTGACGCGCGCCGCCTGCGCCACGGCGGCGGCGGGAATCAACAGGGCGAAAAACGCCGCCAGGAGCGCGACGGCGAGGTCTCGGGACCAAAGACAGGAAGGCTCAACTTGGCCGTTCATGCCCTCTTTGCTAGAGGTTCCGCAACGAAGGCGCCAGAGCGCCGTTTCGCCGGACGCTGAAATTCGGGACCCCGCCGCCGATGCCGACGCGCAAGCCGAAAGTGATTGTGACCCGCAGGCTCCCGGACGCCGTCGAGACCCGTCTGCGCGAGCTGTTCGACACCGAACTGAACCTCTCAGACGAGCCCCTGAGCCGGGAGGCCCTGATCGACGCTGTGGGCCGCTGCGACGTCCTGGCCCCGACGATTACCGACAGGATCGACGCCGACGTCATCGAGGCGGCCGGCGAGCGGCTCAAGCTCATCGCCAACTTCGGGGCCGGGGTGGACCATATCGACGTCGCCGCCGCCGCCGCCCGGGGCGTGACGGTCACCAATACGCCGGGGGTGCTCACCGAGGACACCGCGGACCTGACCCTGGCCCTGATGATGGCGGTGTCCCGCCGGATCGTGGAGGGCGCCCGGTCCATCGAGGCCGGGGAGTTCCGGGGCTGGGCGCCGACCTGGATGCTGGGGCGGCGGCTGTCCGGGAAGCGGCTGGGGGTCATCGGCATGGGCCGGATCGGCCAGGCGGTGGCCCGCCGGGCCCGCGCCTTCGGCATGCAGATCCACTACCACAACCGCGCGCCGGTCAGTCCGCGGATCGCAGAGGAGCTCGAGGCCACCTACTGGGAAAGCCTCGACCAGATGCTGGCCCGGATGGACATCATCTCGGTCAACTGCCCGCACACGCCAGCCACCTATCACCTGTTGTCGGCGCGGCGACTGAAGCTGATGCCGGCCCACGCCATCCTGGTGAACACCGCCCGCGGCGAGATCATCGACGAGTCGGCCCTGGCGGACCTTCTGGCCTCGGGCGGCATCGCCGGAGCGGGACTCGACGTTTTCGAATTCGAGCCAGCCGTGAACCCCAAGCTGCTGGGCCTGAACAACGCTGTGCTTCTGCCGCATCTGGGCTCCGCCACCGTCGAGGCGCGCACCGAGATGGGCGAGAAGGTCCTCATCAACATCCGGACCTGGATGGACGGGCACCGCCCGCCGGACCGGGTTCTGCCCTCCATGCTCTGAAGGCCCGCCGGGTTGAACCCCTCGCGGCGGCGCCTACCTCCCCCCGGGTCGCCCCTTGACCCCTCCGCCGGGCGGCGCCACGCCGCCGGGTTCCAGACCGAAGGATCGGAGACCCCCCTTGGCCGCCCCTGACGCCCTTCCTCCTGCGCCGCGGCGCTCCCTGCTGGACCTGGTCGAGCGAATTGGCAACCGGCTCCCGGAACCGGTGATGATCTTCGTCTGGCTGATCGGGGGCCTCTTCATTCTGTCGACCCTCGGGGCGATGCTCGGATGGACCGCCTCCCTCCCCTTCCGAGGCGAGACGCCTCCGACCTGGGGCGAGCTGGAGGATGGGCGGCTGGTGTTCCGGGCCGAAAGCCTCCTGTCTGAGGAGAACCTGGAAAGGCTCTTCACCGAGACGGCGAAGACCCTCACGGGCTTCGCCCCCCTCGGCGTGGCCCTGACCGTCATGTACGGCGCCGCCGTCGCCGAACGCTCCGGCTTCTTCAGCGCGCTGATCCGAGCCAGCCTCCGGGGCGCCGACCGCCGGTGGCTGACCCCGATCGTGGCCCTGATCGGCATGGTCTCGCACCATGCCTCGGACGCCGCCTACCTGGTCTTCATCCCGCTGGCCGCCTTGCTCTACGCCGCCGTCGGACGTCACCCCCTGGCCGGGCTGGCCGCCGCCTTCGCCGCAGTCTCCGGAGGCTTTGCGGGCAACATCACGCCCGGCCAGATCGATATCGTCCTGTTCAGCTTCACGCAGGAAGCGGCGCGCATCATCGATCCGACGTGGACCCTCAACCCCCTGGGGAACTGGTGGTTCATCCTGGCCATTGTCGGCGTCTTCACCCCGCTGATCTGGTTCGTGACCGACCGGATCATCGAGCCCCGCCTCGGACCCTGGCAGGGCGAGCCGGACGCTGACCTGACCGCCGAGCTGGCCCAGTCGGCGCCCACAGAGGCTGAGCGGAAGGGCCTGCGCCGCGCCGGTCTCGCCGCCCTCGTCGTCGTCGCGGGCTTCGTCGCCCTGGCCCTCTGGCCGGGCTTCACGCCCCTGGTCGACGAGAGCAAGGTCGGGCCGGCGGCCCTACAGCCCTTCTACACCGCCCTGATCGCGGGCTTCCTTGTGCTCTTCCTCGCGACGGGCATGGCCTTCGGGACCGCAACCGGGATCATCCGGTCGCACCGGGAGGTCTTCGCCATGATGACCGATGGCATCCGAGCCATGGCGCCCTACCTGGTCTTCGCCTTCTTCGCCGCCCACTTCGTGGCCATGTTCAACTGGTCGCGGCTGGGGCCCATCGCCGCCATCAACGGCGCTCACATCCTGGAGGTGCTCGACCTGCCGGCGCCGGCGCTGCTTCTCGGCGTGCTGGGGTTCTCGTCCTTCCTCGACCTCTTCATCGGCTCGGCCACCGCCAAGTGGAGCGCCCTGGCGCCCGTGGTCGTGCCGATGTTCATGCTCCTCGGGATCAGCCCGGAGATGACGACGGCGGCCTACCGGATGGGGGACAGCTTCACCAACATCATGACCCCGCTGATGGCCTACTTCCCGCTGATCCTGGGTTTCTGCCGCCGCTGGGATGCTTCGGTGGGGGTGGGGTCCCTCCTGGCGCTGATGCTGCCCTACGCCCTGGCCTTCATGGTCGCCGGGGGCCTCATGACGGGGCTCTGGGTGGTGTTCGACTGGCCCCTGGGGCCCGGGGCGAGCGTCAGCTATACGCCGCCGGGCTGATCCGCGCCGCAGGCCGGACAGGCGGGGTCGGGCGTGATCCGGACCGTGCGCGTCTCGGCGGCGAGCGCATCGTAGATCAGCAGCCGGCCGACAACGGGATCGCCCGCCCCGGTGATCAGCTTGACGGCCTCCAGGGCCATCATGGATCCGATCACGCCGGCCAGAGCCCCGACTACGCCGACGGCCTGGCAGGTCTCGACCTCCGGAGGGACATCCGGCACCAGACAGCGATAGCAGGGTCGACCCGGGAAGACCGCGACCTGACCGGTCCAGCGGCCTATGGCGCCGGAGACGAGCGGAACGCCTGCGGCGACGCAGGCGTCGCTCACGGCCAGCCGGGTCGCGAAGTCGTCAGTGCCGTCAAGCACCAGGTCGAAACCCTCGACCAGGGTTGCGGCGTTCCCGGCGTTGACCGCCAGCCGAAGAGCCTGGGTCTCTACATGGGGGTTGAGGTCGGTGAGTCGCCGCAGACCCGCGTCCACCTTGGAGCGTCCCCTGTCGGCTGACGAGAACAGCACCTGGCGCTGGAGATTGGAAATCTCGACCTTGTCGGGATCGGCCACGACAAGCCCCCCGATCCCGGCCGCCGCAAGGTAAAGAGCCGCAGGGTTGCCCAGCCCTCCCATGCCGACAATCAGGATGCGCGCAGCCTTCAGCCTCTGCTGGCCGGGCCCCCCGATCTCGCGCAGGACGAGGTGGCGGGCGTAGCGTTCGACCTCGTCGTCGCTGAAGGGGCGCTGGTTGGTCACCAGGCCAGGGTCCGGGGCCGGCGGGCCTGCTGGAGCGCGGCGTCGAGCTGTCGTCGAAGGTCTTCGAGGGCCTTGGGGCCCAGGGTCTTTCCGATCCTGGCCTCCTTGCCGGACACCGTCAGGCTGAGGGTCACCAGGCGGTCGGCCTCCGCCTCCGCCGCGAGGCGCGTGAACGCGGTGGGGCCTTCCCAGATGAGCACGCGGCGGTGAGGCGTCTCCTCGGTCAGGCGGACGAGGCTCTCGGTGATGACGACCCGCTCTATGCGACGGGCGGATGCATAGCTGACGGCGAAGGCGACAAGCACGGCGACGACATCGAGGGCCAGGAAGAAGGGCACCAGGGTGGCGCCCATGGAGAGGAAGACGGCTCCGGCGATGCAGTTGATGGCCGTGACGAAGGAGATCAGGATGATGAAGCCGCGGTCTGAAAGGGATCTGTGCGGCCGGATTTCGACATTCAGGAGCTCAATCTCGCTCATCGGGCCGGGCCTCTCCTGGCGGGCGCTTGGCTCGGAACCGGGCAACGCGCGGACATGATCAGGCCCTTGCTTCTCCGACGATGGACGCCTGTCCCGAGACGGAACCGTCGCCGCCGAGATCAGAAGGGTCTAACCCGGGACAGAGCGGCGGGAAAGGCCTCAGAGGCCCCTCCGGCGCCTGTTGAGATGCAGCCGCACCCGGCGAAGCAGGGGCAGGGCGTTGGCCAGATCGGTCTCGGAAAAGTCGACGAGGAAGGCCTCCAGAAGGGGATCCAGGGCGGCGATCGCGTCGTCTCGCCTCCGCCGACCCTCCTCTGTGAGGGTGACGATCTTGGCCCGTCCGTCCCTGGGGTTGGCGGACATGTGGATGAGGCGGCGGGCCTCAAGGCGCTTCAGAAGGGCCGTCACGGCCCCCTTCGTGACCTGAAGGGCGAGGGCCAGCCGGGCCGGAGAGTCGGAGCCCCCCCTGGTGGTCAGGTGATTGAGGAGGCTGAAGCTGGACATGGTCAGCCCTTCCGGGAGAACCCGTTCCATCTCCGTGCTGACAAGCTGATCGATGACGGCGACTTCAAGGAAGAAGTCGAAGGCGACGGGATGCCGTGAGGGCGTGGTCATCCGACGTGACTCAGGGGCGCCGCCGACAGGACGCAAGTCCGCTGTTAGACGGAAACCCCGAGGACGGCAACGGGCAAGGCGTTACACGTCCCGGTTGTTGTCCAGGTACTCGCGGATTCTGCGAATCTCGGGATGCATCCGACGGATCGCCTCGAGATCCATCTCGCGCTCGAAGCGGACGACGAGGGGTTCCAAGGCGTCGATAGCGGCCTGGCGGGCGGCGAAGCCGGCCGGAGTGATCCTCACCTTCTTGCCCCGTCCGTCGTCTGGATCCGGCTCCAGGGTTACGAAACCCTCGGCCTCGAGCTTGTGGAGGACACCGGTGATCGCGCCGCGCGTCACCTGAAGGGCGCGGGCCAGAGCCGCCGGCGAGGTGGTCTCATGGCCCGTCCGCACCATGTGATTCATGACCCCGAAGCCGGCCAGGGACAGGCCCGGGGGCAGTCGTCTCGACCGGAGCGCGTCGATCAGCTGGTCGATGATCGCGATGTCGGTGAAGAAGGCGCTCAGGTCTGGGTCTCTCTGGCTCATGCCTCCGGAGTCGTCACACGCGGATCAGATCGTCAAGCCTGCGCCTGGGCGACGGCTCGCTCGGCGACGGGGCGGCGCCGAACCGGGCGAGCATCTGAACAGGCGCCTCGGGGCTCGCCCCGAGGAGGGACTGGACCTTTGCATAGAGCCCGGCCATTTCCGGGAACTCCTGGAGGGTCATGCTCCAGGGGTGCATGGCCAGCCCCTGAGTCCCGGCGGCGAGCTGGGCCCGGGCATAGGCTCGGCCAGCGGCCAGCTGGGCCGACCGATCCGCGGTCTCCGAGCGGATCCAGAAAAAGGCCGGCGTGGCCTCGATCGTCTTCCGGAACATGTCCATGCTGGACTTGCTGGCGGTGGAGTTGGGGTCGGCGAGGGCCTTGCGCGTCAACAGACCCGCCCGGGCCATGACGTCGATCATTCCGCCAGACAGGTCGATGCCGTCGGGATTGCGCGCCACTTCGGCCTTTCCGATCCGGATGAGGTTGACGGATTCCATGTGTGTGCGCTTGGTCCCGGTCTCGATCCGCCAGCCTTCCCAGCAGGCGTCAATGAGGCTGCGCCGGAGGCCGGCCTCCCGGGTTTCACCAGCGATCAGCCCGGGCGCCTGGGCCGCCTTCAGGACGGCGGCCGCCGCGGCGTCCGACGGGGGCGTCGGGACGAACGGCGTCTTCTCGGTCCGGCGTTTAGCGATCTGCTCGAACAGCGGGCCAGGCGCGACGCCAGGAACCGGCCTCAGGGTCACGCGGGCGAAGGGGCGATCGTCCAGCGCGCCCTCCGGAGCGCCTTCCGGCCAGGCCTGGATGTCCGCCACTTGTCCGATCCGCGGCGCGGACAGCGCCAGCATTTCGAGGAAGGCGCCACAGCCCAGGACGATCTGGCGTCCGAAGGGGTCCGTCTCCGGAAGCAGACGCGCCCGGTCGATGTAGAGGCTCATCGCGTCCGGGCCTTCGAGGCGGATGAGCCAGGACTGGCGATTGTGCGGGTTCGGGGCCAGAAGGCCGTGCGCGAGGACAAAGCGTCTTGGGTCGGTTTCTCCCTGGCCCGGGTTTCTCCAGGCGGCGAAGGGATCTGGTCCGGGGGCGGGTGACACGCATCCGGCGGTGGCCAGGATCGGCGCGGCGGAGAGCACCTCGAGGATGTGGCGGCGGGTTGGCACGGGGAAACCTCTTGCTTAGTCCTCAACTATATTGCTTAGACCTAAGCGAAATGCAAGCCGTTGTCACTTCGGCCGGCGGAGACGATGATGAGGCATGGCGAAACCCCCGGCACGTCGGGCCAGAGGGTCGCGCAGGTCCCCTGCCGAGCGCGCCCGGATCCAGGCCCTCTTCGAACGCTTCGAGGCGGCCGAGGCCGATCCGCGAACCGAGCTGGCCTATACAAGCCCCTACACCCTGCTGGCCGCCGTCGCCCTGTCCGCCCAGGCGACGGATGTCTCGGTGAACAAGGCGACGGCGCGGCTCTTTGCGGTGGCCGACACTCCGCAGGCGATCCTTGCGCTGGGGGAGGAGGGGGTGATCCCCTACATCGCCTCCATCGGCCTCTTCCGCACCAAGGCGAAGAACCTGGTCGCCGCCGCGCGTATCCTGGTCGACCGGTACGGGGGAGAGGTGCCCCTGGATCGGGCGGCGCTGCAGGCCCTCCCGGGCGTGGGCCGCAAGACCTCCAGCGTGGTCCTGAACGAACTGGGCGTCGAGCCCGCGATCGCCGTGGACACCCATGTGTTCAGGGTCGCGCACCGCCTCGGGCTCTCCCGGGGCAAGACCCCGGACCAGGTCGAGCAGGAGCTGATGACCGTGGTGCCCGGCCCCTGGCGCACCCGCGCCCACCACTGGCTCATCCTGCACGGGAGATATGTCTGCCTGGCCCGCCGGCCCAAATGTCAGGCGTGTCCGGTCGCAGACCTTTGCCCCTCCGGCGAACTGGGCGCATAGGGCGACGCCGGGGGCCGGGGCGGACCTCATTGCCCATAACCGCCTTTGGCTGTAGCTAACGCCCGCTCCGCCTGGCGCCGGGAGACCCCCATGAACGAACTCTTCGACGTCGCCGCAATCGGCAACGCCATTGTCGATGTCATCGCACCCGCGGATGAAGCCTTCATCGTGTCCGAGGGTCTGACGCGCGGGGCCATGACCCTGGTGGACGAGGCGAGGGGCCGCCAGCTCTATGACCGCATGGCGCCCGGGGTGGAGACCTCGGGCGGATCCGCCGCCAACACCGTGGCCGGGCTGGCGAGCCTGGGGGTCAGGACAGCCTTCCTCGGCAAGGTCGCCAACGACCAGCTGGGAGAGGTCTTCGCCCATGACCTCAGGGCCATGGGAACACACTTTCCGAGCCAGGCCCTGGTGGGCGGACCCGCCACCGCCAGGTGTCTCGTGAACGTCACGCCGGATGGCCAGCGCACCATGTGCACCTTCCTCGGGGCCTCGGTGGAGTTCCGGGATGAAGACATCGATCCGGCGGTGATCGAGCGATCCGGGATCGTCTATCTGGAAGGCTACCTGTTCGACGCCGAGCCCGCCCGCCGGGCCTTCGCCAAGGCCGCGGGGCTCGCCCGGGCGGCGGGCCGGATGATCGCCCTGACCCTGTCCGACGGTTTCGTGGTCGAGCGCCACAGGGCCGCCTTGCTTGGCTTCATCACGTCTCAGGTCGACCTTCTCTTCGCCAACGAGGCCGAGGCCCTCGCCCTGTTCGAGACGGAAGATCTTGCGGTGGCCCTCGACGGCCTTCGCCAGCGGACCCGGCTGGCGGCGGTGACCCGAAGCGAGAAGGGGTCGCTCCTCCTCTCCGATGGCGACGTCCTCTCGATTCCGGCGGTCCCGGTGGAAAAAGTCGTGGACACGACGGGCGCCGGCGACCAATACGCAGCCGGTGTGATGTACGGTCTTGTCAGGGGGCGTCCGCTGGAAGTCTGCGGCCGCCTGGGAGCCCTGGCGGCGGCCGAGGTGATCTCTCACTATGGACCGCGGCCGCAGGCTTCCTTGCGGGATCTGGCGGCCCGGGAAGGACTCTAGCCCATGGCGCGCACAGGCGAAGTGGTCCGCGAGACCCGCGAGACCAGGATTGCGATCCGGGTCAACCTGGACGGGGAAGGCGCGACCCGGATCAGCACCGGCATCGGCTTCCTCGATCACATGCTGGACTCTCTCGGGCGTCACGGCTCGCTGGATCTCGACATCCAGGCCAAGGGTGACCTTCACATCGACTTCCACCATACCGTGGAGGATGTCGGCATCGTCCTGGGACAGGCCGTGCGGCAGGCCCTGGGAGATTTCAGGGGCATTCGCCGGTTCGGCCTCGCGGTCATCCCGATGGACGAGACCCTGACCCGCTGCGCCATCGACCTCTCGAACCGCCCCTATCTGGTCTGGCGGACCGCCTTCCCCACCCCCAAGGTCGGCGACATGGACACTGAGCTCTTCAAGGAGTTCCACCACGCCTTCGCGACCAACGCCGGGGCGTGCGTTCATCTCGAGACCCTCTACGGAGCAAATTCGCATCACATCGCGGAGAGCGGATTCAAGGCGCTGGGACGGGCCTTGCGGGAGGCGGCGGAAATCGACCCGCGAGCGGGTGGTCAGGCGCCGTCCACCAAGGGTTCCCTCTGACCGCATGAGCCGCCTCGCCCTGATCGACTACGGGTCGGGAAACCTGCGCTCGGCCGAAAAGGCGCTCATCCGGGCCGCCGGCGGCCGGACGGAGATCTGCGTGACCCACGCCCCGGAAGATGTCCTAGCTGCGGACAGGATCGTCCTGCCCGGCGTGGGCGCCTTCGCCGCCTGCATGGAGGCCCTCGAGGCCAGGCCGGGCCTCCGCGGGGCGCTCGACGAGGCCGTGCGCCTGCGAGGCCGTCCCTTCCTCGGGATCTGCGTGGGGATGCAGCTGATGGCGGCTCGCGGCCTGGAGTTCGGCGTCACGCCGGGGCTTGGCTGGATCCCGGGCGAGGTCCGTCGGCTTCAGCCTGCGGACCCCTCGGCCAAGGTCCCCCACATGGGCTGGAACGACCTGGTCAATCCCCACGGACCCGAACTGATCGCCGGGATCGGCGCCTCGCCCATGTATTTCACCCACTCCTTCGCCTTCTGGCCCGACGACCCTGCGGACGTGGCGGCGCACGCGGATCATGGCGGCCGGTTCCCCGCCGCCGTGGTCCGGGGCAACCTGGCCGGCGTCCAGTTCCATCCCGAAAAATCCCAGGCCGCGGGGATCTCCCTGCTGTCGCGTTTCCTGGAGTGGCGACCGTGATCCTCTATCCGGCGATCGACCTGAAGGACGGCGAGTGCGTCCGGGTCCTGCACGGCGACCTTGGCACCGCCACCGTCTTCAACACCTCCCCGGCGGACCAGGCGCGCACCTGGGCGGAGGCTGGGTTCCACTGGATCCACGTGGTCGACCTCAACGGGGCGGTCGAGGGCCGGGCGGTCAATGGCGAGGCGGTGGAGGCCATCCTGGCGGCGGTGTCGACGCCGGTCCAGCTGGGCGGGGGCATCCGCAGTCTCCAGGACGTGGAGCGGTGGATCGAGGCGGGGGTTTCCCGGGTCATCCTCGGCACTGTCGCGGTCACCCGCCCGGAGATGGTCATCGAGGCGGCGCGGCTGTGGCCCGAGCAGATCGCGGTCAGCGTGGACGTAAGGGCGGGCAAGGTCGCCACCCAGGGATGGACCGAGAACACCGACCTGGACGCGGTCACCGTCGCCCGCCGGTTCGAGGATGCGGGCGTAGGCGCCCTGATCATCACCGACATCGACCGCGACGGGACCGTCATGGGCCTCAATGTCGAGGCCTTCGGCGCCATCGCCGACGCCGTCGCCATTCCCGTGATCGCCGCCGGCGGCCTGGCGTCGGTGGAGGACATCCTCCGGCTCAAGGCGCGGCGGGGCGCGCCCGTCGCCGGCGCCGTGCTGGGTCGCGCCCTCTACAACGGCGCCATAGTTCCGGCGGAAGCCCTGGCGGCCTCGGCCTGACCATGCTCCGGGTCCGCGTCATTCCCTGCCTGGACGTCAAGGACGGACGCGTCGTGAAGGGGGTCAACTTCGTGTCCCTGCGCGACGCCGGCGACCCGGTGGAACAGGCCCGCGCCTATGATGCGGCGGGAGCGGACGAGCTGATGTTTCTCGACATCACCGCCAGCCACGAAGGTCGGGGCGCGATCCTCGATGTGGTGGCCCGGACGGCGGATGTCTGTTTCATGCCCCTCTCCGTCGGGGGCGGGGTGCGGACGGTGGAGGACGCCCGGGCCCTCCTGCTGGCGGGCGCCGACAAGATCAGCATCAACACCGCCGCTGTTGAGGATCCTGACCTGATCGCCCGATGCGCCGACGCCTTCGGGTCCCAGGCCGTGGTGGCCGCCATCGACGCCCGGTCGGTCCCCGGGGGGGGCTGGAGGGTCTTCACCTATGGGGGTCGGCGGGACACCGGACTGGACGCCGCCGCATGGGCGGAGGCCGTGGTGGAGCGCGGCGCCGGGGAAATCCTCCTGACCTCCATGGACCGCGACGGCGTGCGCTCGGGCTACGACCTGGGCCTGTTGCGGGCGGTCACGAATGCCGTCAAGGTCCCGGTCATCGCCTCTGGAGGCGCAGGGGAGGCCCGGCACATGGTCGAAGCCGTCACCGAGGGCGGGGCCGACGCCGTTCTCGCCGCGTCCATCTTCCACTTTGGCGCCGTGTCCATTGCGGAGGTCAAGGCGGCCATGGCCGCGGCCGGCGTTCCGGTCCGGGGCGTGGAGCCAGAGGCGTGAGCCGGCTGGCCGAGGCGATCACGCGGCTGGAGGCGGTGATCGAGGCCCGGCGGGGGGCCAGCCCGGAATCCTCCTGGACAGCCCGCCTCCTGAGCGAGGGGCCCCCGGGAGCGGCGCGGAAACTCGGAGAGGAAGCCGTCGAGGCGGTGGTGGCCGCCGTATCGGGCGATACGGAGGGCCTGGCGGCGGAAGCGGCCGATGTCCTCTATCACCTCTTGGTCCTGCTCGCGGCCTCCGGCGTGTCTCCTGACGCCGTGGCGGCGCGGCTCGAAGCGCGCGAAGGCGTCTCCGGCCTGCAGGAAAAGGCCTCCAGAAGCCTCTCCCCCCCGTGAAGGCGCCGTCGCCCGCCACCCTGATCCTGACGGGACTGGTCGCCGGGCTCGGGGCCGGCGTGGCGCTCCATTCGCTGGAGGCGCCCGCGGAACCCGAGGTGGTCGCGGCGGCGGAGGCGGTTGGCGGCGTCTGGCTCGACGCCCTGCGCATGACCATTGTTCCGCTGGTCTTCGCCCTTCTGGTGACCGGCATGGCCCGGGCCGCGCAGACTGCAAGCCGCGGCGGCCTCGCCGGTCGCGCCCTCGTGGTCTTCGCCCTCATGCTCCTCGCGGCGACCAGCCTGACCGCCCTGGTCGCCCCCGCCCTGGTCTCGGTCTGGCCGGCTCCCGCCGAGGCGGCGATGGCCCTCCGGGCGTCCGCCGCAGCCGGCGAGGCCGGAATTCCCGAGACTCCCCCGCTGTCAGAATGGCTTCAGGCCTTCATCCCTACGAATCCGGTCCAGGCGGCGGCGGAGGGCGCCATGGCCTCCCTCGTGGTCTTCGCCCTGCTCTTTGGCCTCGCGGTTTCCCGCCTCGACGAGCGGCGGCGGGAGGCTGTGGTGCTGGTGTTCGACGGGGTGCAGGCCGCGATGATGGTCATCGTCCGCTGGGTCCTGGTTCTGGCGCCGGCCGGCGTCTTTCTCCTCGCCCTGACCGTCGGAGCCCGGACGGGCGTGGGGGCGGTGGGGCTTCTGGGCCACTATGTCGTGGTCATCACGCTCATCTGCCTGATGGCCGGAGCCCTGGGAATTGGCGCTGCGGTGTTCGGCGGCCGGACCCCGCCCAGGGCTCTGGCTGAGGCCATGACCCCCGTGGGCGCCATGGCCCTTTCCACCCAGTCCTCGCTGGCCTGCCTGCCCGTCATGCTCTCGGCCTGCGAGCGTCTGGGAATTTCAGAGAGGGTGCGGGGGTTGATCCTGCCAATGGGCGTCGCCCTCTTCAGGATCACGAGCCCGGCGGGCAACCTCGCGGTGGCGATCTATGTCGCCCATCTCTATGGCGTTGCGATCGGACCGGCCGAGATGATGGCGGGCATCCTCGTCGCGGCCCTGGTCAGCCTGGCCGCCGTGGGCGTCGCCAGTTCTGTGACCTTCTTCACGACCCTCGTTCCGATCTTCATGGGCATGGGGCTGCCGATGGAGCTCCTGCCCCTTCTTCTGGCCGTGGAGACCTTCCCGGACTTCTCCCGCACCCTCGGCAACGTCGCCGGGCACGTGGGCGTCACAGCCTGGGCTTCGAAATGGCGGGATGCGGACGGCGCTTGAGCGCCACATAGAGGGCTCCCTCGCCCCCGTGCCTGCGATGCGCCTCGGAGAGCCCGGCCACGGCGACCTGAAGATGCGGCGCGGCGAGCCACTCCGGCGTGAGACGCCGCAGAACGCCGTCTCCCCTTAGTCCCTTGCCGGTGATGACCAGGACGGATCGCAGGCCGTCACGCCAGCACTCCAGAATGAACCGTTCCAGCTCCGCGCGCGCCACATCCTGACCCAGACCGTGCAGGTCGATATGGGCGCCCAGCGGGTCACGCTCCCGGGAAATCCGGCGACGCCGGACAGGCTCGAGAACCTTGGTTTGGGCGGGGCGGGCGGCGGGTGGATTGAAGCCGGCGCGCGCAGGAGGGGACGGCCGGACCGGCGCGGGTGGGGGCAAGGCGTCCGCAGCGACCGGCGGGGTCCCGGCCGCGGGCCGCGAACGGCCGGGTAGCGGGTGAACCGTCGCCGCCACCAGCGACCAGAGCCGGTGCTCCTCGGGGTGCAGGGGCCGCCTCACGGCCGGGGCGCCAGCCTGTAGAGGCGAAGGACGTGTCGGATCCGGCCCGCCTCTAGCCCGGCCTCCGGCCCGGCGCCGAGATAGAGATCGGCGCGGATCGGGCCCCGGATGGCGCCGCCGGTATCCAGGGCGGTGACGAGGCGACGGTAGGTCGGAAACGCGCCGGCCAGGATGGGGCTGTTGGCGTCGATCCAGTAGAGATCCCCCGCAGTGTGCAGGGAGAGGTCGACGGCGATCGCCCGGCCGGGCGGCAGGGGGACGCCAGCGGCCCCGCTGGGCGGCAGGCCGTCGTCCGGGGCGAGCCGGAAGAAGACGTAGCGGCGGTTGAGGGCCATGATCTCGTCAGCCGCCGGGCCCCTGTTCGCGGCCAGCCAGGTGCGAATGCCCTCCGCCGAGGTCTGGCCCGCCTCCAGGAGACCTCGCTCACGCATGGCGTTGGCGACGCCCAAGAACGGCTGGCTGTTCGTCCCCGCAAAGAGAATCTTCTGCGACGGGCCCTCGGGGAAGACCAGGGTTCCGGAGCCCTGGATCTGGAGGAAGAACTTGTCCTCCGGCCGAAGCCAGGCCAGGGCGTTGGCGACCGGCTCGCCTTCGATGGCCGCCCTGTCCGGATAGTCTCCGCCTTCGGGCGGCAGGTCTGCGGGGCGGGGGCGGAGAGGGGCGGAAAACTCCGCGTCCGGCGCGTAGCGGGCCTCGTAGATGGGCGCGAAGTATCCGGTCAGCACGCCCTCGCCGGGAAGACGCTCTGCCTGGAACCGGTCCTCGAAGAAGGCGCGGGCCTCAGCGCCGTCCAGAAGGTCCACCTTCATGGCGTCCCGGCAGGCGGCGGCGAAGGCCGGCGTGCGGCGGACCCTGCAGTTCGCCCGCCAGGCCTCAAAGGCGGCGACATGATCCTCCTGGTCCCAGCCGGGCAGGTCGGACAGGGGCAGGAAGACGGGGGAGGGCGGGACAACCGGGGGGGCCCGCGGCCCTTCGGGCGCATCGGGCGGGGGGGTCGGGGCCGCCGGCGCCGGCATGTCCCGCGGGGCGGGACCCCGCGATGACGGCGGGGATGAACCCGGGGTCGCACAGGCGGAGAGGAGCAGAACCCCGGCCAGGGCGATCAGCCCGGGCGCCCGCACGGGATCAGGCCTCAGCGACGTCGACGGCGGCGAGACGCCAGACGCCGTCCTTTTCCGAAAGATTGCGCTCGAAGGTCCAGAGTTCGGCGGTGCGGCGGTCGAAGACCCGCGGCACGGTGTCCGAGGGGCTCTTGATGGTCTGCACGAGCTCCCCGAGGAACCGCACCGAAATCCTGGCCTTGTCGCCGTCGATCTGCACGTCCTCGATGTCGGACCGGGGGGGATGGGGCAACTCGACGCTTTCCACCTGCCCGGAGGCCTCCCGGGCGACGATGCCGGACTCGAAGGCGGACATGACCTCTGGCGTCAGGAGCGGCCTCAGGGCCTCCCGGTCGCCGGCGGCGTAGGCCGTCACGAGGGTCCGGTAGGCGTTCCGGGAGCTTGCGAGGAAGGTCTGCGGGTCGAACCCCGGGTCCCGGGCGCGCACGGCGGAGAGCCCGGAGGGCGCGTCCTCGGAGAGCAGGGGCTCTGTGATGATCGGGGCGAGCGGGCGAGGCGCGGGTGCGACCGGCTCAGGCCGGGCGGCCCGTTCTTCGGGCTGACGGCCCATCCTGCGGCCCAGCACGGCGTAAAGCTGCAGGAGGGCGACGGCGGCGACGAGGGCGAGGAGGATTAGCTGGAGCACGGCGGGTGTCCGGGCGGTTGGGTCATGGCTTTCGCGGTCAATATAGAGGCTTATTCCTCGCGCGTCAGGGGGCGGAGCCGAGATTGCGCACGGAACGGGCCCGTGATAGCCAGCCGGGCCGGCTGAAGGGCCTCCTGCGACCGGTCCGAGGTCCAGAAGGAGCCCCCGATGTCAGACGTTGATTCCCTGCCCGCCGCCGCCAGCCCGGAAGCCGGGGCCACAGAGCCGGGCATCCGGATTCTCGCCCAGTTCGTGCGCGACCTGTCCTTCGAAAACCCCAGGGCGCCCGACAGCCTGCGCTCGGGCGGCGCCCAGCCCCAGATCGACATGGGCGTGGAGATGAATGCGCGCGGCCGGGAAGACGGTCTTTTCGAGGTGGATCTCAAGCTATCCGCCCGGGCGACGCGCGAGGATGGCCCGGTCTTCATGGTGGAGCTCGTCTACGGCGGACTCTTCTCCATCGAGGGCGTCCCGGCGGAGAACCTCGAGCCTGTTCTCCTGGCGGAATGCCCCCGGTTCCTGTTCCCGTTCGCCCGTCGGATCATCGCGGACGTGACCTCCGACGGCTCCTTCCCCCCCTTCATGCTGGACCCGATCGACTTCGGCGCCGTCTATCTGGCGCGCAAGGCCGAGGCCGAGGGCATGGGACAGGCGGTCGGCACGGCCTGAGCCGAACGCTCCGCCCGTTTCAGAGCCAGGCTTTCCAGAGCTCCGACTTGACCGTTCCCAGAACGAACTCGGCGTGAGCCGACCGCTCGGCGTCTGTGGAGCGGGAGGCGAGCGGGCGCGGGCGAGGACCACGAACTCCCGCCGCAAGGACGGTTTCAGAGGCGGCCATCGACGTGACGGTCAGGTCCAGCGCCCGCTCGCGGCCGCCGCTGAGTTCCAGATAGACCGCCGCCAGGAGCCGGGCGTCGATCAGGGCGCCGTGCTTCTCCCGCTCCGAGAGGGAGATCCGGAAGCGCTTGCACAGGGCGTCGAGGGAGTTCTGCATTCCCGGAAAGCGGCGCCTGGCCAGGGCCAGGGTGTCCACCCATCGCGCGTCCGGGAGATCCGGAAGACCGGCCAGGCCGAGCTCCCAGTTGACGAAGGCCCGGTCGAAGGCGGCGTTATGGGCGACAAGCGGCGCCTCCCCCACGAAATCCAGGAATGCGTGGGCGACCTCAGGGTCGGCGAAGCGCGGCTTGCCCCTCAGGAACTCGGCTGAGAGACCATGAACGCGCTCGGCCTCCGGGGGCATGTCCCGCTCGGGGTCGATATAGGCGTGAAAGCTACGGCCCGTGGGCAGGAAGTCCTCGATCTCCAGGGCGGCGATCTCCACCAGGCGATGACCGAGGTGGGGCTCGAAGCCAGTGGTCTCTGTGTCCAGGACGATCTCGCGGGGCATGCGGCCTGAATGCCCTGCTTTGAACTCGGCTTCAATCGCCGGGCGGGTGGCGGCGCGACCGGAAGGCGGGGTCCCGGACCGCTGCGAGGACCCTGGCGACGTCGGCCCGCGCGGGCTCGAGGCCCCGACCGGTCTCAATGACGAAATCCGCCCGGGCGCGCTTGTCGGCGTCCGGCGTCTGGCGGGCGAGGATGGCGGCGAGGCGTTCGGGCGTCATGCCCTCCCGGGCCAGGACCCGGGCCCTCTGCACATCGCTGGGCGCCGTGACGACCACGACGGCGTCCATGTTGCGCTCGCCGCCGGTCTCGAAGAGCAGGGGGATGTCGAACACCAGGACGTCCGCCCCCGACGCCTCGGCCTGCCTCAGGAACTCGGCGCGGTCGCGCCCCAGCAGGGGGTGAACGACAGCGTTCAGGCGCGTCATCGCCTCGTCGTCTCCCAGGACCCGGAGCCTCAGGGCCTCCCGGTCCACCGCCCCGTCCCGGGTCACGCCGGGAAAGGCGTCCTCGAGCGGCGCCACCGCCGCCCCGCCCTGGACGTAAAGGGCCGCCACCGCTGCATCGGCGTCATACACCGGGACGCCGGCGTCCCGGAACATCTGGGCGGTGGTGGACTTGCCCATCCCGATGGAGCCTGTCAGCCCGATATGGATCATGTCGCCTCTCCCAGAATGCGCAGGACCCGCCCTCGAACATCGGCCCCGGCGGGCGGGGGCTGGCCGAAAAAGGCTTCAAACGAGGGGATCGCCTGGCCGATCAGCATGTCCAGTCCGTCCACGGTCCTCAGCCCCCGCCCTTCGGCGGCGGCCAGGAAGGCCGTGCGCAGGGGACGATAGGTCATGTCCATGGCTACGGCGCGCGCCGGCGCCGAACCAAGGTCCTGTGGCGGCGGCGCCCCCTCGGCGAGGCCTGCCGAACTGGCGTTCACGAGGGCGGCGGCGTCTTCCAGAAGGCTTCGGTCACCAGGCTCTCCCACCCGGACCTTCTGGCCGAACAGGCTGGCGAGATCCTCGGCCCGGGACCGCGTCCGGTTGACGATCCGGACCTCCGGGCAACCTGCGGCCAGGAAGGCGGCCGCCGCACCCCGCGCCGCGCCGCCCGCCCCGAAGATGACCAGTGGGCCATGATCCGGCCGGAAGTCCGGCGCCTGGCGCGCAAAGGCGTACAGGAGGCCCTCGCCATCGGTATTGTCCGCCCGCACCTGGCCATCGGGGTCGAAAAGCAAGAGGTTTGCCGCGCCGGCCGCCAGGGCCCTCTCCGAGGCGATATCCGCCGCCGCCAGCGCCTCGGTCTTGAACGGCAGGGTGACGTTGACCCCGGTCAGGGACCCTCCGCGGAGGGCGTCCACGAAGGCCCCGAAACGGCCTTCCGAGACGGACAGGGCGACATAGGCGCCGTCGAGCCCGGCGGCCTCCAGCCAGGCGTTGTGCAGGACCGGGCTCAGGGAGTGCCGGATCGGGCGGCCCACCACGGCCGCCAGGCGGGTTGCAGCGGTGAGGGTCACGACAGCAGCACCCCCTCCTGCCGCAGGAAGGCGAGAAGGCCGGGCAGTGGCAGGCCGAGGATGGTGAAGTAGTCGCCGCGGATGTCCGAGAAGAGCTGCACGCCGCGCCCCTCCAGCCTGTAAGCCCCGACTGAGGTGAGAAGATCCGGTCCTTCCAGGGCGATATACGCGTCGAGGAAGGCGTCGCTGAACGCCCGCATGTCGAGTTCCGCGCTGGAAAGGGTCTGCCACACGACCTCGCCCCTGCGGGCCACCGACACGGCGGAGTGAAGGGCGTGAGGCTGACCCCGCATCGCCCTGAGCCTCTCGGCCGCAGACTGCAGGGTCCCGGGCTTGTCATAAAGCCGTCCCTGGAAGTCGAGGGTCTGGTCCGCTCCGATCACCAGACCCGCGCGGCTCCGCGAGACCGCCAGGGCCTTCTCGCGCGCCAGGGCGACGGCCACCTCCGCCGGGCCCGCGCCCCTGGACAGCATCTCATCCTTCACTGCGCCTTCGTCGACGCCGGCGTCCCACGTCTCGAAGGGCACGCCGGCGGCCTTCAGGACAGCGGCGCGGGCCGCGCTTTTCGAGGCGAGGATCACGGGAGGCGGGGTCATGTGGCGGTCTCCGGCGCCGCCCGGGACGACTGGAGGAGGTTCAAAACCGCCGCGGCGGTTTCTTCCACGGACCGACGGGTCACATCGATCACGGGCCAGCCCTGGCGTTCATAAAGCCGCCTGGCCTGAACCACCTCCTCGCGGACCGCTTCAATGTCGGTGTAGCTGGTATCCCGGGATTCCTTCAGGGACAGGAGGCGGTTCCGCCGGATCTGGATCAGGCGGTCCGGCGATATGGTGAGGCCGACGACCAGGGCCGAAGACAGGTTCCTGAGGTTCTCAGGCGGGCCCCGCCCCGGCACCAGCGGGACGTTGGCCGCCCTCACGCCGCGATGGGCCAGATAGATGCAGGTCGGAGTCTTCGAGGTTCTGGACACCCCGACCAGGACGACATCGGCCTGGTCAAGCTCCTGCCCGCCCTGGCCGTCATCGTGCCCTATCGCGAAGTTGAGGGCGTCCATCCGGTTGAAGTAGTCCGTGTCGAGCACATGCTGCACGCCGACCTTTCGGGTCAGGACCGCTCCGAGGTAGCGCGAAAGGGACGAGACCAGGGGATCAAGGGCGGCGATACAGGGCATTTCAAGGCGTCGGCAGCCCTCCTCCAAGGCGGTCCGGAGGCTATCGTCGACAATCGTGTGCATGACGACGCCCGGGGCGTCCTCGATTTCAGCAAGAGCCCTCTCGACCTGTCTGGGAGATCGCACAAGGGCGTAATAGTGCTCGATCGGAAGCACGTTCTCGAACCGGGCGCAGACCGCGCGCGCCATGGCGTTCAACGTCTCTCCCGTCGAATCCGAGACGAGGTGAACGTGGAAGTAGGTGGCGAAGCGCGAGGCGGAGGTCATTCAGGAGAGGGCTCTGGTCGGCGGCGCAGGCGGGAGGAAGGGGTCTTTTCTGGGGATGAAGCTGTCAACCGCCTCTTAGCCCAAGTCATCGGTCTTGGGGAGAAAAGCCCTGGATCCGCCGAGGCGGGACGGCCTGGCTGGAAAACGGGCGCCAAAGGGCTGTTTGGTCCACCGGTCCGGTCGCCTGTGACCTCTTTTTCCACAGGCTTAATGAAAAGTTAAACGGCTGTTCAAGATGCCCCAAGGGATCGCTCTATGGTCTAAATTCCTCTTTTTTATCAATATCTTGATTGTCCCTGTAATCCACAGGGAGAAGAACGGCCTGTTGACGGGCATGGGGAGGCCGGGTGAACGGTCGCCGCCGCGCCCGGTTTCCCACGTTTTGCGCCGCCTCAACTTCTTCCAAAACTCGGAAAAAAGAAAAGAGGATGGGAAAGGACAGGGAGGAGCCTGCCCCGGCCGCTTGAGCCCAAAGCCTGACCGGGGTTTAAGGGGGCATGACAGATGCGCCCGTTCCCAAACTTCTCCGCACCCTCGCCGGAGAGCGCTTCGAGCGACCCCCGGTCTGGTTCATGCGTCAGGCCGGACGCTCCCTGCCGGAGTACCGCGAGCTGAGAACCCGGGCGAAGGACTTCCTCGCCTTCTGCTACGACCCCGAAATGGCGGCCGAGGCGACGCTGCAACCGATGCGGCGCTTCCCCTTTGATGCGGCGATCGTCTTCGCTGACATCCTGCTGATCCCGCAGGCGCTGGGCCAGGAGGTGTGGTTCGAGGCCGGGGAAGGACCCAGGCTGGGTCCGCTTCCGGCGACAGAGAGCATGAGGGACGAGATCGAGGCCTCGACCGCGCGTCTGGCCACCATCGGTGAGACCCTGTCCCGCGTCCGCGCCCGCCTGGAGCCGGAAAGGGCGCTCATCGGGTTTGCGGGCGCGCCATGGACCGTGGCGACCTACATGATCGAGGGCCGGGGGTCGGACCGCGCACGCGCAAGGGCCTTCGCCTATGAAAGCGCCGACCAGCTTGACCAGATCCTGGAGATCCTTGTCGAGGCGACCGCACGCTATCTCGTCATGCAGGCCAGAAGCGGGGCCCAGGTCCTGAAGCTTTTCGAGAGCTGGGCGGAGGGCCTCTCAGAGGATGTCTTCGATCGCGTGGTCATCAGGCCGCACCAGGAAATCATCCGACGGGTCCGGGCCGCCGGCGTGAAGGCGCCCTTCATCGGCTTTCCCAGGGGCGCAGGGGCCCTAGTCGATAACTATGCTCAGGCGGTCCCGGTCCAGGCGGTGGCCCTGGACACCCAGGCGAGCCTGGCCCAGGGCCGGAGGATCCAGTCCGGTGGAAAGGCCATCCAGGGCGCCCTCGACAACCTCCTTCTCAGGACGGGCGGATCCCGGATGGACGCCCGCATCGACGCCCTCATCGAGGGGTGGAACGGCGGGCCCTACATTTTCAACCTGGGCCATGGCGTATTGCCCGATACCCCGGTCGCGCACATCGAGCAGGCCGTACGGAGGATCACAGGCAGATGAGTCGTCTCGCCGTCGTTCTGTTCAACCTGGGCGGTCCGGATGGGCCTGACGCGGTCCGTCCCTTCCTGTTCAATCTTTTCCGCGACCCGGCGATCATCGGCGCGCCGGCCTTCGTGCGCTATCCGCTCGCCGCCCTGATTTCGACGACCCGAACCCGGGCCGCCACCGCCAACTACGCCCTGATGGGAGGCGGGTCGCCTCTTCTGCCGGAGACCCGGAATCAGGCGGAAGCGCTCGAGGCCGAACTCGCCCGGCTCCGGCCCGGGCAGGAGAGCAAGGTCTTCATCGCAATGCGATACTGGAAGCCCTTCGCGGCCGACACGGCTGCGGAGGTCGAGGCTTGGCGGCCGGACGAGATCGTTCTCCTGCCGCTGTATCCCCAGTTTTCGACGACGACCACGGCCTCATCCTTCCAGGACTGGGAGAGGGTCTATCGCGGGCCTGGCCGTTCCCGGTCCGTGTGCTGCTATCCGGTCTCGGACGGGTTGGCGCAGGCGCATGCCCGCGCCATCCGCTCGGCCTGGGAGGGCGCCGGCTGCCCCGAGGGCCTGAGGCTCCTCTTCTCGGCCCACGGGCTTCCCGAGAAGGTGGTCGCCGGCGGGGATCCCTACCAGGCCCAGGTCGAGGCGACGGCCGGGGCTGTTGCACGCCTGCTCCCTGAGTTTTCCGACTGGCGGATCAGCTATCAGAGCCGCGTAGGTCCTCTCAAGTGGATCGGCCCCTCGACCGACGACGAGATCCGGCGGGCGGGCGCGGAAGGTCTGGGTGTTCTGGTTTCGCCCATCGCCTTTGTCTCGGAGCACGTCGAGACGCTTGTGGAGCTCGATCACGAGTATGCCGAGCTCGCCCAGGAGTCCGGATGCCCGAAGTGGCTCAGGGCGCCTGCCCTGGGAACAGACCCTGACTTCATCGGCGCCCTAGCCGGGGCGGCGGTCTCGTCCCTTTCCAGGGCCGACGGCCCCGCGGCGCCCGACGGCTGGGCCTGTCCCGCCGTCCATGGCCGCTGTCCCTGCCTGAAAGCACAAGGAGGACCCGGCCGATGAACGCCTACGATCTCCTTCGGGGTCTGCACATCCTGGCCGTCATCGCCTGGATGGCGGGCCTCCTCTATCTGCCCCGGCTGTTCGCCTATCACACGGACGCCACGCCGGGGTCGGAGATGGACCTCACCTTCCAGACAATGGAGCTCAAGCTTTACCGGATCATCATGGGCCCGGCCATGGTGGCGACCCTCGTCCTGGGTCTCGCCCTCATCTGGTTCAACGCCACCGCTCGTCTGGGCGGATGGGACTTTCTTCTGGAGCCCTGGATGGGCGCCAAGCTGGCCGGCGTCGTCTTCCTGATCGGCTGGCACCACTTCCTGGGAGCCTCGCGCAAGCGCTTCGCTGCAGGGACCAACACGCGGTCCAACCGTTTCTGGCGGGCCACCAATGAGCTCCCCTTCCTGGCGGCGATTGTCATGGTCCTCGCGGCCACCCTGGAGTTCGGTCGATGACCAGGCGGGTTCGCCGCGCTTGACCCGGCGCGGGGAGTATGGTTCCGGTCAGGTCACGGGGTCCGGATGCGTCGGGGCCCGTTCCCGCCTTGCGCCGGGCCTGCGATGTCCATCGGCGTCGCCACGCCCGGCTCTGAAAACACCAGACTGAAACCGGCGGGCCTCATGGCCGGCCGCCTGACCGCTTGGGATGTCTCCCGATAGCGGCCGGAAACCGAAAGTCAGACATGTCTGAAGACAACCCCCACCAGGACGCCGCCGACCTCGTCGAAGCCATCGAGGACGCCAGCCTGGACCTCTCGCCCGCCGAGGAGGCCGCCGTCGAGGACGACGAGCCGTCGCAGGCCGCCCAGGCCATCGCCGCCATGGGCCTGACCCGGATGTCCCTCCAGGAACTGAAGGACAAGTCCCCGGCGGACCTTCTGTCCTTTGCCGAGACCCTGGAGATCGAGAACGCGAACTCCATGCGCAAGCAGGACATGATGTTCGCCATCCTCAAGGTGCTGGCCGAGGAAGGCGTGGAGATTTCGGGGTCAGGAACCATGGAGGTCCTGCCCGACGGGTTCGGCTTCTTGCGGTCGCCGGAGGCCAACTATCTCCCGGGCCCGGACGACATCTATGTGAGCCCCTCGCAGATCCGGAAGTTCGGCCTGAGGACCGGCGACACGGTTGACGGTGGGGTGCGCGCGCCCCGCGAGGGCGAACGGTACTTCGCCCTCGTGAAGGTGGACCAGATCAATTTCGAGCCGCCGGAGAACGTGCGGCACAAGGTGCTGTTCGACAACCTGACGCCTCTCTACCCGCAGGAGCGCCTGCGGATGGAGATCGACGACCCGACCCTCAAGGACCGCTCCGGCCGGGTCATCGACATCGTCTCGCCCCTTGGCAAGGGCCAGCGCTGCCTCATCGTCGCCCCGCCTCGGGTCGGCAAGACCATCATGATGCAGAACATCGCCAAGGCGATCGCGGCCAACCACCCTGAGTGCTACCTGATCGTCCTCCTCGTCGATGAACGTCCCGAGGAAGTCACCGACATGCAGCGGACGGTGAAGGGCGAGGTCATCGCCTCGACCTTCGACGAGCCCGCCCAGCGGCACGTGCAGGTGGCCGAGATGGTGATCGAGAAGGCCAAGCGCCTGGTCGAGCACAAGCGGGACGTGGTGATCCTGCTGGACAACATCACCCGGCTTGGCCGGGCCTACAACACGACCGTACCTTCCTCGGGAAAGGTCCTGACCGGGGGCGTGGACGCCAACGCCCTGCAGCGGCCCAAGCGCTTCTTCGGCGCAGCGCGGAATGTCGAGGAGGGCGGTTCCCTCACCATCATCTCCACGGCCCTGATCGACACGGGCAGCCGGATGGACGAGGTCATCTTCGAGGAGTTCAAGGGCACCGGCAACTCCGAGATCGTCCTGGACCGCAAGGTCGCGGACAAGCGGATCTATCCGGCCATCGACATCCTGAAGTCTGGAACCCGGAAGGACGAGCTCATCACGCCGCCGGGGCAGCTGGCCAAGACCCACGTCCTACGCCGGATCCTCGCCCCCATGGGGGCCCAGGACGCGATCGAGTTCCTCCTCGACAAGCTCCGGCAGTCCAAGAACAACGATGACTTCTTCCAGTCCATGAACACCTGACCTCAGCCTGGTGTTTCACGTGAAACACCAGGCCGGCTGGCCTCTCAGGGGATCAGAAGGGTCGAGCCGACAGTCTGCCGCGTTTCCAGCGCCCCATGGGCGGCGCGCGCCTGGCTGAGCGGGAAGGTCTGTCCGATCTCAATCGTGATCTGCCCGGAGGCGATCCGGGAGAAGACCGCCGCGGCGCTGGCGTCGAGTTCCTCCGTCGTCGCTACATAGTCCCCCAGGGTGGGGCGCGTGAAGAAGAGCGAGCCCATCCGCATGAGCCGACCGGGCTCGACGGCCGGCGGGGGACCCGAGGCGTTCCCGAAGCTGACGAAGACCCCCCGGCGCGACAGGCTGGCCAGGGTGCCCTCGAAGGTCGCCGCGCCCACGGAGTCGTAGGCGACCGGGACGCCGGCCCCGCCGGTGATCCTTCTCACCTCCGCCGCCACATCCTGCTCGCCGTAGAGGATGACGTGATCCGCGCCGAGGTCGCGGACCCGGGCCGCCTTGGCGGCATTGCCGGCGGTGGCGATCACCACGGCGCCCAGGGCCTTGGCCCACTGGACCATGATCTGGCCCACCCCGCCGGCGGCGGCGTGGATCAGCACCGGCTCCCCGGCCGCGACCGGGCGGCAGCGCAGCAGGAGAAACTCGGCCGTCATCCCCTTCAGGAGAGCCGCCGCCGCAGTACGGTCGTCCACGCCCTCGGGGATGGCGACGGCCCGGGCGGCGTCCACGGCGTGCAGCTCGGCATAGGCGCCGATCGGTCCCGAGGCGAAGGCCACGCGGTCGCCGGTGGAAAAGCGGGACACGCCCTCACCCACGGCCACGACCTCTCCGGCGCCCTCCATGCCGAGGCCCGAGGGCAGGCGCAGGGGATAAAGGCCCGATCGGTGATAGGTGTCGATATAGTTCACGCCGATCGCGGCCTGACGGACCAGGACCTGGCCGGGGCCGGGCGAGGGGTCCGGCAGGTCGACCAGCTCAAGGACCTCGGGTCCGCCCGTGGCGGCCAGACGGATCGCCCGCATGGCTCAGGCGCCCCTGAGGTTGGCGCGGAGGAAGGCCAGAGACCGCTCCCCGGCCAGGGCGGCGTCCGCGGCGTGATAGTGCTCGCCGCCGACCCGGGCGAAGGCATGGTCGCGGCCCGGATAGGCGTGAATCGTCGCCAGGGGATTTCCCGCAAGGCCCTCGCGAATGGCCGCCTGGGCGGGCGGGGGCACGAAGCCGTCCGCCTCCGCCACGTGCAGCATGACGGGCTTGCGCAGGTTCGCGGCTTCGCCGAGCAGGCCCTCAATGCCCACGCCGTAATAGGAGACCGCCGCGTCCGCGTCCGTTCGCGTGGCGGTGAGCCAGGCCAGCTGTCCCCCCAGGCAAAAGCCCACGGCGCCGACCTTCCCGTTCCCGCCCGGATCGCTCCGGATCCGCGAGATGGTAGCGGCGATGTCCCTGACGCCCTGGCCCGCGTCGAAGGCGTTCATGAGCGCGAAGGCCTTCTTCCACTCGGCCTCCGTGCGGTCGGTGATGTCGACGCCCGGCTCGATCCGCCAGAAGAGGTCGGGACAGATCGCCAGAAAGCCCTCAGCCGCGAAGCTGTCGGTGATCTCGCGCATCACCGCGTTCACGCCGAAGATCTCCTGCAGCACCACGATGGCCGGGGCCTGCTCAGCGCCGGGCCGCGCGAGGTAGGCCGACATTTCGCCGCCCTCGACCTGGATTCGGACCGTTTCTCCCATGGGGTCATCTCCTGCCTGAAAACAGGCTCAAGGTAGGCGGCGCCGCCCCCTTTCGGAAGTCGCTTTTGCGACCCTCCGGGCCGCGCTATCCTGACCCCTCCCAAGGCCCGACCCCAGGAGGATCGTCCCATGAAGATCACGGTCGAGATCGACTGCTCCCCCATCGAGGCCCGAACCTTCCTGGGTCTCCCCGATGTCAGCGAACTCAACGCCAGCCTGGTCGAGGAGATGCAGTCCCGCATGAGCGCCAACATGGCCATGTTGTCCCCGGAGGAGCTCATGAAGAACTGGATGGCCTTCGGCGCCGGCGCCCAGGAGCAGTTTTCCAAGCTCATGACCCAGGCGGCCGGCATGGGCATGGGGGCCGCAAGGCCCAGATGACCGACACCATCTACGCTCCCGCTACCGCCCCGGGCCGGGCGGCGATTGCGGTCGTGCGCCTGACCGGGCCGCGCGCGGGCGAAGCCCTCGACGCCCTGGCCCGTCGTCGCCCGCCGCCCCGGCAGGCTTCGCGCCGCCGCCTCCGGGGGAGCGAGGGCGAGGTCCTCGATGACGCCCTTGTCCTCTGGATGCCGGGTCCTGCGAGCTATACGGGCGAGGACAGCGCTGAGCTCCATCTTCACGGCGGCCCCGCCGTGGTCTCCGGCGTCCTGGAGGCGCTCGCCGCCCTGGGCCTCAGGCTCGCCGAACCCGGCGAGTTCACCCGGCGGGCCTTCGAGAGCGGACGGCTGGACCTGGCGCAGGCCGAGGGGGTGGCGGATCTCGTCGAGGCCGAGACCGAGGCCCAGCGGCGGCAGGCCCTGGCCCAGCTGGGCGGCGCCCTGGGCCGGGCCCGGGACGCCTGGCGCGCCGACCTGGTCGAAGCTCTCGCGCTGTTCGAGGCGGCTGTGGACTTTCCGGACGAGGATCTCCCGGCGGACGTGGCCCGGCGGGCCCGCCCCGCCCTCGAGCGTCTGACGCGAGCCCTGGCGGAGGCTGTGGACGGGGTCCGGCGCGGGGAACAGGTCCGGGAGGGTTACGCCCTCGCCCTGGTGGGGACGCCCAACGCCGGGAAGAGCACCCTGCTCAACGCCCTCTCGCGCAGAGAGGCGGCGATCGTCACAGCGACCCCGGGAACGACCCGCGACGTCATCGAGGTGTCCCTGCGTCTGGGCGGATACAAGGTGATCCTCGCGGACACGGCGGGCCTGCGCGAGACCGTCGACCTCATCGAGGCCGAGGGCGTGCGCAGGGCGAGGCGCCGGGCCGCCGAGGCGGATCTCAGGCTCTGGGTGGTCGACGGATCCGGCGGCGCGGAAGCAGCCTCCCCGCCGCCCGACGTCCTGTGCCCGGGGGACCTGTGCCTGGTCGCCAAGGCGGACCTTCCGGCTGGAGACGCCACGGCCCGCGCCCTGGCGGAGTCCACCGCCCTCGGCCTCGAGCCCCATCGGGTCTCGGCTCACCGGGCGGCCGATGTCGAGGGCCTCGAGGCGGTGCTGACCCGGAGGGTCCTGTCCGCCCTCGGAGGGGCGGAGCCGCCGGCCGCAACCCGGCTGCGCCACGCGGGGCTGCTGTCCGAGGCCCTGGTCCGACTGGAGAGCGCGATGGCCCTCGCCGAGGATCCCGAGCTGGCGGCCGAGGATGTGCGCCTCGCCGCCCGGGCGCTGGACAGGGTCACCGGGCGGATCGGCCCCGAGGACGTCCTCGATCGTATCTTCTCGACCTTCTGCATCGGCAAGTGAGCTGTTTCACGTGAAACACGGCCCGATCTGGTGTAAGGCCGCTCCGCCATAAAACCCCTGGAGATCGGCTTCAGTCCATGTGGGACGTCATTGTCATTGGAGGCGGGCATGCGGGCTGCGAGGCGGCGGCGGCCTCGGCGCGCGTCGGTGCGCGCACCCTCCTCCTGACCCACCGGATCGAGACTGTGGGGGAGATGAGCTGCAATCCGGCGATCGGCGGGCTCGGGAAGGGCCACCTCGTCCGCGAGATCGACGCCCTCGACGGCCTGATGGGCCGCATGGCCGACGCCGCCGGCATCCAGTTCCGTCTGCTCAACCGGTCCCGCGGCGCCGCCGTGCGGGGGCCCCGGGCCCAGATCGACCGCCGGCTTTACCGGGAGGCCATGCAGGCGGAACTGGCGGCTGTTCCTGGCCTGGAAATCCTCGCCGAGGCGGTGGAGGACCTGATCGTGGTCGATGGCCGCATCGCCGGCGTGGCCGGCGCCTCCGGCCGGACCTATCCCGCCGGTCGGGTGGTCCTGACCACGGGGACCTTCCTGAAGGGGATCATTCACCTCGGCGACCAGAGGATCCCGGCGGGGCGGGCCGGCGAGGCGCCCGCGATCGGCCTGTCAGACCGGCTCTACGGTCTGGGCCTCAGCATGGGGCGGCTGAAGACCGGCACGCCGGCGCGCCTCGATGGCCGGACCATCGCCTGGGATCGCCTGGACAGCCAGGCTGCGGACGATGTCCCGAGCCCCTTTTCCTTCCTGACGGACCGCATCACCAAACCGCAGGTGGCCTGCGGCGTTACGGCCACGACGCCGGAGACCCACCGTATCATCGCCGAGCGACTCTCGGAGTCCGCTGTCTATGGCGGCCGGATCCAGGGCCGGGGGCCGCGGTATTGTCCGTCCATCGAGGACAAGGTCGTGCGCTTCGCGGACCGGACCAGCCACCAGATCTTCCTCGAGCCCGAAGGCCTGGATGACCCGACCGTCTATCCCAACGGGATTTCCACCTCGGTCTCCGCAGAGACCCAGGACCTCTTCCTACGCACCATCCCGGGCCTTGAGTCCGTGCGGGTGGTCCGGCACGGCTATGCGATCGAGTACGACTATGTCGACCCCCGCGAGCTGGACCCCACCCTCGAGGTCAAGCGGCTGCCCGGTCTCTACCTCGCCGGCCAGATCAATGGCACCACGGGGTATGAGGAAGCTGCAGCCCAGGGCCTGATGGCCGGCCTCAACGCCGCACGGTCGGCCGCCGGCGGCGACGCCGCCGTATTCCGCAGGGACGAGGCCTATATCGGGGTCCTGATCGACGACCTGGTCACCCGGGGCGTCACCGAGCCCTACCGGATGTTCACCAGTCGCGCCGAGTTCCGTCTGACCCTCCGCGCCGACAACGCCGACCAGAGGCTGACGGACCGGGGGCTGGCCCTTGGGTGTGTGGGTGTTTCACGTGAAACGGCCTGGACCGCCCGTCGCGCGGAACTCGAAGCCGCGCGCCGCCTCGCGTCCAGTCTCGTCCTCACCCCGGCGGAGGCGGCCAGGGCGGGGCTTCCCGTCAAGGCCGACGGCCAGAGGCGCAACCTCTCCGAGCTCCTCGCCTATCCCACCATCGGCTTCGAGGACCTGGCCCGCATTTGGCCGCAGATCCGGGCCTGGAGTCCCGCCGTGCGCGAGCAGGTCGAGATCGACGCGGCCTATGCGGGATATCTCGACCGGCAGGCGGCGGACGCCGAAGCCTTCCGGCGCGATGAATCCCTGCGACTCCCGACGGGCCTGGACTATGCCGCCGTCGGCGGCCTCTCCAACGAGATTCGCGAGAAGCTGGCCGCCATCCGGCCCCTGACCCTGGGCCAGGCCGCCCGTATCGAGGGGATGACCCCCGGCGCCCTCACCGCCCTTCTCGCCCATGCCCGCCGCCACGCCGCCTGAGCCCGGGGCGCCAGGCCCGCTCACCCGGGCGGGCTTTGCGGCCCTGACCGGCGCGGAGGAGCGGGCCCTCGACGACCTGGAAGTCTATCGCGGTCTCCTCGAGGACTGGAACCAGAGGATGAACCTGGTCGGTCCGGCCACCCTGCCGGACTTCTGGTCGCGACACGCCCTGGACTCCGCCCAGCTGCTCCCCCTTGCACCGGCCGCCCTCACCTGGGCGGACCTGGGAACAGGCGCCGGCCTGCCCGGGGTGGTGCTGGCCATACTCGGACGCAACCACCCCGGCTTCCACGTCCACCTCGTTGAAAGCATGGCGAAACGGTGCCGTTTTCTCCAGGCCGCCGTGGACCGGCTCGGTCTGCCCGCCAGCGTTCATCACGCCCGCGCCGAGGCTCTCGATCTGACTGTGGATATCGTGACCTCCCGGGCTTGCGCCCCCCTGGTCAGGCTGCTTGGGTACGCCCAGCCCTACTTCCGCAACGGCGCGACGGGTTTGTTCCTGAAAGGTCAAGATGTTGTGGCTGAAATCGAAGAGGCCACAAGATCATGGGATTTTCAGGTGGAAATCCTGCCCAGCCTGAGCGATGATCGTGGTCGCATCCTTCGCATCCGGAGTTCTGGCCGTGGCCCCCGTCGCTGAAGACACCCGCCCCCTCCGCGTCCTCGTCGTCGCCAACCAGAAGGGCGGCGTCGGCAAGACCACGACGGCGATCAATCTCGGCACCGCCCTGGCGGCCGTGGGCGAGCGCGTCCTGCTGATCGATTCCGACCCCCAGGGCAACGCCTCCACGGGCCTGGGCGTCCCCC